>NZ_KV793047.1:0-441816 GCF_001808345.1 Staphylococcus sp. HMSC06C11
ACAAAGTGAAGGTTAGTAGTTCTTAGTGCAATTGGGAGCGAGACAGAAATCAGTAAATATTGATTTCGTTGTCTTGCCCCCGCAAGTGCGATTAGGTTTTGAAGTACCATTTCTAAATGTGCTTCAAAGCCAATCGCATACTGCGATACAAACATAATAAGATGAAACCTTTTTAATATCAAAACGCGTCTATAGAATAACCTATAGACGCGTTATTTATTTAATCGTATGTACGTACGCCAAGTGGTTTGTAATTATTGAGACCTTCTAACAGCGCTTCTTTAGTATCAAATAATGGTGCTAATTTTTGATATTTTTTATCAATAAAGCCTTCTTTTATCATATGGTCAATGAATGCTTGTAAAGGCTCAAAGAAGCCATTTAAATTAAAGACACCTATAGGTTTTTGATGAATACCAATTTGCGCCCAGCTATACATTTCGAAAAATTCTTCAAGAGAACCAGCACCTCCAGGAGCCATAACAAAGGCATCTGCTAATTCTGTCATTTTATTCTTTCTTTCATGCATTGAATCCACTAAAATAAGTTCACTTACTTTTTGACTCGTGATTTCTCGCTCATCTAACATCCTAGGCATAACACCAATAGCTTTACCGCCGTGATCTAGGACACCATCTTGAATAGCACCCATTATTCCTACTGATCCAGCTCCAAATACAAGTTCGTAGCCTTGTTCTGCCATATACTTTCCTAACTCATAAGCTTCTTTTACATATGAAGGATCTTTACCTTTGCTTGCTCCACAATAAACTGCAATTCTTTTAATCATGTGAGACCTCCTAAAGTTGTTTAATAACATTCGTAAATGTTTGTTCAAATTTTAATCTGTCATTCTTAGTAAAAGGCGGAGGACCTTTATGTCGGCCACCTTGCTTTCTAATTTGTGCATTAAGATAACGTTGGTCTAACAGAGTTTGAATATTATCAGCACGATATATACTTCCTTTATGATGCATTACAATATGTACTTTGTCTATAAGTAAACTAGCTAGGCCATAATCTTGAGTAATGACAATATCTTCCTTTCTAGCTAATTGTACAATTTTATAATCAACAGCATCTGTCCCATCGTCAACATACACAGTTTTTACATGTTCAGGCTGAATTTGATGAGAAAAGTGACTAAAACTTCTTAAAACGTTAACAAAAATGCCTGTCCCTTTAGTTAATTCAATCACTGAATTAACAACAGGACAAGCATCTCCATCTATGATTACTTTGACCATTAACAACTAACCTTGAGTGTTATCAGATTCTTTATTTTGTTTTACAACGCTGCCAGCCACGTAATCATCATATTTTTTAAATTCTTTTTTTCTAGCCTTTTTCTCTGCTTCTTGTTGTTTTTCTTCTTGTTTGTGACGTTTTTCAATATTTTTTTGAAGCTTTTTATCTAATTTTTTTACATCTTTACGATTATCTTTTTCAAGTTTTTCGCCTTTTTTCTCAGTTTTATCGTCCAACTTGCCTGGAGTAAGACCTACTTTTTCTTCGTACTTTTGAGATTTTTTCATATCTTTAATACGTTGCTTTTTATTTTCTTCACGTTGCTTTTCTTCTTCTTTATGACGTTTCTCAATATTTTTCTGAAGTTTTTTATTCATTTTTTCTGCTTCTTTACGATTTTGTTTAGCTAGCTTTTCGCCTTTTTTCTCGATGTAAGCAGGGTCGTTTTCTTTGGCGATTTTCTTCAATTCACGTTTGTTATCAAATTCTTGTTTTTTATCGCCCACATATTCTTTAACATCTGAAGCCTTGTTTGAAATAGTTGAAGTAGCTTTTGATGTAGCTTTAGTTGTAGCATCAGTAGCTTTACGTACATCAGGATGTTCTTTAATACGTTTACGTTCAACGACTAACGGTACAATAACAATAGGTAATACATTGATTAAAGTCTTAATGAGTCTCTTTTTGTCCATACTCGTTGCCTCCATTAATTTTACTATTCTTTTCCATACCCTATGATACATCATACTAAACGATTGTTATCAATGGAAACCGATAATTTAATTTTGGAAAACTAAAAAACACTAGCGAGTTTAATATAAACCTACTAGTGTTTATTGAAAATTATTAAATGAGTACTATCTAAAGTTAGCAACACTAAGGATTAAAAATCCAAGTGAATAGAGGATTACAATGAACAGAGTCCATTGCATAAGCAACACTAAGGATTAAAAATCCAAATGTTGCTTCAAATTCCTTTGCCAATGCCAAAACCAAAGTAAAGGATTGCAATAATTACAACTAATACGATTCGGTAAATCGCAAATGGAATTAATTTAACTTTATTTATTAAATGTAAGAATGTCTTAATAGCAATTAAACCAACTATAAATGCTGCTAAGAATCCTAGTAAATAGAAAGGTACATGAGCTAAGTGAATATACTCATAGTGTTTTAGTAAAGATAAACCACTTGCTGCAAGCATAATTGGTACTGACATTATAAATGTAAAATCTGATGCTGCTTTATGATTTAATTTCATAAATACACCAGTTGAAATCGTAGAACCAGATCTACTGAAACCTGGCCACATTGCTATAGCTTGCGAGATACCAATGACAAATGCTTGGAAATAATTAATTTGATCTACTGTTTGAGGGTGTTGAACCTTCTCAGAATATTTATCAGCTAAAATCATGTAGATTGCACCAATGAATAAGCCAATCATTACAGTAGGAACACTGAATAAATATTTTTCAATTAAATCATCAAATAAGAACCCTAAAATACCCGCTGGAATCATACCTACTAATACATGCAATAAGTTCAAACGCTTAGGTTGGGAACGTCGTTGAACACTGCCTTCATTTTCGGGTTTATGATGACCTATATGTAATATTTCTAAGAAACGATCACGAAATACCCATGCCGCTGCAAAGACAGACCCAAGTTGTATAACAACTTTGAAGGTAAACGCAGATTGTTCACCTAAAAATTTAGTGGACTTTAACCACATATCATCAACTAGTATCATATGTCCTGTAGAAGATACAGGGGCGAACTCAGTAAGTCCTTCGACGATACCTAAAATGATGCCTTTTATCAATTCAAGTAAAAACATAATTTACCCACTTTCGTAAAACATTTATTTATTCTTTCATTTTTCAAAATTACCATATTATCATAGCATATTAAATTAATATGGTGGTAACCTAATCATCAACACTGGACCAAAGTATGACATAATAATTATTTTAATAATTGAAACAAAATACTCAAAAAAAGAATGAGCGTATTAATTTAAATTTCTAACAAACCTTTTATAATGAAAGTAGGTGAGATTATTGTGAAAAAACTAACAAATTTAGTATTCAAATATAAAATATATCCCGCACTCATGTTAATCATGAGCGTTTTTTTATCTATATCGGTAGTTATTCAAAATGTTTCTATTGCCAAATTACTAAATCATATGTTGTACCATCATAAGCATTCACTTATAGGACTTTTTATACTGATTTTAGTTATTCTTCTAGCACGTGCAACTTTCAATATGTTGAATCAACGTATCGGTGATCATATGGCTACTAAAGTGAAATATGATTTAAGACAACAAGTGATAAATAAAAATAGTACACGAGCAATTGGAGAACAAATGAATATTTTAACAGAAAGTATTGATGGTATTGCACCATTCTTTCAAAGTTATTTGCCACAAGTATTTAAATCAATGATGATTCCAGTCGCGATTATAGTCGCTATGTGTTATGTACACTTATCAACTGCAATAATTATGATGGTTACAGCTCCATTTATTCCTATGTTTTATATCATTTTTGGTTTGAAAACAAGAGATGAGTCAAAGGACCAAATGACATATTTAAATCAATTTAGTCAAAGGTTTTTAAACACTGCCAAAGGTTTAATTACGCTTAAATTATTAAATCAAACTAAGAATACTGAAGCGCGCCTTTATGAAGATAGTACTAAATTTAGAGATTTAACTATGAAAATTTTAAAAAGTGCATTCTTATCAGGATTAATGCTTGAATTTATTAGTATGTTAGGTATTGGTCTTGTGGCGCTTGAAGCGGCGTTAAGTCTAGTCGTATTCAATAAAATTAACTTCATTACAGCGGCTATTGCAATCATTCTAGCTCCTGAATTTTATAATGCTATTAAAGATTTAGGACAAGCGTTCCATACTGGTAAACAAAGTGAAGGTTCGAGTGATGTTGTTTTCGAGTTCTTAGACTCTGAAAATAAACCACCACACCCACATCCAAATATAGAGGCTTATCAAAAATCACAGGTCAAAGTAGAAGACGTGTCATATCAGTACTCAAATAGTAATCAGAACGCTCTTACTCATATTAATATGGTGATACATTCAGGTGATAAAATTGCAATTGTTGGTCCAAGTGGTGCAGGTAAAACTACGTTAGCTCATATTCTAAGTCAAATTAAAACGCCAACAGAAGGCAGTGTATCATTTAATAATGAAGATACACGTATCGGATTTCTGAGCCAAAATCCTTATATTTTTACAGATTCCATTAAGAATAATATAGCGATGTTTAATAATGAAATTTCTGATAAAACTATTATTCAAGTTTTAGAAGAAGTCGGTCTAAAAGATAAAGTGTTATCTCTGAAAGATACTATTTATACACCAATTGGAGAAGGTGGCGAAATGCTATCTGGTGGCCAAATGAGACGAATAGAGTTGTGTCGGTTATTAGTGATGAATCCAGATTTAGTTATATTTGATGAGCCGGCTATTGGTCTAGACATTGAAACAGAACGTACAATCCAAAATGTAATTCAAAATCATTTTAAAGATACTACGATGATCATTATTGCTCATCGTGATTCTACAATTAACAAAGCTCAACGTCGTATTTATCTAGAAGATGGGCATCTTATAAAAGATGACACGACGATATCAGTATCGCAAAGTGAGGTGGATGAATAAGCATGAAATCACAAATTCATTTTCGAAAAGATAAAGATTTACTTCTAGCTATTTTGGTTGGGGTAGTAGGTGGACTTGTGGCGTTAGCAATGTTCTTTTTAAGTGGTTATATGGTGACACAAAGTGCATTAGGCGCACCCTTATATGCATTAATGGTTCTAGTGGTTTCTGTAAAAATGTTTGGCTTCCTAAGAGCGATTACACGATATATTGAGAGATTGTTATCACATAGAACGACTTTTACTATGCTAAGAGATGTAAGAGTACAGTTTCTTAAAAAATTAATTCCAGCAGTACCTGATATCTATCGGAAATTTAATTCTAGCGACTTAATTTCTCGTATGGTAAGCCGAGTAGAGGCGTTACAAAATATTTATTTAAGAGTTTATTATCCCCCAATAGTGATAGGTTTAACTGCAATCGTGTCTGTAATTACATTTATTTTCATTTCACCGATGCATTCATTTCTTATTACGTTAAGTATGATCCTCACTCTTTGTATAGTTCCATGGCTAAGTGCTAAAAAAGCACGAACACTCAAAAGACAGGTAGCTCTACATCAAAGTCACTTTCTACAGCGTTTTTATGATTATAAAGAAGGTGATGATGAATTAAGACGCTTTCGCCAAAGAGATGAATTTAAAACAGATGTCTTACAACGTTTGAAACAATATGACACTATGCAATCAAAAGAACGTCGTTTTCTATCTTTATATGATTATATGTTAAATATTATAGCGATGATTTCAATATTTCTTAGTTTAGTTATTGGCGTGCAACAGATTCAATCTGGACATTTGGATGTCGTTTATTTAACTAGTATTGTTCTAATGATATTAACTTTATTTGAACAGGCAGTACCAATGAGTAATGTTGCATATTATAAAGCTGATACTGATCAAGCGCTTGATGAAATAAATGATGTTATCAGTGTCCCTCAATCTAATGAGTTACATTCATTGAATCATGCAGATACGACAACGCCATTGTTTGAAATAAATGATGTCACCTTTGGTTATTGGAACCAACAAACACCAGTGCTCAACAATATTGATTTAACTATTCAAGAAGGTGAGAAAGTAGCTATCATTGGTCCGTCAGGTTCCGGGAAAAGTACTTTACTACAAGTCATGTTAGGTCTATATCATGTTGATCAAGGTACTGTAAAATTAAAACACCAAATAGTTACTGATATTAATGAGGAAGACAAGTATTATAAGATGAATGGTATGTTACAGTCTCAACATATATTTGATGGGACGGTACGAGATAATTTATTTTCAGAAAAAGAGGATGCTATATTAAAACAAGCTCTTCAATCTGTAGGACTTGGGTACCTGGATCTAGAAAGAAATGTAACATTAGATGGAGAAAATTTATCTGGTGGCGAAAAACAAAGGTTGAGCTTAGCTAGACTTTTACTCAGAGATTCAGCTGATATATGGATTTTAGATGAACCAACGACTGCATTAGATTTAGAAAATACTACTAAAACGATGAATTTAATTGAAGCATCTTCAAAAACGTTAGTTATTGCCACACATGATTTAGATGTGCTTCCACGTTTTGATAAAATTATAGTTATGATTGATGGAGAAATTAAAGAAAGTGGTTCTTATGAAAGTCTATTAGAAGGTAATGGCTATTTATCTCAGATGATTGAGATCAACCATAGTTCTAAAAATGTACATTAATAGCAAATAAAGTCGTATCGGTAATCGATACGACTTTGTCTGTTGTTTCATTAAAATGTATATTAATTCCTTAGTTTAACTTTAATTTCATGACAGAAACTTTCTATTATTCTTTCGTTTCAGTAAATGCATCGATGACTTTACCTAATAAGCGATTAAGTTCTTTGACTTCTTCTTTAGATAAAGATGAAGCTGTTGCAACTTTCTCCGATGCTGTGCTTAATTCAGGTCTAATTGTTTCGCTCTTATCTGTTAAGTGAATAAATACTTCACGTTGATCCACTTCAGAACGTTCGCGTTTAATTAAATCAACTTGTTCCATTCGTTTAAGTAATGGTGATACAGTCCCTGTATCTAGTGCTAATTCTGTAACGACTTTTTTGACATTAACAGGTGACTCGTCCCATAAAATCGTTAATACAAGAAATTGTGGGTAAGTTAGGTTGTACTTTTTAAAGACTTTGTTAGAGTAGTAGCGATTAACTTGTCTTTGAGCATTGTACAAACTAAAGCATAGCTGCTCTTTTAAATTATGTTGATCAGACATTAAAGTTCTCCTCCAGACATTCTATCCGTTTTTTCTCTTTTTCGGATTGGAATCCGTCTATGTTGTACAAAATATAATTTATACAACACTTTGATTCAATGCCATGCTAAAATTAAAGTATGCTTAAAGTTTAGAAGATATCTTACATTAAATCAAGTAAAAAGATAATTAAATATATATGTTATCATTTTCAAAAATGCTTGTAATAGAAAAGGGAATATAATATGAGAAATAATAAAGATGAAAAAATAACAATTTCTATCATTAGCGGATTTTTAGGTAGTGGTAAAACTACTTTACTGACACATTATATTAGTGAAATATTAAAAACTGATGAGAAAGTTAAAGTTATTATGAATGAATTTGGCTCATTAGACGTTGATGGTAATCATTTAAGTAATATCGTAGATGTACGTTCAATATTGAATGGCTGTGTTTGTTGTGATTTAAAAATAGATTTAGTGAATCAAATTGAATCACTTGTACAAGGTAATGAAACGGATCATATCATTATTGAAGCTACAGGTATCGCACATCCTATTGAAATTATAATGGCCTGCCAAGACCCACGAATTGTAAAGTATGTACGCCAACCACAAGTCATTGGTGTCGTTGATGCAGAGCGCTTTATAAATAGAATGCAGTATTCGGAGTCAACGATGAGATTAATGGAAGAACAGCTTGAAGTGAGTCATATATTAATTGTGAACAAAACAGATTTGATTAGCGAAGACAAACAGCAACAATTAAAAGATGAATTAAATCTAATCAATGCACAGGTTCCAATTATTTTAACAAGTTATGGAAAGGTAAACATCGATGAAATATCACAATTTCGTGACGATCTCGTAACGACACACACACATTCACATCATCATGGTATAAATAGTATGCAATATACGTTTAGTGGACCAATTGATCGGCAACTTTTTTATCAATTTATTTTACGCTTACCTGATAACGTTTTACGTTTGAAAGGATACGTTCAATTCCGTGATACACCAAATGAAACTTATGAATTCCAGTATGCATATGGTATGCCAGATTATGGAGTTATTGATAAAGATTTGCCTCTAACCATTGTAATTATTGGAGAGCAATTAGACGTTAATAGGCTAAAAAATAAGCTCGATATGATACAATTTTCATAATTAAGGAGAGTATGGTTATGAATAATGAAGATAAACGTGAACAACAAATTAAATTTGAGAAAAACTTAATCACATTTCCTTATTTAGGATTTGCTATAGTTGTGTTGTTATTTAATATTTTTTATCCAGATATTAAAGTATCTATGGCTCTATTTGGATTATTCTTTGCATATAATTTAGGACTACTATTTATTGCTTTCATCAGACATTTCAAACGCACGTTAATTTTAACTTTAGTATTAACTGTTCTAAGTGGTGCAGCTTTCTTCACATTATTATATGTGTTTGGTTTAAGACATTAATTGTTGTTTAATCAAAAGTTTATTTAGTAAAAATGAATAATGATATTTGAGAAGTTTTGTTATTTCAATGTTATACTTTAATTGAAATAACAAAGCTTTTTATTTTTTAGATAGATAAATATAAATTAGGAGGCTATTGTTCATGAATACTAGAAGAAAAGTTTCAATCATTGGAGCAGGAAACACTGGATCAACTTTAGCTTTTGTATTGGCTCAAAAGGAATTAGCAGATATTGTAATGATTGATCGTCCGCAATCAGAGGGATTTGTTAAAGGAAAAGCATTGGATATTTTAGAAAGTGGACCTATTTTTGGATTTGATACAAACGTTCAAGGTTCTGTTGAAATTGAAGATATTCAAGATTCAGATATCGTCGTGATGACTGCAGGAATACCACGAAAACCTGGAATGACAAGAGATGATTTAGTCCAAACAAATGAAGAAATAGTTTATCAAACATCTCTTAATATAGCGAAGTACGCACCTAATGCTACGATTATTGTATTAACCAACCCAGTAGATGCTATGACTTATACTGCATTAAAAGCCTCAGGTTTTCCAAAAGAACGTGTAATTGGACAATCTGGTGTTCTTGATACAGCTCGCTATCAAAGTTTTATTGCTGACGAATTAAATGTTTCAGTAAAGGATATTAATGGTCTTGTGCTTGGAGGACATGGAGATACAATGGTGCCACTTGTGGAATCAACTCAAGTTAATGGCGTACCAGTCAAAGATTTAATTGCGGAAGATGTTTTAGATCGTATTGTAAAGCGAACAAGAAAAGGCGGAGCTGAAATTGTAGAATTATTAGGTAAAGGTTCAGCATATTATGCACCAGCTACGGCTATATATGAAATGATAGAAGCTATTTTAAAGGATCAAAAACGCTTGTTGCCAAGCATTGCATATTTAGAGGGTGAATATGGATTCTCAGATATTTGTTTAGGTGTTCCAACTATTCTTAGCAAGAAGGGTATAGAAAAAATTGTTGAAGTCAATTTAAATGACAAAGAACTAGAACAATTAAAATATTCAGCTGAGTCAGTCGAAAATGTGAAAAATGCATTAAAAAATAAATAGGAAGTTGAAATAAGCCGCTTTTGCATGGTTTCTAATCTTGCAAAAGAGGCTTATTTATCATTTTGATTTTAAAATTTGTGCTAGTTATTTATTACAATTTACAAATATTTTGATGATTATGTGTATTTTATCACAACAGTAACTTATTAAAGCGCTTTCTTGATATAATCTAAGTGAAATCATAGTTCAAGGAGTTGATAGGGATGACTAAAGCGAAACCACAAACACATTCACAAAATCAGAATCAAAACACTCAAAGTAACAAGGGTTATAAACCTATATGGATTATTATAAGTTTTGCTTTACTGATTGGAATCTTACTATTACCAACGCCTTCTGGTTTACCTATTATGGCGAAAGCAGCGTTAGCAATATTAGCATTTGCTGTGATTATGTGGGTGACAGAAGCGGTTTCGTATCCAGTATCTGCCACACTCATATTAGGTTTAATTATTTTATTACTGGGATTTAGCCCTGTTCAGAACTTATCTGAAAAGTTGGGGAATCCTAAAAGTGGAGATGCTATTTTAAAAGGAAGCGAATTATTAGGTACAAACAACGCGCTTACTCATGCTTTTAGTGGATTTTCAACATCTGCAGTTGCACTGGTAGCTGCTGCATTATTCCTTGCCTCAGCTATGCAAGAAACCAATTTACATAAACGTTTAGCATTAATAGTTCTTTCAATAGTTGGAAATAAAACCCGGAATATTGTTATCGGTGCGATAGTAGTATCTATTGTTTTAGCTTTCTTCGTACCTTCAGCTACCGCTCGTGCTGGCGCTGTAGTACCTATTTTATTAGGAATGATTGCAGCTTTTAAAATGAGCAAGGAGAGTAAGCTTGCTTCTCTACTAGTTATTACTGCAGTACAAGCAGTATCCATATGGAATATTGGTATAAAAACTGCCGCTGCTCAGAACATTGTAGCTATTAATTTTATCAATCAAAATTTAGGGCATGATGTTTCTTGGGGAGAGTGGTTTTTATATGCAGCACCATGGTCTATTTTAATGTCTGTAGCGTTATATTTCATTATGATTAAAGTAATGCCTCCAGAAAGAGATTCAATAGAAGGTGGAAAGGAATTAATCAAGAAAGAATTAAATGAACTAGGTCCTGTGAGTGCTAGAGAGTGGCGTTTAATCGCTATTTCAATTTTATTACTCTTCTTTTGGTCTACTGAAAAGTTATTACATCCGATTGATTCAGCATCAATTACGTTAATTGCATTAGGGATTATGTTAATGCCTAAAATCGGGGTTATTACTTGGAAAGGTGTTGAAAAGAAAATTCCTTGGGGTACCATTATAGTCTTTGGTGTAGGAATTTCTCTTGGTAATGTTTTATTAAAAACTGGTGCGGCACAATGGTTAAGTGACCAAACATTTGGGTTAATGGGGCTTAAAGGATTACCAATTATTGCAACAATTGCTTTAATCACATTATTTAACATATTAATTCACTTAGGGTTTGCCAGTGCGACAAGTCTATCATCTGCTTTAATACCAGTATTCATTTCATTAACATCAACACTTCATTTAGGCGATCATGCAATTGGCTTTGTGTTAATTCAACAATTTGTAATTAGTTTTGGTTTCTTGTTACCTGTAAGTGCTCCGCAAAATATGCTTGCATACGGTACCGGAACATTTACAGTCAAAGATTTCTTGAAAACGGGGGTACCTTTAACGATTATTGGTTACATTCTAGTAATAGTGTTTAGCTTAACCTACTGGAAATGGTTGGGCTTAGTTTAAAAGATAAATTATAAAAAATAAGTAACATTTTATAGGCTGAGGCAAATGATTGTCTCAGTCTATTTTAATGAAATTCTCGTTGTGTTCAAGTCCTCTTTTCAGGGTAAATTAATAAAAAATTATGTTAGGTGGTAACAATCATGGCATTAGGAGTCATCTTAAATAGAGTCTTTAGAACGGATAACAATCCTTTATTTGAATATGTCTATCAAAATATAGAAGATATAGATCAATGCTATTACATTATTCCTAAAGAAGATTTTGGTAATGAAGCAAAAATGAAGCGTAATTATTATTATGGAACATTACAAAAATTTGTTCATGCGCTCTATGAAAACGATATTCAACCATTTCTAATGGATTATGATGAATTGGTTGATTTCTTTAAAGAAAAAGGAATCAATGAAGTGGTTATTGCTGGCGATATAATGAGTTATCACAAGGAAGAGTATGACATTTTACATCAGAGAGAAAATTTTAAAAAAGAAGATATATCGGTAACAACAATAAGAGCAAATCATTATTTTAAACCAAGTAAAACACGAAATAATAAAGGTGAACCTTATAAAGTATTTACGAGTTTTTATAAAAAATGGCGCCCTTATTTAATGAAAAGAACAGTTTATAATTATGATATTAAAGATTTAGCTAAAGTAGGGGTTAAATCAAAACAAAAATTAAAAGGGGACTATAGTCAAAGTGGTATAAGTGAGGAAACTGCCCAGTACAAATGGTCTGATTTTCTAGATAAAGACATAGAAGATTACGATTCAAATCGTGAATACTTGCCTGAAGTCCTTACGAGTCAATTAAGTATATATTTAGCATATGGAGTGCTCGATATTATTCAGATATTTAATGACTTACTAGATGGTTATGATAAAGATGAACAAAATTATGAAGCATTTATTCGTGAATTAATTTTTAGAGAGTTTTATTATGTCTTGATGACTCAATATCCTAAGACAGCACATATTGCATTTAAAGAAAAATATCAAAATTTGAATTGGTCTTATAATGAAGATAATTTTGATTTATGGAGAAAAGGTATGACAGGATTTCCGATTATTGATGCTGCAATGGGAGAACTTAACACTACAGGATATATGCATAACCGAATGAGAATGGTTGTGTCACAATTTCTTACAAAAGATTTATTTATTGATTGGACGTGGGGCGAAGAGTATTTTAGACAAAAGCTAATCGATTATGATGCTGCTTCAAATGTGCATGGTTGGCAATGGTCTGCTTCAACAGGAACAGATGCTGTGCCATATTTTAGAATGTTTAATCCAGTGCGACAAAGCGAACGTTTTGATAAAAAGGCATTATATATTAAAAAATTTATACCGACACTTAATGATGTTGATGCTAAATATTTACACGATACCTATAAACATGAGCGCCAAATTAAAGAACAAGGTATTGAGTTAGGAAAAGATTACCCAAAACAAATGGTAAATCACAGTGAGAGCCGAGATCATGTAATGTCGGAATTTAAAGCAATGGAATAAAAAAGTGTAAACAATTGAAAAATCACTCCATAAATGAACTTTATGGAGTGATTTTATGTAATTTCTGAGTTTTTCACACGTGCCTTTGTGTTAGCTTAATCTAAAAAGACAAATATAAACTGCTACATATTCAAAGAAAGTAATAATATACATATATTTGAGTCTAAGCTTAACTTTGAAAGGAACATCCCAATTTGGATAATGTCTTTCATAGTAAGCAATCTGCATGATAAATAGTCCTATACCTAATGGTAAAAACATGAGTTGAATACTTTTACTATAATTAAATCCAACGTCGTGCCAGAAATGACCAATAATGAGCTGTAAAATGATGAGAATGACGATTAATAATATAATACTGAATATCATTTTTGTAGTCTCACCCCTTTTACAAATAGAACAATCGTACTTTGCATGATTACCATTAAAAGTACAAACATGAACGTTTTAATATTAAACACAGAGAGTACTTGGGTAAAAATCTTTAAAGGTTCATCAATTAAATAAACCGTATGAAGTCTTAAAAATCGGCCGATATATATGCCTAATCCATTTAAGAACATAAGTACAATGATAAGTGTACGATTTAACCATAAGTGAGAAGTTAAATGTCCTATTTCCATAAAGATTAAAATCATAACATATATCGCTAAGAAAACGCCTAACATGAGGTAAGTAAAGTATACCCATTCAGTGAGATTCAACCCTACAAGAAAATTAAATTGAAATTGGTTCAAATGTATTAAATCTGTAATCATATAAAACGTATTAGGTACTAAAAGTAAAAATATCAATCCAAAGACAATAAATAATGGCCATTCGAATGCTTTCTTTGGTTTAAATAATTTTAAAAGTAAGCAAAGTTCAAAGGGCACATAGGCTAAAAATAAATTTAATGTCATGAAATTAAAAACTCTTGTTTCAGCAAGAGAAATAATAAATAAAATTATAAAGTATATCCTTGCAATGTAACGTGGTTGCATTATCATGCACTACTTTCTTAAAGATTTTAATAATTAATTGAATTGTCGAGTTTTAATGGTAACTGTAAATGCTTGTCATATCAAATAATATGAGGTTCACATAAAAATGTAGCCACAAATTCTTTCTAGAACTTGTAGTATACGAGTATTATAGATTTAATAAATTAAGTCCTATGACTAAATGATGTTTTAGATTAATAGCTATAGATGTCATTGTCATCATTCTTTATGCAGTAGTTGATATTTTAGCTATATAGAGATATACACGATGTGATTCATAGGTTTAAGGTATGAAAGTAGCTTATAAATGAGCAAATAGTTTATCATCAATAAATGAGTTATTATGTGATAAAGTAATTCATTCTAAATTTCATTGATATCTTTAGATTCTTATTTTTGAGCCTTAAAATTAAAAGTTTAAAGTCACCTTATCGTACTTGCTTCTAAATGACTCACTGCTCATAATCTTTCATTTTATTGTGCAATGTCAGTGATTGAACCTACACTATTTTCATCTCTCTAATCAAAGTACATGGTACTGCTATTCATTTGATGTTCCATCATTATAGACTTTTATTTATATTTATAGCAACTTAATTATACTAAACACAATTGCAAGGCGCTTAAAACATTAGGAATATTTATTGTAAAATGTTAATGAAATATTATACAATGTAGAAACTTTAAGTTAATTAAACAAGACGCATTAATAAGTACATTTTTAATTTGATAGATAACAGATATTTTCAAACGTCGTGAATTAAAATGAGTTTTCAGTCTTACATGTAGAGAGGAGGGCATCTTATGAGAAAGCAATTATTTACATTGTACTTTAATATATTTCTAATTTTCTTAGGAATTGGCCTTGTTATCCCAGTATTACCAGTTTATTTAAAAGATTTAGGTTTAAAAGGGAGCGATTTAGGAGTATTAGTTGCCGCATTTGCACTGTCACAAATGGTTATTTCTCCATTTGGAGGTACTTTGGCGGATAAATTAGGCAAGAAACTCATCATTTGCATAGGCCTTGTTTTATTTTCAATTTCAGAATTTATGTTTGCTGCTGGACAGACTTTTACTATTCTTATGATTTCACGTGTGTTAGGTGGATTTAGTGCAGGAATGGTAATGCCAGGCGTCACAGGCATGATTGCTGATATTTCTAAAGGCGCAGATAAAGCTAAGAATTTCGGGTATATGTCAGCCATTATTAATTCTGGCTTTATATTAGGACCTGGGTTTGGTGGATTTCTAGCTGAAATCTCACATAGATTGCCGTTCTATTTTGCAGGATCTTTAGGAGCTATCGCGTTTACAATGTCTCTCGTTTTAATTCATAATCCTAAAAAAGAAACGACAGATGGCTTTCATCAATATCAACCTGAATTATTTACTAAAATCAATTGGAAAGTGTTCATTACACCCGTTATATTAACGTTAGTTTTGGCATTTGGTTTGTCAGCTTTTGAAACATTATTCTCATTATACACTTCTGAGAAAGCCAATTATTCACCTAAAGATATCTCAATTGCGATTACGGGTGGGGGCATCTTTGGTGCTGTATTCCAAGTTTTCTTCTTTGATAAATTTATGAAGTATATGACTGAACTTAATTTTATAGCAAGCTCCTTACTCTATTCAGCAATAGTTCTTGTGATGTTGATACTAGCCAATGGTTACTGGACAATTATGGTAATTAGTTTCATTGTATTTATAGGTTTTGATATGATTCGTCCAGCTTTAACGAATTATTTCTCAAATATTGCAGGTGATCGCCAAGGATTTGCTGGAGGTCTTAATTCCACTTTTACCAGTATGGGTAATTTTATTGGACCTTTAGTAGCAGGAGCCTTATTCGATGTAAACTTAGAGTTTCCATTATATATGGCTATAGCAGTTTCTTTAAGTGGTATTGTAATTATCTTTATTGAAAAGTGGCTAAGAACTAGGCGTAAGCAATCACAATCTTCATAAAAATATAAATCATTAAACACTCTAAGATTACGAAAAACGTACAACTTAGAGTGTTTTGTTAATTTATAGACATTGAGAACCGTAAATTTTAAGTACCTAAATAAGTTTATATGCGTCTTTTATGTAACAAAAGTAACAACTTCATTAATATAAATGTTACAAACATTACAATCTATTTAAATTGTAACCTACATATCTTTTTTCAAAAATTAATATGTTAAGATAGATGAAAATCTTAAGAGAAATGTGGGTAAGGGGATGAATTTGAAAAATATATTATTGAGTGTTGTAGCCGTAATACTATCAATTTGTTTAGTAGGATTAATTTTCCTAGCTACAAACCAAAATGCTTTAGCAAAAGTATATCAAACGATATGTACATTTTCAAAAGTAAATAAAGTCTCTTATATCGAAGATACATTTAATTTACATTCAAACTATACGGCTAAAGCATCTGAAAAAGATAAGAACGATAAAGATAATGAGATAACGTATAATAAATTCAATAATAAAACTACAAACAATCAAACATCTTATAAATTCACACCACAAGAATGCAACGTGATAGCTTTAAACTACGCAGATCATCATTTGAAAACTAATTATAAAATTGACCATATGCAGAGTGAATCACCTAAAGCTAAATATTCATTCTCAGATGCTAATGGTAAACAACACACAAATATTTCAGTAGATGAAGATGGCCATGTAAATAATGAACAATCTCATTCGAGATAATAATTCACTCTTTCAATAATTCTAGAAAGAGTGAATTTTTATATATGCAGAAAATATAGCAATTCGTTTAAAGAATACGAATTGTTGTTGGACATGTTAAAATATATTGAATCAAAGCTACAATATTGAGGGTGGAAAGATGGCTAAAACTAAAAAAACAAATGCGATGCGTATGCTTGATCGCGCAAAAATTAATTATGAGATGAATACGTACGAAGTCTCGGATAAACATCAACATGGTGAACAAATTGCTAAATTGGTTGGTGCAAATGTTGAAGAAGTCTATAAAACACTTGTGCTTGAAAACGCGAATCATGACCACTACGTCTTTGTAATTCCAGTCAATGCGTCATTAGATATGAAGGAAGCGGCTCATGTAGTAAACGAGAAAAAACTTCACTTAATGCCATTAGAGCAACTAAAACAAGTTACTGGCTATGTAAGAGGTGGTTGCTCACCTATAGGTATGAAACATTTATTTCCAACTACTATTGATGTTTCTGCCAAAAATTTAGACAAACTATATGTTAGTGGTGGTCAACGTGGTATGCAAATCATCATCCAAGTAGACGATCTTATAGAGATAACTCAAGCGCAAGTGGCACATATTACACATAAATAAGAGGGGATATGTGTAATATTATGATTGGTTTTGAAAGAATAGATTATTGATACTAAACTCCCGTATTTACGCGTTCATATTGATTATTTATAAAACATCTATTAATTTAGATGTTTTTTATTTTGTCACAAAATGAATGTTTTTGATTGTTTATGATAATTTATGATTGAAAAATGTAAGCGCACTCATTATAATGATAATTGAGATGGGGTGATAAAAGTGATTTCAGAAAAACGTCACGATTTGATATTGCAAGAATTAGCTAAAAAAGACTTCTTAACACTCCAAGAATTAATAGATAGAACAGGGTGTAGTGCTTCAACGATCAGAAGAGATCTATCCAAACTACAAAAGATAGGTAAATTGCAACGTGTTCATGGCGGGGCAACCCTTAATCAAAATCGTGTAGTAGAACCTGGATTGACTGAGAAATTGACACAGAACCTACGAGAAAAGCAAGAAATTGGTAAACGTGCCGCTCAAGAAATCCAAGACAACGAATGCATTTTCTTAGATGCAGGTTCATCTACTTTGGAAATGATTCAATATATCGATGCGAGAGATATCATTGTTGTCACGAATGGGATGACACATGTGGAACAGTTATTAAAGAATGGGATAAACACTTTAATGATTGGTGGACAAGTGAAAGAAACAACAATGGCAACTGTAGGTGCAAATGCATTGGAAACGTTAAGAAGATATTGCTTTGATCGTGCATTCATCGGAATGAACGGTATGGATTCTAAGTATGGTTTTACAACACCAGATGAACAAGAAGCTTTAATTAAAGAGACGGCAATGAAATTATCTAGTGAGAAATATGTACTTGTCGATCAAACGAAATTTAACCAAGTTTATTTTGCAAGAGTACCATTACTAGATGGAACTAAAATCATTACTTCACAGAAGGCGCTAAAAAATAAAGTCACTGAAGCGTACACCAATCAATATCATTTTTTAGGAGGACAATCATGATATATACAGTTACATTTAATCCCTCAATTGATTACATCATGTTTACAGATGGTTTCGAATTAAAAGGATTAAATAGAGCAAAAGAAACGTATAAATTTGCAGGTGGTAAAGGGATAAATGTTTCAAGAGTACTAAAAACTCTAGATGTTGATTCAACTGCACTTGGTTTTGCTGGTGGTTTTCCAGGAAAATTTATATCAAAAACTTTAGAAGAAAGTAAAATTCATACAGATTTTATTGAAGTAGATGAGGATACTCGTATTAATGTAAAACTCAAATCTGGTCAAGAGACTGAAATAAATGCTCCAGGTCCTAAGGTGACACAAGAGCAATTTCAAGCTCTGATAACTCAAATCAAAAATACAACTAGTGAAGATACAGTTATTGTAGCTGGTAGTGTTCCTAATAGTATTCCAAGTGATGCTTATGCTCAAATTGCTGAGATAACTAAAAACACAGGCGCTAAGCTTGTAGTAGATGCTGAAAAAGATTTAGTTGATACTGTATTACCGTACCGACCACTATTTATTAAACCAAATAAAGATGAGCTTGAAGTAATGTTTAATACGACTGTATCAAGTGATCATGATGTTGTTAAATACGGTAAAGAAATTCTTAAAAAAGGTGCACAATCCGTGATCATTTCTCTAGGTGGCGACGGTGCGATTTATGTGGACGAACACCAAAGTATTAAAGCTGAGAATCCACAAGGTAAAGTCATTAATACTGTAGGCTCTGGAGATAGTACTGTTGCTGGAATGGTAGCAGGCTTAGAATCAGGATTGTCTATCCAAGATGCTTTTAAACAAGCAGTGGCTTCAGGAACAGCAACTGCGTTTGAAGAAGATTTAGCAACTAGGGATGCTATAGAAAAAATTAAATCTCAAGTTACGGTTTCTGTACTTGATGGGGAGTGAATTTAATGAGAATCACAGAATTATTAACTAAAGATACAATTGCAATGGATTTATCTGCATCAGATAAAAATGGGGTTATAGATGAATTAGTCAATCAATTAGATAAAGCAGGAAAACTTAGTGATGTTGCTTCATTTAAAGAGGCTATTCATAACCGTGAATCACAAAGTACAACGGGAATTGGTGAAGGTATTGCGATTCCTCACGCAAAAGTTGCAGCTGTAAAATCTCCTGCAATCGCATTTGGTAAATCTAAAGAAGGTGTAGATTATCAAAGTTTAGATATGCAACCTGCACATTTATTCTTTATGATTGCTGCTCCAGAAGGTGGCGCACAAACTCATTTAGATGCACTTGCTAAACTTTCAGGCATTTTAATGGATGAAAATGTACGTGAGAAGTTAATTAATGCTGAATCTCCTGAAAAGGTATTACAAATTATAGATGAAGCTGATGATGAAGCTACTAAAGAGGAAGAAGCAGAAGCGCAAGAAAATGAAGCAAATGCTTCAGGTGCTGTGGCAAGTACCTCAGCAAGTGAGCATGCTAATGATAGTAATGAGCCATATGTTCTAGCTGTAACTGCTTGTCCAACGGGTATTGCACATACGTATATGGCTAGAGATGCTTTGAAAAAACAAGCTGAAAAAATGAATGTTAAAATTAAAGTAGAAACTAATGGTTCAAGTGGTGTGAAAAACCATTTAACTGAACAAGATATTGAACGTGCAACTGGTATTATAGTTGCGGCAGATGTTCATGTAGAGACTGATCGCTTTAATGGTAAGAATGTTGTTGAAGTGCCAGTGGCAGATGGAATAAAACGTCCTGAGGAATTAATTAACACTGCATTAGACACTAGTCGCAAACCATTTGTTGCTCGTGGCGATAGTGCAAAAGAGAATGACGATAAAAACGAAGAGAAACTTAGCCCTGGTAAAGCATTCTATAAACACTTAATGAATGGTGTTTCTAATATGTTACCACTTGTAATTGCTGGTGGTATTTTAATGGCGATAGTATTCTTATTCGGGCCAAATTCATTTAATCCTAAAAGTTCTGAGCACAATGCGTTTGCAGAACAATTATGGAACATTGGTAAAAATAGTGCCTTCGCATTAATTATTCCAGTTTTAGCAGGTTTCATCTCTCGTAGTATTTCAGATAAACCAGGTTTTGCTGCCGGTTTAGTTGGTGGTATGCTAGCAATTTCAGGTGGTTCAGGATTTATCGGTGGTATTATTGCAGGTTTCTTAGCGGGTTACTTAACTCAAGGAATAAAATATATTACACGTAAATTACCGCAAGCAGTAGAAGGGTTAAAACCAACTTTAATCTATCCAGTGCTTTCAGTAACAATTACTGGTCTTTTAATGGTTTATGTCTTTAATCCTCCAGCTTCATGGCTTAATCATTTATTATTAAATGGTTTAAATAGTTTATCAGGTTCAAACATCATGTTATTAGGACTAGTTGTAGGTGCGATGATGGCAATTGATATGGGTGGACCATTCAATAAAGCTGCATACGTATTCGCTACTGCAGCATTAACTGAAGGAAATGCTGCGCCAATTACAGCAGCTATGATTGGTGGTATGATTCCGCCACTAGCTATTGCTACAACAATGTTAGTCTTTAGAAAGAAATTTACGAAAGAACAAAGAGGTTCAATCGTTCCGAACTATGTAATGGGATTATCATTTATAACTGAAGGTGCAATTCCGTTTGCTGCAGCTGATCCGTTACGTGTGATTCCATCAATGATGGTCGGTTCAGGAGTTGCAGGTGCAATTGCACTAGGTCTAGGCTCTCGAATTAACGCACCACATGGTGGTATTATCGTAATTCTTGCAACTGACTTCAGTCATGTCTTACAAACTATACTTGCATTAGTTGTAGGTACGTTAGTTTCAGCACTATTATACGGTTTCTTAAAACCAAAAGTTACTAAAAATGAAATCCAAGCATCTAAAGCTATGGATGAATAATATAAATTATGAAGAGCTCTTGCTAGAACATTGTTGTTTGGCAAGGGCTTTTTTAATGCATTTTTCTAAGTAGAGAAAATGCATTTAATATGAGATAGGTATCAGGTATAAATAGAAATGAATGATAAGAGGCGCTAATAAAGATATAATAAAATAGCTGAAGAACAATATGACAATATAAAGAAAAGAAGGTTTAAAGAATGTCAGAATATGTAATAACGAATGGGAAAATATACACAGAGGAACAAACGATTGACAAAGGTTTCGTTCACATTAAAGAAGGCAAAATCTTAAGCGTCGGGTCCGGGCATTTTCAAGAGGAAGAAACAGATACTAATGAATCAATTCAATATATCGATGCTAAGGGACAACATATTTTACCAGGATTTATAGATATACATATACATGGTGGATATGGCGAAGATGCAATGGATGCCTCATATGACGGACTTAAACATTTAGCAGAATCACTACTATCTGAAGGTACCACTTCCTTCTTAGCGACAACAATGACTCAATCTACAGAGAATATTAACCGAGCTTTGAAAAATATTGTGACTTATAAAGCACATCAAGACATTGCTAACGCAGCAGAAATAGCTGGAGTTCATTTAGAAGGACCATTTATTTCAGAACATAAAGTAGGAGCGCAACATCCTAAATATGTTCAGCGTCCTTCCGCCGATCAAATTTACGCTTTCCAAAAAGTGGCAGATGGTTTAATTAAAATCATTACATTTGCCCCAGAGGTTGAAGGAGCACAAGAAACGTTAAAGGCCTTAAAGGATAATATTATATTTTCTATTGGTCATACTGTAGCGACGTTCGATGAGGCTAATGAAGCTGTTATGAGTGGCGCTAAACACGTGACCCACTTATATAATGCTGCTACTGGATTTGCTCATCGTGATCCAGGTGTTTTTGGTGCTGCGTGGTTAAATAAAAATTTGAAAACTGAAATGATTGTTGATGGTGTACATTCACATCCTGCTTCTATCGCTCTTGCTTACCAACTTAAAGGTAATAAGAATTGCTATCTAATTACTGATGCGATGCGAGCAAAAGGTATGCCGGAGGGTGAATATGATTTAGGAGGTCAAAACGTTATTGTAAAAGATAAAGAAGCACGTTTAGAAAGTGGCGCGCTTGCTGGCAGTATCTTAAGAATGAATGACGGCCTACGAAATTTGATTAATTTTACAGGAGACAGTTTAGAACGTTTATGGCGCGTAACTAGTTTAAATCAAGCTATTGCTTTAGGCATAGACGATGTTAAAGGAAGCATTGAGATGGGTAAAGATGCAGATATTGTTATATTAGACGATGAGTGCAATGTAAAAACAACAATTAAAAACGGTGTGCCACATCATTTTGGAAAGTAATGTGTAACATTGATTAGGACAATTGTTTTGATTATAATATAGCATTGAGTTTATATTTAACATTCTAGAAACGATGTATGATAAAATAGAAGAAATTACATTTTTTTCGGGGGGTGTCACGATGGGAAGGTCTTAACATGTAGTCGTCACTTATTTAATAACGATGATTTTAAAAACGTGTTACCTATGCGTGACACATATAATATGGAGGTGAATCCCTAGAAATAGGGAATTAATTGGAAACTTCGACCATAATTAGTTTAATCACATTTTTTCTTTTGATTGCATTAACTACGGTATTCGTTGGATCTGAATTCGCACTTGTTAAAGTGAGATCGACGCGAATTGAACAATTAGTTGAAGAAGGAAATAGAAGCGCAAAAATAGTCAAAAAAATGATAGCTAACTTAGATTATTACCTATCTGCATGTCAGTTAGGTATCACAGTTACATCATTAGGTTTAGGTTGGTTAGGGGAACCCACTTTTGAAAAGTTATTACATCCTCTATTCGACTTATTGCATTTACCTGATGCATTAACTACGACAATTTCATTTGTTATATCATTTATTGCTGTGACTTATTTACACGTGGTATTAGGTGAATTAGCACCTAAATCATTTGCGATTCAACATACTGAACAACTCGCATTACTTTATTCAAGACCGCTTTATTACTTCGGTAATATCATGAAACCATTAATTTGGTTAATGAATGGTTCGGCACGTGTGATTGTAAGAATGTTTGGTTTCGATCCAGACGCTCAATCGGATGCGATGTCAGAGGAAGAAATTAAAATTATTATAAATAACAGTTATAACGGCGGAGAAATCAATCAAACAGAGCTTGCATATATGCAGAATATCTTTTCATTTGACGAACGCCATGCAAAAGATATCATGGTACCACGTACGCAAATGGTTACACTCAATGAACCATTTAACGTGGATGAGTTACTTGAAACGATAAAAGAACATCAATTTACCCGTTATCCTATCACTGAAGATGGGGATAAAGACCATGTAAAAGGATTTATAAACGTTAAAGAATTTTTAACAGAATATGCTTCAGGTAAACCGATTAAAATTGCAAACTACATTCATGAGTTGCCAATGATTTCAGAAACTACTCGCATAAGTGATGCGCTTATAAGAATGCAAAGAGAACATGTGCATATTAGTTTAATCATTGACGAATATGGTGGCACAGCTGGTATCTTGACTATGGAAGATATTCTAGAAGAAATCGTTGGTGAAATTCGTGATGAGTTTGATGATGATGAAGTGAATGACATCGTTAAATTGGACGATTCAACATATCAGATTAATGGTCGTGTACTATTAGATGATCTTAATGAACAATATGGTATCGAATTTGAAGATTCTGAAGACATAGATACAATTGGTGGTTGGCTTCAATCACGCAATACGAATTTACAAAAAGATGATTATGTTGATACTGAGTATGATCGTTGGGTTATTACTGAAATCGACAATCATCAAATTATTTGGATCAATTTAAAATATGAATTTAATAATCATCGACCATCTGTAGATGAAGAAGATGAAAGTGAAAATTCTGATTCATAATGCTTTTAAGACGCTTAAACTTAATGTTTAAGCGTCTTTATTTGTATCTCATATAGGCGATAAGTTATGCTTAATGACACAATTTAAAAGAAATATTTCAAATCATTCATGATGGAAGAGAACTACAAAATTAATTTTAATAAATTATATTTTTGTTCCAAACCTATGAAAAGTTTGGATAAAAAGGAGAGAAATATAAATGGTAAATGATACACAAGTTTTAAATAATGGATATCCAATGCCTTCAATTGGTTTAGGTGTTTATAAAATTACTGATGAAGATATGGAAAATGTAGTGAATACTGCTATAGAAACAGGTTATCGTGCTTTTGATACTGCATATTTTTATGGAAATGAAGTAGCATTAGGTAAAGCTTTACAGAATTCAGGAGTAGATAGAGAAGATTTATTTATTACATCTAAATTATGGAATGATTATCAAGGATATGACAATACGATTGAATATTTTAATCAGTCCTTAGAAAACTTAGGTTTAGACTATATTGATCTATTTCTAATTCACTGGCCATGCGAAAAAGATGGTTTGTACATAGAATCTTATAAAGCCTTAGAAAAACTATATGAAGAAGGTAAAATTAAAGCTATTGGAGTTTGCAACTTTAAAAAGCATCATTTGGAAAAGTTAATGAAGGAAACGGAAGTAGTTCCTCAAGTTAACCAAATAGAATTACATCCTTATTTCAACCAGGAAGACGTTCAAGCATTTTGTGATGACCATGACATTAAGGTAACTGCATGGATGCCTCTAATGAGAAATAGAGGTTTATTAGATGATCCGACAATAGTAGATATAGCGAAACGTTATGATAAAACGCCTGCTCAAATTGTTTTACGCTGGCATTTAGCACATAATCGAATGATTATACCTAAATCTAAGACACCAGAACGAATTGAAGAAAACTTTGATATATTGGATTTTAACTTAGAACTCACAGATGTTGCGGAAATTGATAGTTTAAATAAAGGTGCACGTCAAGGTAAAAACCCCGATGAGGTGAGTATAGGAGATTTGAAATAGTATCAAGCATAGTGATGATTGACTGCGTAAACTTTAAAAAGTTCTATTTTTTACATTATTTTTGAAGAAAATATATTTATTAATTTATAATAAAGGGTAGAAATAAGTATTGAGCTAAAGTTAAGATTATGTAAATAAATAGTTTTGGCTAGAATATACTATTAAGAAATTGATAAAATATTATTAAATCAATTTATAGAAAAGGATGTAATCAGATGAAAGTCAGAGTCATCGTTCCTTGTTATAACGAAGGCGAAGTCGTATTAAAAACTTATGACAAATTGACTGAAATTATGTCGAAGGATAGTTCAGTTAAAAACTATGAATACGATTTATTATTTATTGATGATGGTAGCAAGGACACTACGATTGACCATTTACAAAATCTTGCTGCTTACGATAGCCATGTTAAGTTTCTATCATTTAGTAGAAATTTCGGAAAAGAAGCTGCAATGATTGCTGGTTATCAAAATAGCACTGATCATGATGCTGTAGTGATGATTGATGGCGATTTACAACATCCTCCTGAATATATACCTCAAATGGTTGAAGGATATTTAGAGGGATATGATCAAGTTATTGCTAAAAGAGACCGTAAAGGTGAAAACTTCGCTCGCAAATCTATGTCTCGTTTTTATTATAAAATGATCAATACTTTTGTAGAGGATATTCAATTTGAGGATGGTGTGGGTGACTTTAGATTACTAAGCCAACGTGCGGTGCAAGCCTTAACATCACTTGATGAGTATAATCGTTTTTCGAAAGGATTATTTGAGTGGATAGGTTATAATACTAAGATATTCACTTATGAAAATGTGACACGTGAAGCAGGCGAATCGAAGTGGACATTCAGAAAACTATTAAATTATGGTATTGATGGTTTGATTTCATTTAATAATAAGCCATTGCGTATGATGATTTATTTAGGAATGTTTACTTTCTCAATTAGTATTTTATATATCGTCTATTTATTTATTAATATTTTAATTTCAGGTATTAACATACCTGGTTATTTCACAACTATTGCTGCGATCCTCCTATTAGGGGGGATACAACTTATATCTATTGGCGTGATAGGTGAATATATCGGTCGTATATACTATGAAGTTAAACATAGACCGAAATATATTGTACAAGCGACTAATCTTAAACCTATTGATAATGAATCTAGTCAGAAACAAACACATAATAAAGTTGAAACACCACAATATAAAAATAGAGATGACTATTATAAATTGAGTACTTATCGTAGGGAAAGTGCGCAAGTTAAGTCTAAAACCCAAGCTAGTCAGCAACAAGATCGTTATAAAGAACATGTTTATTAAAGGAAAGAGAGTATCAAAACAAAATTAGTTTTGATACTCTCTTTTGTAATTTTTACGAAAAGTTAAACTTTTTTAATGTAAGCATCATAGTTGTTCCCACATTAAGTTCACTTTCTACTGATATTGAGGCATCGATTTGTTGTGCAAGTTCACTGGCAATGTATAATCCTAGTCCCGAACCACCTGTTTTCGTATTTCTTGAATCTTCTACTCTAAATGTTCTTTCAAAGATGCGAGATTGAAGTTCATGCATAATACCAATGCCTTCATCTTTAATAGCTATATTAATGCTATCTTTATTAGCATTTTCAGAAATAATAATATCAATTCGACTTCCATAATTAGAAAATTTTAATGCGTTATCTAATAAATTAGTCAAAATACGCTCTAAAGGAGGACGATATTGATAAAAAGCGTCAATACGACTACAGAAATTAACTTCCAATGATCGATGTTCAAGTTTAATACGTTGTTCGTAGGTTTGTAATATATTTACAAGTAACTGATCCAATTGAATTAATTCTAATGGATAGGAACGACCTGTGTTAAGTGATATCACATGTGTCATATCATCAAATAAGGTGGATAGACGGTTGGCCTGTTTAATTAACGTCTCATAGGCTGCATGTACTTCTTGATGTTCTTGGATGACTCCATCACGTAAACCTTCAGTATATGAAATAATTCCTGCAAGTGGTGTCTTTAAATCATGGGCAAGATTTTGAATAATTTCAGTTTTTTCCTGTTGTTCATTTTTAATCATGTCCATTTGTTTAGTGATTTCATCTGCCATTTTATTGAATGAGTCATTTAATTCTCTAATTTCTCTGGGTGATTGGAAAGTATCATCATCTATTAAATGCTCACCGTTGACGAACTGTTTCGTCTTAATGTTGAATTGTTTAATTTTCTGGATTAAAGGATTAATAAAGATACTGCATATTAATAGTGTTAAACAACTTGTAATCATTGTCGTAATGCTTAAGCTTAAGGTCATGTGACCATTGAACCACATAAGTTTATACGCAATGACCAGTATAATGGTTGTTAAGAGTACACTGGAAATAACGCCGATAGCGATTTGGCTACGAATAGAGAACATGCTTATCGGCTCCTTTCAAATTTATATCCTAACCCCCATACCGTTGTTATTGTATATGAGATGAAATGATGTTTCTCTAATTTTTCTCGTATGCGATGGATATGAACATTAACAGTATTTGCATCCTCGTAGTAATCATATCCCCAAACATTTTCTAAAAGTTCTGACTTGGAAATGACTTCATTTTCACGAGAGGCAAGGTACCATAATAATTCAAACTCTTTAATACGCATAGGAATTTCTTCACTATTTATGGTTAATGTTTTACTTTGATTTTTCAAAATGAGACCGTTAAATTCAAGTTGCTCGGTCTGATGATTAGATTGATATTTACTAATACGTGCAAGTAAATTATTTGTCCGTAATACTAGTTCTCTAGGGCTGAATGGTTTCTTAACATAATCATCAGCGCCTAATGTTAAAGCGTAAATTGTGTCGTGTTCTTGTGTCTTAGCTGTTAAGTAAATAAAAGGAATATCAAGTTGCTGTGCTTTCATTTCTTTTACAATATCGTAACCTGAAACTTCAGGCATCATAATATCTAAAATCATGACATCGATTTCTGATGACAGCAATTTGATGGCTTCTCTACCATTTGTTGTCGTTGTTACTTGATAACCTTCATATTCAAAATAAGTCTGACAAATATCTACAATATCTTGCTCATCATCTACGATTAGTAAGTGGGTCATGCTTGTCTTCACCTCGGTTGTTACGTACTCTTAATTGAGTGATAACTTCTTTAAGTGAAATCTTATTAATTAGTGAGTGACTCATTAATAAGATTATAAAGAATGCTAATTGTAAAGGGTACGTAAAAATCATATCTGCTAAGATATAATTTATCATAACAAAGGCACCAAAGAAACTTGCAGTATAAGCCAAAACGCCTAAGATTAAACCTAGACCGATTGCCATTTCTCCTAACGGGATAATGAAGTTAAATAAACCTGTGGAATGGGAGACAATATTTTCGAAAAACCATTTATACCATTGCGGAGAATCTGTATTATCGCGAATGACAGGTACTAGACCATTAAGTGTGAAATCGCCTGTAAACTTCTCCAAACCTTGCCGGAAAATGACAATTCCAGAACCTACGCGAATGATAAAAATTATTAATAAACTTAACTTGTTCATAGTTTTTCCTCTCTCTTTCTCTCAATACAAACATATGAATATGTGATTAAGTTATTTTAATTTTGCGCCACCGAAAATGACATGAGCCTTTTCACAATAAATTGTTACTTCGTTGTATTTATTTAAATCAATGTTTTTTAAATTAAATGTTTGTTGAGATTTGTTGTAATCCACTGTTGAAATTTTCTTTCCTGATTTAATATTGCCATCTTTCGTTAAGTATACATATAGGTCTGGTCCTTTAGATGACTTATAGTCTTTAAGCATCAATTTGCCATTTTCAATTTTTGCTGTACCTTCGACCTTTTCGCCATTTTTAGATTTAAATGTACCAGATAATTTTTTTGATTTATCAGTTTTAACTTTGCTTTCTTCTTGTTGTTTATCTTTGTCGTGAGCATGTTCATTATTTGAATTAGAATTTCCACAAGCTCCTAAAGTAAGGGATGTCACAATTGCGCTTACTGCTAATAAATATTTGGTATTCATGATGTATTCCTCTTTTCTATTTGTATTTAAGATAAGTTTAATCGGAGTAACAAATATAAACCATTAACTTTTTATTAACTACATTTAAAAAAGAATTAAATCAAAATAATTTTTATTTATAGATTTAAGTATTAATGTGATTTTAAAGATTAAAATGAAAAGTGGAGGATTAGAAGGTAAAAAAAGACTGAGATAACAATGATTATCTCAGTCCAAATATAGATGTTGGAAATAGGTGAGGAAATTAAGAGTTCTTATTACGATTAACAAAGTATAAGTATTATAAGTTTCCTTTCACAAAAAAGATACCTTGCCACAAAATATATGCTATGAATAGGAAGTAAATAATCACAAATACATACCAAAATGGTGTCAAAATCATCATTAAAGTCAATGATAAAATTATAATAATTGTACCAGTGGTGATAGGTCTTTTAACTTTTCGCAATAAAGACAGGTGTTCGATTTCAGATAACTTAAAGGTTCCTACAAATAGTAATACAGCGCCAATAATAAATATCGCTGGGGCTAAATAAGGTAAAGACATGTATACAGATTGTTCACTAGAAATATCAGTGATAAATTGAGCTAAACTGATGACTATGGCAAATATAGTAGCGATAAATTTTTGTTCTTTTATCAAAAATGGATATAATTTGTGATTTAAATATATCTGTAAAAATGTCCATACTAAAAATAAAATTGTAGTGAATAAAGTTATGAAATTAAACTTATCAATCACAAATATATCAATCACACAGTTGATTGATATTGATAATAATATGGAGCTAAACTTAAGTTGTTTGTATTGATGCCGATATAAGTCTAAACCGGTAACGAGTATGACAACGGCAATATTAATTAATATAAATATAATCATGTTGAACTCCTATCCATAATTCTTCATCTCAACATTATATCAATTAACATAAACTTAATCATTACATAACACTCAAGAAACTTTAACTTATTAATTATTTTAAACTCCTTTTTTATTACTCCACAATAATGTATGTAATTGTGGAAGTACATAAACATGGTTCATCTCATCACTTTCCATCACTCTGTCTACTAGTTCTTCATATCTTTCTAATAATTTATCAGTATGGTTTTCGACTTCATCTTCTAAATAGGGATTACCCACTTGAAGGTAAAATGGAATTGAAGGGTAACGATGGTGAATCATTGTTGCAAATTCATAATCTTCTTCATTAAATATAACAACTTTTAAATTAAGTGTGTCATGTACACATTGATCAATAACTGAATCTAATGTATTTAAATTTGGTTTCATCATTGAACTAGGTGGTTTAGGACTAATGGTTAAATCATTAATTTGAGTCATCCAGGGTTGGAATTTACTTCCTTGTGTTTCTAATGCTGTATAAATATTTTTCTCTTCAAACAAATCTACTAAATCTTGAATTCCTTTAATTAGGGCTGGATTACCTCCTGAGATAGTGACATGATTAAAATGGTTGCCACCTACTTCGAGTAATTCTTCATAGATTTCTTCAGCCGTAAGTAGACGGATATCTTCCTTAGCACTACCATCCCAGGTAAATGCTGAGTCGCACCAACTACAACGATAATCACAACCAGCTGTACGCACAAACATCGTTTTACGGCCAATTACACGACCTTCGCCTTGAATCGTAGGTCCAAATACTTCTAAAACAGGAATCTTAGCCATAAATTACTGAGCATCCTTTGGTCTATAAACTACATAGCTTGTTGGTGTTTCACGTAAGAATACTTGAACACATTTAGGCTGATTATCACGTTTACTCAAGTAGTCTTTTACCATAGTATAAATTGTTTGTGCGACAATTTCTGTAGATGGATTTTTGCCTTTAAATGGTTCTAAATCATTTAATAAATGATGATCGAATTGATTGTGGATTAACTTTTTCAAATCGGCAAAGTTTACAAGGAAACCATTATGATCTAATTCATCCCCAGCTATAGTTATGTTTACGAAATACGTATGACCATGTGTCCTCATACATTTACCAGCATCTTCACAGGGGATATAATGTGCAGCAGAAAAATTAAAGTCTTTATTTAATTCGAATTGGTAGGGGTGCTCTACACTTGGATAGATTTGTTGTAACATATTACTCGACTCCTTTACTTTCTAAATAATGATGTAAACCACGTGCTCTTAACTTGCAAGCAGGACACTCTCCACATCCATCTCCGATAACACCGTTATAACACGTTAGTGTATTATGGCGTACATAATCTAATACACCTAATTCATCACTTAATTCCCATGTTTGAGCTTTATCTAGCCACATTAATGGAGTATGAATGACAAAATCTTTATCCATTGAAAGGCTCAATGTCACATTCATTGATTTAATGAAACTGTCTCTGCAATCTGGGTATCCTGAAAAGTCAGTTTCGCATACGCCAGTGATGATGTGTTTAGCATTAAGTTGGTAAGCTAAGGCTCCGGCAAATGATAAAAACAATAAATTACGTGCAGGAACAAATGTATTAGGTATACCATCATCATTTTCTTCAATCTCTAAATCATGTTGTGTTAATGCATTAGGTGTGAGTTGAGATAAAAGAGACATATCTAAGATATGATGTTTTAAATTTTGTTCATTTGCAATTTTTTTAGCGACTTCAATTTCAGTATCGTGTCTTTGACCATAGTTAAATGTGACAAGTTCTACTTCTTTAAAATGTTTTTTTGCATAAAATAAACAAGTCGTACTGTCTTGACCACCACTAAATACTACGATAGCTTTGTCTTTGTCTAAGGTACTTTTAGTCATAGCAATTACTCCTCATCATTAAAATTTGACATAAAAAAAGTCTATCTCTATAAAAAAGATAGACACGAGGATGTAAGAACACATATAGTTTTAATCAAATAACCAAAAGTATATGTATACTCACATTCATTGGAGTTGAATACTCGTCTAGTTTTTTATAGAGGGTTTCGGCTAGGAACCTCTTTTTTATTAATTTTGTACGCAAAATAGAATAAACGATATACTGTATAAAATCAAGTCACGTTCTGTGATAATAGAGTGACAAATATAATAAAATAATAAAATTTAATTTTTCGGAGCAAACTTATGATTGTAATGATAGATAACCATGATTCTTTTACTTATAATTTAATAGATTATCTTAAAGTTCAAACGACTGATGAGGTTAAAGTTATATCAGTTGATGAAGTATCAATTACAAAGCTTAAAAAGTTGAGTCCTAAAGCTATTATTATTTCACCTGGGCCCGGTAAACCAAGTGATTATCCGGTACTTTCAACCATTATTTCTCATTATGACCAACTTATTCCAATTCTTGGCGTTTGTTTAGGCTTCCAACTCATTGTTGAATATTATGGTGGTCGTATTATTCATAGCCCTAAACCTATACATGGTCATACCACTACTCTACGCCATACCAATGAAGGTATTTTCAAAGGACTTCCTCAAGAGTTTAACGTGATGAGATATCACTCATTAATGGTAGATTCAGAATACATACCAAACACTTTAAAGGTCACTGCGACTAATGACGAGAATGTTATTATGGCAGTTCAACATCAATATTTATCCATTTACGGTGTGCAATACCACCCAGAATCTATTTTAAGTGAATATGGTCATGACCAACTTAAATTATTTTTAAATGAGGCAGGCGTTGAATATGCATGTTGAATTCAATTACCGATATTTTGAAGATGAAGAAAGTTGTACGGATTATCATATTCTGATGGAAGAATATCTAGATTCTAAGATTGCATACAGTGTTGAGGAAGTGGGGAATGTTATTCATTTTGCTGAAAATGAACAGCAAAAAGGTTACTATGTCGCAGTATATATAGCGTATGAAGCGGCTCCCTATTTTAATAAGCATATGTGTGTAAATACAACAGGGGAAGCAAAGATTTTAGCAGCTGCATATTCTTTCAAGTGTGGTCGAGATGTAGAGAGAAATCGTCGTCATGATGGTGCTCATACAAATAATGCTTTATCGCATCATTTTAAATTCATAGAAAGTGATGAAGCAATGATTGACAAAATAAAGCACATTCAAAAAGCCATAGTAGATGGCCATACATATCAAGTTAACTACACTACGCGATTAATTTCAGATATTCAGTTACCTATTAAAGCACTATATGACAAACTGAATAATCAACAAAATGGTAGTTATACAGCTCTAATCGATACACCAGATATAAAAGTAGCGTCTATTTCTCCAGAGTTGTTCTTTCAAAAAGGAAAATTTAAAGGTAAGAGCAACATCATTGTTAGTAAACCTATGAAAGGAACTATGCCCAGAGGTCGAACTATAGAGGAAGACGAAACATTATATAATAAATTAATACATTCTGATAAAGATAGAGCCGAAAATGTCATGATAGTAGATTTGTTAAGAAATGATATTTCTCGAATTTCACAAAGTGGCACAGTTAATGTATACAAACCATTTATGATTGAGCGTTATAACACAGTATTTCAAATGACGAGCATGGTTACTGGACAGCTGGAGTCAGAAATGAAGCTCATAAATATTTTAACTGCTTTATTTCCTTGTGGATCAATTACAGGCGCACCTAAATTAAGTACCATGAAATATATTGAACAATTAGAATCATCCCCTCGCTCAATATATTGTGGAACGATAGGTATGTTACTACCAGAAGGACGTATGATTTTTAATATTCCAATACGTACGATTGAATATAGAAATCAAAGTGCAATCTATGGCGTTGGCGCTGGTATTACTATTGATTCTATCCCTGAAAATGAAGTTCAAGAATTTCACGACAAAACTAAAATCTTGGAGAATTTGTAAGATGCAATTATTTGAAACAATGAAACTTGAAGATGGTTGTATATATAGAGAAGTTTATCATTTAAAAAGAATTACAGAATCAAGCAAAGAGTTAAAATTTAATTTTGATCAACAGCAATGGTATGAGTTAACTCAAATGATAAAGACGACATATCCAAATGGCAAATATCGTTTGAAGTTAACTTTAGAACAAAATGGGCAATTAAATTATGTACTCGCACCTTTAGCAGATAAGACATTTTTTACAGCAAAAATGGTTCAAAGATCTCATCTAGTAAAAGAATCGATTATCGTTAATAAAACTTCTGAACGTCATTATCTAGAACATAGTCATGAAACAGATTTAATACTTTTATATGATGAAAATGGAAAAATTTTGGAATTTGACATTGGCAACATTATGATCGAGGAAGGAAATGAATGGTACACACCATGTTATAACGATGACTTTCTACGAGGTTGTATGCGTCAATCACTTATTGATCAAGGTAAATTAAAAACGAAGAATATAGATGATTTTAGAAAGAAATTACAAAGAAAACAAATTAATGTCTATTTAATCAATAGTCTACGAGAGGTTGCCGATGTCAAAATTTATCTATAAAATTAATATGAAAGAAATTTGAATATTTAAAAGAAGAGGTAGCCTATGACAATCTTATGGTTAGTTATCTTAGTTGTGCTCGCAATTTTAAATAAATATATTGTTCAAAAATTGTTATCGCAAAATAAAATGCTTTACGCACGAATTTGTGCAACGATAACTAGCCTATGTGCATGTCTATTGGTTTATCTTTTAATAAAATCGTTGATGCCGCATGTCATTGATTTAATGAATGTGTTTTATCATTACTAATTTGTATGAGGTGGAAATATGAAAATATACAGTCAAGGCGACCAAGCTATTGTTGTATCTATTGAAAAAGATGTATCTCAAAACCTTACAGAGGATTTATTAGCATTAAGATCATATTTAATTGATAAAGCATATCCATTTATTACTGAAATTGTACCTACAGAATCTGATTTGATGATTTGCTATGATGCTAGAGACATGATTAAACATCACAATATTCAATCACCATTTTTATATATGAAAGCTTTAATTGATTCAATACAAATGGAAATTAACCACCATGAGGGTGAACAACAACTTATTGAGGTACCCATCGTATATGGTGATGAATTTGGTCCAGACCTCCCTGAATTATTGAAGCATCTTAAACTTAAATTATCGGACTTTATACAATTACATACCGGTGCGAACTACTTTGTTTCAATGATGGGATATTCTCCTGGATTTCCATATTTAACGGGTATGCATAAAAAGTTACATGTTAATCATACGAGTAAACACAAAAAATTTATCCCAGCTGGTTCAGTTATTCTTGAGGGGAAAAAATGTGGAATTGTAACTACTGATACGTATAACGATTGGTTGGTCATAGGATATACACCACTTAAATTATTCTTTCCTAATCAAGAAGATTTTACGTTATTTAAATTAGGGGACAATGTAACTTTCAAAGCGAAAGAGAAAAACGATATAGAGCTAGGAGATTTTAAACATGTCAATCATAATTGAAAATAGTGGGCTATTTAGTAGTTTTCAAGATTTTGGGCGAGATGGTTATGAACATGACGGCGTAATACCTGGTGGGGCTTTAGATGATTTAGCTCATGAAATTGCAAACCGACTTGTAGCCAATGACAAAAATGAAGCTACGCTTGAAATGACACATAAAATGGCAACGATTCGTTTTACTGAACCTGCGTTGATTGCTTTAACTGGTGGTAATTTCAAAGCCGAAACTCAAAATATAAAAGTATACCCTAATAAATTATATCTTATAGAAAAAGGGGAAGTACTTAAATTTAAAGAAACAAGTCGCACCTCACGTGTATATCTAGCAATTGGTGGAGGATTTAAGTTAGATAGATGGCTTGATTCTACGTCTACAGATTTTAATGTTAAAATAGGTGGTTTTAGAGGGAGGAAATTGGAAAACGGGGATGAAGTAGAATTAAAACGCGACTATTCTAAACGTCATATTAAATTATTTGAAAACTTAGCTAAAACACGGACAACGGATTGGGGAATAGATGGATATGCACTATCCTTTAACTACATTTCAGACGTATTTCATGTAGTTAAGAACAAAGGTACCGAGGATTTTAAGAAGGATGCTATTCAACGTTTTACGTTAACTGATTATAAAGTATCTAGTAAAACGAATAGAGTAGGAATGTTATTAGATGGTCAGAAAATCAAAGCCTATTATGATGATATGCCGGCACATCAATCAGTTAAAAAAGGAACAATACAAGTTAAAAGAGATGGTACACCTATCGTCTTATTAAATGATCACTATACATTAGGAAGTTATCCTCAAATTGGAACAATAGCAAGTTATCATTTAACAAAGTTAGCTCAAAAACCTCAAGGGTCTAAATTAAAATTCCAATTTATAGATATTGAAACAGCGGAGAAGAATTTGATTAAGTATAGTAACTGGTTAAACCAGCTGTTTCATGGTATTGAGTATCGTATGCAACTTGAAATGATGAAATAGCTAGTTGAAGAGGATAAATTAAAGTTTTTTATTAGCTAGTACTAAAGTATGATGAAATGATTGGGATAAATAATTATAATTAGATATTGTTTTATAAAATCTTTGAGTCGCACAACTATTTGATTTATTTGTATTAGTGACAATAACATACTTTTATATCGTGTTTTTACTTGATATTTGTAACACATTACTATATATTTATAAATTGAACTATGTATTATTGTTACAATATGATTACAAACATCATAATTTCTTAATAAAAAGTTAACATCTTTAAAGAATGAGTTAGTACTAAACTTTATTACGAACTAGCTTACATTGAATTATTAATAATGAATTTTATAAAATGAATAAATAGTTATCAAACACTGAGCCAATGGAACATTAAAGGAAATAAAAATAACCAGTAAATATTGAATTGTCGGAAAGCGACAATATATCATTTTGATAATTAAGTATTAAATCCAAAGTACGTATTAAGTTTTATAATTAATTTCTGATTATCAACTTTGAAATTTTTTATTTGATTATTAAACATTGTGATAAATGTATAAAAATGATTTATTACTATTAACGGAGGAAACAAACATGAGTTTACCCAAAAAGAAAATTAGTCTTTTTGCGTTCTTCTTATTAACGGTATTCACGATTACCTTGAAGACGTATTTTTCATATTATGTTGATTTTTCTTTAGGTGTTAAGGGATTAGTTCAAAACTTAATATTACTTATGAATCCTTATAGTTTAATTGCACTAACTTTGAGTGTGTTCTTATTCTTTAAAGGTAAGAAAGCTTTCTGGTTCATGTTTATTGGGGGATTCCTATTAACGTTTCTACTTTATGCAAACGTTGTGTACTTCCGATTTTTCTCAGACTTTTTAACATTTAGCACATTGAACCAAGCAGGTAACGTTGAATCAATGGGTGGCGCTGTCGGAGCATCATTTAAATGGTACGACTTCGTTTATTTCATTGATACGATTATTTACCTTATTATTTTAATTTTTAAACGTAATTGGTTGGATACAAGAGCATTTAGTAAGAAATTTGTTCCAGTTGTAATGGCAGCTTCAGTGGCATTATTCTTTTTAAACTTAGCATTTGCAGAAACAGATAGACCTGAATTATTAACTAGAACATTTGACCATAAATATCTTGTTAAATACTTAGGTCCTTATAACTTTACTGTTTATGATGGCGTGAAAACAATCCAAAACAATCAACAAAAGGCACTTGCTTCTGAAGATGATTTAACCAAAGTTTTAAATTATACAAAGCAAAAGCGCACTGAACCAAATCAAGAGTATTATGGTGTAGCGAAAAAGAAAAATATTATTAAAATACACTTGGAAAGTTTCCAAACTTTCTTAATTAACAAAAAGGTAAACGGTAAAGAAGTTACCCCATTCTTGAATAAATTATCAAGTGGTAAACAAGACTTTACTTATTTCCCTAACTTCTTCCATCAAACTGGACAAGGTAAAACATCCGATGCTGAGTTTACTATGGATAATAGTTTATATGGATTACCACAAGGTTCTGCATATTCACTTAAAGGCGATAACACTTATCAATCATTACCAGCTATTTTAGACCAAAAAGAAGGTTACACTTCAAACGTTATGCACGGTGACTATAAAACATTCTGGAACCGTGACCAAGTGTACAAACATTTTGGTATTGATAAGTTCTATGATGCAACATATTTTGATATGTCTGATGATAATATTGTTAACCTTGGTCTTAAAGATAAACCGTTCTTTAAAGCATCAGCTGACTATCAATCTAAAATGAAAAAACCGTTCTACTCTCATATGATTACATTAACGAACCACTATCCATTCACATTGGATGAAAAAGATGCATCAATTGATAAACCTAACACAGGTGACACAACAGTAGACGGTTATATTCAAACAGCACATTATCTTGACCAAGCTTTAGAAGAGTACATTACTGATCTTAAGAAAAAAGGTCTTTACGATAATTCAGTTATTATGATTTACGGTGACCACTATGGTATCTCTGAAAATCATAACAACGCTATGGAAAAACTATTAGGTGAGAAAATCACTCCAGCTAAATTTACTGATTTAAACCGTACTGGTTTCTGGTTGAAAATACCTGGTAAATCAGGTGGTGTAAATAAAGAGTATGCTGGCCAAATGGACGTTATGCCAACAATTCTGCACCTAGTAGGTATCGACAGTAAGAACTACTTAATGTTTGGTACAGACATGTTCTCTAAACAACATAATGATGTTGTACCATTTAGAAACGGTGACTTTATTACTAAAGATTATAAATACGTAAATGGTAAGCTTTACTCAAATAAAGATAATGAATTACTAACGAAGAAACCTAAGGACTTCGACAAGAATAAGAAACAAGTTGAGAAAGATCTTGAAATGAGTGATAGCGTTCTTAACGGTGACTTATTCAGATTCTACAAAAATCCTGACTTCAAGAAAATTAACCCATCTAAGTATGAATACAAAACAGGTCCTAAAGGTAACGAGAAAAAATAATACTACACATCAATCTGGATTGAGTAGCTTAACCAAGTTTACTCAATCCAGATTTTTCCATTTCACAAAAAAAGAGGGCTATCAGATTCTTCGCGTATCGCGAAACAATTTATCTGATAGTCCTCTTTTTTATATAAGCAAAAATTAATCTAAATTAATTAATGTAACTTAAATACAACTAACCCAGAGCAACATCAAGTATCATCATAATCGTAAACCCAATCATTAAGCTCATTGTAGCTAAATCAGTATTATTACTTGATTGAGAATCTGGGATAAGTTCTTCAACGACGACAAAGATCATCGCACCAGCGGCAAAGGCTAATGCATAAGGTAAAACGGGATTTACAACTAAGATAGCAGCTGCACCAATTGTTGCAAAAATAGGCTCAACAATAGCTGAAGCTTGCCCATAATTGAAAGATTTCAATCGAGAAGCACCTGCAGCTCTGATTGGCATGGATAATGCAGCACCTTCAGGAATATTTTGAATACCAATACCTATAGCAAGACCTATTGCACCTAAGAAAGTGGCTTGTCCATTACCTGAGACAACGCCTCCAAACGCTACACCAATTGATAATCCCTCGGGAATATTGTGTAGCGTAATTGCTAATACAAGTAATGTATTTTTACCGAGTGATGTTTTCACACCTTCACGCTGTTGATTTTTATCTTGAGCATTTTGATGAATATGAGGAATAACATAATCTAATGCTCGAATAAAGAAGCCTCCAAGAATAAAACCTATTGCAGCAGGAAGCCATGGAACCGAACTTCCTTTACTCGATTCAATAGCAGGTTCTAATAAGGACCAAAAACTTGCCGCTATCATAATACCTGCTGCAAAACCTTGCATTGAGTTTAAAACTTTATCATTTACCTTCTTAAACACAAAAACAGCTGCCGCACCAAGCGCAGTTAATAACCACGTGATGATACCAGCTGTGAGTGCTTGAATATATGGTGGCAGATTTTCAAAGAATTGTGCCATAAGTATGTCTCCTTGTATCATTTAAGTCTAAAAAGGTGTATAATATATAGAACTGAATTAAGCTTAACAAAATTATTTTAAAAATTCGATAGTTGACAATATTCTTTATTTGAAAAGGAAGATAAGCATGGAAGCATATAAAATTGAACATTTAAATAAATCCTATGCAGATAAAGTCATATTCGACAATTTAAATTTATCTATCTCAGAACATGAAAGAATTGGTCTTGTAGGAATTAATGGTACAGGGAAGAGTACATTACTCAAGGTTATCGGTGGCATAGATGAAGATTTTACTGCAGATATTATTCACCCTAATCAATATCGAATACGTTATTCATCTCAGAAGCAAGATTTAGATGGAGATATGACAGTATTTGAAGCAGTATTAAGTTCGGACACACCTACATTAAGTATTATTAAAGCATACGAAAGTGCTGTAAATGCTTATGCAGCTGATCAAAGTGAAACAAAATTAAATACTATGATGCGTGCGCAAGAAGCAATGGATAGGAATGAAGCGTGGGACTATAATGCTGAAATTAAAACGATATTATCAAAATTAGGCATTAATGATACTAATAAATATGTTCGAGAGCTTTCAGGTGGTCAACAAAAACGCGTTGTTCTAGCTAAGACGCTTATTGAACAACCAGATTTATTGCTACTTGATGAGCCCACAAACCATTTAGATTTTGAGTCCATTAACTGGTTAATTAATTATGTAAAACAATACCCGCATACTGTTTTATTTGTAACTCACGATCGTTATTTCCTAAATGAAGTATCTACTCGTATCATTGAATTAGATAGAGGGAAGTTAAATGCATACCCAGGTAATTACGAAGATTACATAGCAATGCGTGCTGAAAATGAGATAATTGAACAAAAGCAACAGCAAAAGCAAAAAGCACTATATAAACAAGAATTAGCTTGGATGCGAGCGGGAGCTAAGGCGAGAACAACAAAACAACAAGCACGTATTAACCGATTTAATGATCTTGAATCAGAAGTAAAGAGTCACCATTCTCAAGATAAAGGAGAATTGAACCTTGCATATTCTAGGCTTGGTAAACAAGTTTATGAATTAGATCATGTAACGAAGTCGATTAAAGACAGAGTATTATTTAAAGATATTACTGAAATTATTCAAAGTGGGCAACGCATAGGCGTTGTAGGGCCTAATGGCGCAGGTAAAACAACATTACTAAATATACTAAGTAATGAGGACCATGACTTTGATGGAGAGTTAAAGATTGGGCAGACTGTTAAGGTAGCCTATTTTAAACAAACAGAGGAAACGTTAAATCGCGACATTAGAATGATTGATTATTTACGTGAAGAAAGTGAAGTGGCTAAAGAGAAAGATGGAACTTCGATTTCTGTCACTCAATTATTAGAGCGATTCCTATTTCCAAGTTCTACTCATGGTAAGAAAATTTATAAACTATCCGGTGGAGAACAAAAAAGACTTTATTTATTACGTCTATTAGTACATAAACCTAATGTACTTTTACTAGATGAGCCAACAAACGATTTAGATACTGAAACGCTCACTATTTTAGAGGATTATATCGATGATTTCGGTGGTTCTGTAATAACTGTTAGTCACGATCGATATTTTCTTAACAAAGTTGCACAAGAGTATTGGTATATTCATGATGGTTACATGGAAAAAATCAAAGGTACATTTGAAGATTATGAGGCTTATAAGAAAGAACAAGATAGGCAAACATCATTAGCTAAACAATCTGCACAACAATCTAAACAACAGGCGCAAACAAGAAAGAAATCAGGGTTATCTTATAAAGAAAAATTAGAATACGAAACAATTATGACACGTATTGAAGAGACGGAAGAAAGATTGGAAGTCATTGATGAAGAAATGGTAGCCGCCAGTGCGGATTATGGCAAAATCAAAGAACTAAATGAAGAAAAAGAACAACTTGAACAAACATATGAAGCAGACATCACAAGATGGAGTGAACTTGAGGAAATAAAAGAACAATAAGGGGAATGAAATCATGCAAGAAACTTTATCGCATTATTTTGGTTACGAAACATTTCGACCTGGACAAAAGGAGATTATAACCAAAATATTAGACCATCGCAATACGCTTGGAGTTCTTCCAACCGGTGGCGGTAAATCAATATGCTATCAAGTACCAGGACTAATGCTTGGAGGCACGACGATTGTTATAAGTCCACTTATTTCATTAATGAAAGACCAAGTTGATCAGCTCAAAGCGATGGGCATCAAAGCTGCTTATTTAAACAGTAGTCTGACTCAGAAGCAACAAAAAGAGGTTGAACAAGAACTTAAGCAGGGTGACATTCAATTCTTATATGTAGCACCTGAGAGATTTGAGAACTCTTATTTCTTAAATTTACTTCGAAAAGTTAATATTCATTTAGTTGCATTTGATGAAACACATTGTATTTCTAAATGGGGTCATGATTTTAGACCAAGTTATCAAAGTGTTATTCACAGAGTATTTTCTTTACCTCAAGATTTCACGATTGTAGCGTTAACAGCTACCGCTACGGCTGAAGTTCAACAGGACATTATGGAAAAGTTAAACATCGGCAAAAATGACGAAATTAAGACGAGCACGAAACGTCGCAATTTAATTTTCAGAGTGAACCCAACGTACCAACGTCAAAAATTTGTAGTGGACTACGTGACTAGTCATGAAGGACAAGCAGGTATTATTTATTGTTCAACTCGTAAACAGGTTGAAGAGTTAAATGAAGCTTTAGAAAATGAAAACGTTAAAAGTACAATTTATCATGCTGGTCTCACAAATAAAGAACGTGAAGAAGCGCAAAACGATTTTCTATACGATCGTGTAGAAGTGGTTGTCGCAACAAATGCCTTTGGAATGGGAATAGACAAATCAAATGTGCGCTATGTTGTTCATTATAATATGCCTGGAGATATAGAATCTTATTATCAAGAAGCTGGACGTGCTGGTCGTGATGGTTTAAAAAGTGAATGTATCCTATTATTTAGTGAACGAGATAAGGGCTTACATGAGTATTTTATTACTGTTTCACAAGCAGATGAAGATTATAAGGATAAAATGGGTGAAAAACTCACTAAAATGCTTCAATATACAAAGACTAAGAAATGTCTCGAGGCAACGATTGTGCATTACTTTGAACCAAATGAAAATTTAGAAGAATGCGATCAATGCAGTAACTGTATACAAGAAAATAAAACATATGATATGACACGTGAAGCTAAAATGATAATAAGTTGTATAGCTAGAATAAAACAACAAGAGAGCTATAGCGTTATTATTCAAGTATTAAGAGGCGAAATTACAGACTATATAAAATACAATGATTACGATCAACTTACAACTCATGGGTTGATGAAAAACTACACTACATCTGAATTAGCGCATTTAATTGACGAGTTACGTTTTAAAGGTTATCTCAATGAAAATGATGAAATCCTCATATGTGATAATTCAGTTAAAGATTTACTTAATGATAGTACGAAAGTTTATACTACGCCGTTTAAACAAAAAAGCAAAGAAAAGGTTTATATCAATACGGTCGAAGGTGTCGATCGCGCACTTTATAGTGAACTTGTTGAAGTACGTAAACAACTTAGTGATAAATTAGATATCCCTCCAGTGAATATTTTTTCTGATTATACACTTGAAGAATTTGCGAAACGTAAACCAGAAACTAAACAAGAAATGATTTCAATAGATGGAGTAGGAAGCTATAAATTGAAGCATTACTGTCCAAAGTTTTTAGAAAAAATACAGACCTATAAAACAAGTATATAATACATTATCCTAACAACGACAAAGTCTATCTTATCTAGATTTTGTCGTTGTTTTTAAATTAACGCGTAATTTTTGAACTATTGATGATATCACTTTTGCAAAAATAAAATACTCTCTTCTAAAACGCCCATAAATATATTTGATTCATATACTATTTTTAATAAGTGTAGAAAATTTAAAAAATTCAATAATATAAAGCTTAATAAAATGTTATTTTCTCATTAAAAGTGATTTAATAGGGAATATAGATTAAAAATTGTCTACTTTTAGTAGAATGAACGAAGGTGAAATTGTGATTAAATTTAAGAATGTTACGAAACGATATGGGAATAATACAGCAGTAGATAATGTAAGTTTTAATATCAAAGAAGGGGAATTTTTCGTGTTAATTGGACCATCAGGGTGTGGAAAAACGACAACACTTAAAATGATTAATCGCTTAATTCCATTAAGTGAAGGATATATTTATTTTAAAGATAAACCTATTAGTGATTACCCTGTATATGAAATGCGTTGGGACATTGGATACGTCTTACAACAAATTGCTTTATTTCCACATATGACTATAAAAGAGAATGTTGCACAAGTACCTCAAATGAAGAAATGGAAAGATAAAGATATCGATCAACGTGTAGACGAATTATTAAATATGGTTGGTTTAAAGCCTGAAAAATTTAAAAACCGAAAACCTGATGAATTGTCAGGTGGACAGCGCCAACGAGTAGGAGTGGTAAGAGCTTTAGCAGCAGATCCTCCTGTTATTATTATGGATGAACCATTTAGTGCCTTAGATCCTATAAGTAGAGAAAAATTACAAGATGATTTAATTGAGCTACAAACTAAAATTAAAAAGACTATTGTCTTTGTTACACATGATATTCAAGAAGCAATGAAATTGGGAGATAGAATTTGCCTATTAAATGATGGTCATGTTGAACAAATTGATACACCACAAGGTTTCAAAGATCATCCTCAAACTGACTTTGTAAAACAATTTATGGGAAGTCACCTTGAACAACAATCTCAAAACAGACTGACTAATATAAAAATTAAAGAATTAAATATACATCGTCCTTTAGAAGGAATGTCAGATACATCAAGTTATCCTGAAGTGAATGAGAATCAGAAAGTAGAGGACATTTATCATCTTCTAGCACAAACAGATGCTGTTATTGTTAATGATAGTAACAATCAAAATCAGTATTTACTAAAACGTGAAGACATCTTCAACTATTTAGCTGAAAGAAAGGAGAACGTCACACATGCATGAGTTTCTAAATACGTTAAGTGGTAGAAAAGGACAACTTCTTTCTACGATTATTGAACACATCCAAATTTCATTTATCGCATTATTAATTGCAACTATTATTGCAGTACCTTTAGGAATACTATTAACGAAAACTAAAAAAATATCAGAGATTGTAATGAATATCGCTGCGGTATTACAAACTATCCCTTCTCTAGCATTATTAGGTCTGATGATACCAATATTTGGGATTGGACGAGTGCCTGCAATCATTGCTTTAGTTGTATATGCATTACTGCCTATATTGCGTAATACATACACTGGTATAGAAGAAGTAGATCCATCTTTAGTTGAAGCGGCTAAAGGTATTGGCATGAAACCAATTAGAAGACTTACGAAGGTAGAGCTACCTATTGCGATGCCTGTTATTATGGCAGGTATACGTACTGCAATGGTATTAATTATCGGAACTGCTACTTTAGCAGCACTTATTGGTGCTGGTGGTTTAGGGGATCTTATTTTACTAGGTATAGATCGTAATGATAGTTCACTTATTTTAATTGGTGCGATTCCAGCAGCGTTATTAGCTATTATTTTCGATTTAATATTAAGATATATGGAGAAGCTTTCATATAAGAAAATAATAATTACTCTTGGTGCAATTGTACTAGTTATTTTATTAGCAATTGTAATTCCACTGTTTGCACAAAAGGGTGATAAGATTACACTTGCGGGTAAATTAGGTTCAGAACCTTCAGTTATTACTAACATGTATAAAATCTTAATTGAAGATGAAACAGATGACACTGTTGATGTTAAAGATGGGATGGGTAAAACATCGTTCTTATTTAATGCCTTGAAATCTGATGATATAGATGGTTATTTAGAGTTTACGGGTACTGTGTTAGGTGAGCTTACTAAAGAAGACTTAAAATCTAAAAAAGAACCAGCAGTATATCAACAGGCAAAGACAAGCTTAGAGAAGAAAGATCACATGACGATGCTTAAACCAATGAAATATAATAATACGTATGCGTTAGCAGTTAAACGAGACTTTGCAAAGAAAAATAATATTAAGACGATCGGCGATTTACAAAAGGTTGAAGATAAACTTAAACCAGGATTTACATTAGAATTTAACGATCGTCCTGATGGTTTTAAAGCCGTTAAAAAGGCTTATAATCTTAATATTTCTAATGTGAAAACAATGGAACCAAAGCTGCGTTATACAGCTGTTGAAAAAGGAGACATTAATTTAATCGATGCGTATTCAACAGATGCTGAATTAAAACAATATAATATGGTTGTGTTGAAAGACGATAAACACGTATTCCCACCTTACCAAGGTGCACCAATGTTTAAAGAAAAATTCCTTAAAGAACATCCTGAAGTTAAGAAACCACTGAATAAATTAGCTGGAAAAATTACAGATGAACAAATGCAAGAAATGAACTACAAAGTAACAGTTAAAAAGCAAGATCCTTATAAAGTAGCCAAAGATTATTTGAAAAAAGAAGGGTTAATTAAATAATATTTATTGAATTCCTGACACGATGAAATGTCAGGAATTTTTATTTATCAGCCATTAAAGGTTCATTGATTTTAAAATGCATTATTGTTTATAATTAATATTAAGTTTTTGAAAATTTCAGTCAATTTAGAGGGGGATGCTCAACTATGAAAAGTCAGTTAAATCAATTATGTGCATATGAACCTGGTCTTTCTCCAGAAGCATTAAAAAAAGAGTATGGTATTGAGGGTGAATTATTCAAATTAGCATCAAATGAAAATTTATATGGACCTACGCCAAAAGCCAAAGAAGCAATCAAGCAACATTTAGATGAGCTATATTATTATCCCGAAAGTGGCTCACCAAGTCTAAGAAAAGCTATTAGTAAACATTTAAATGTCGACGAATCACGTATTTTATTTGGGGCCGGCCTTGATGAAGTAATATTAATGATTTCAAGAGCGGTGTTAACACCTGGAGATAAAATTGTGACGAGTGAAGCTACTTTTGGACAGTACTATCATAATGCTATCGTCGAGTCAGCCGAGGTTGTTCAAGTTCCACTTAAAGAGGGTGGGTTTGATCTAGAAGGTATCCTACAAAGTATTGATGATCATACAGCTCTAGTTTGGTTATGTAATCCTAATAACCCAACTGGTACATATTTTGATCAAGAAACGCTAAATGATTTCTTGGAACGTGTGCCGAGTCATATTCCGGTATTAATTGATGAAGCGTATGTTGAATTTGTAACTGCACCAGATTTTCCTAACACTTTAGAGTTACAAGAAACATTTGAGAATGCTTTTTTACTGCGCACATTTTCTAAAGCTTATGGCTTGGCTGGATTAAGAGTAGGTTACGTAGTTGCTTCTTCTGATGCTATTGAAAAGTGGAACATCATTAGACCACCATTCAACGTTACTAGAATCTCAGAATATGCAGCAATTGCTGCACTAGAAGACCAAGCGTATTTGAAAGAAATTACTCATAAAAATGCTATAGAACGTGAGAAATTTTATCAAATTCCTCAAAGTAAGCACTTTTTACCAAGTCAAACTAATTTCATCTTTGTAAAAACCAACAATAGTAAAGCGTTATATGATGAGTTACTAAAGGTAGGATGTATTACTAGACCTTTTCCGGATGGTGTAAGAATTACGATTGGATTTCCTGAACAAAATAAGAAGATGTTAGAAGTATTAAAAGACTTCAATTATTAAGATGTTCTAATATTTATATATTTAAAAGTTAAAAGGGTGTAGTGCAGAATGAAGATTTTTGAATGAATACTGTGCTACACTTTAATATTTGCTATACTAAATCATGTATTTAAGTTTCAAAATCATTAGGGAGTGTACTTTAGAATGTCTCGAAAGAAAATAGCTATAGATATGGATGAAGTCTTAGCTGATACGCTAGGTGAAATTATTGATGCAGTAAATGAGAGAGCAAATCTTGGGATTTCCATCGAATCTTTAAATGGTAAAAAATTAAAACATATGATGCCTGAACATGAAGGATTAGTGACTGAAATATTAAGAGAGCCAGGTTTCTTTAGACGTTTGAAAGTGATGCCACACGCTCAAGACGTAGTTGAAAAATTAAATCATCATTATGACGTATATATAGCTACAGCAGCAATGGATGTGCCAACATCATTTCATGATAAATATGAATGGTTATTAGAATTCTTCCCATTCTTAAACCCACAACACTTTGTATTTTGTGGGAGAAAAAATATTGTGAATGCTGATTATTTAATAGATGATAATCCAAAGCAACTTGAGATTTTTGAAGGTAAATCAATTATGTTTACAGCATCTCATAATATAAATGATGATAGATTTGACCGTGTAAGTGGTTGGAAAGACGTTGAAGATTATTTCTTAGGTAACTAGAATTTCTTTATAAAACATATAAACGGCAACTTCTAATTGTTATTTCAATAGAGGTTGCCGTTCACTATTATTCAAAACTTTATGTTTTCTTATTTAAAATTGATTTATATTCATGAAGTTGCGAGTAAATAATTAACTTTATTTAAATCAAATACTTAGCCTAAATAAATCAACTTATGATTTACCAAATTCTGGAAAAGTAAGAAGTTGTATTGCTTTAGGTAAAACTTCAATTTCAATAGGTGTTTCTAAACTAATCTCACCATCTATATCGACTTTCATATTAGGTTCAGTGGATAGAGAAATATGTTGACCTGGAATATGGTCTATGCCCTCAGTAATTTCATTCCAATTCATACTATCTCTTTTCTTAAAAATATCATTTAAAATACTAAAACTTTGATCATCGAATATAAACGTATCAACTTTTCCATCTTGAGGAGAGAGGTCAGTTAAAGGAACGCGTCCGCCACCGATATTTGGGCCATTAGCTATAAGAAGCATAGAGGTATTACCAGTTTCTTCTCTTCCATCAACGTTGAGCTTAAAGTTGAATTTACTAGGATTCATTAGTGTTTTTACTGTTGATCCAATATAACTTAGCTTGCCAAAAACATCCTTAGAACCTTCTTGGACATTCTCAGCATTTTGAACTATTAGCCCTAAACCAACAAAGTTAAGGACAAATGTATCATTAACTTTCATTACATCATATGAACCAACTTGTGCTGAAAGTAATTGGGAACTTGCATTTTTAAAGTTAGAGTCTAAGTTTAATGTTTTAGTGAAGTCATTAAATGTTCCACCTGGGATAATACCCACTGGTAATTGTAAATCGTGTTGCATGACACCGTTTACCAGTTCATTAACAGTACCATCTCCACCTAAAATAAATAATATATCTATTTCTGAACCATATTTATCATTCTTAATAGATTCACAGTATTTGATAATGTCGCCTTCGTTTTCACTTAACTGAATTGATAAGTGCTTACACATTGAACTAAGTGATTTAGTCACCTCACCAAGTCCTTCATATATATCTTTTAAGCCACTATGTTCATGATAAAACAAGACACCATGGTTATATTTATTTTCCATTTTGAATGCCTACTTTCGTAAAATTCTCTTAGTTTAAGGGTTACCCTTTTTCGAGTAACAAAAGCAAATAATTAGAAATTATAACTATTATAAAATAAAAAAACCACAAGTCGAAAATAATCGACTTGTAGCTAGAGATACGATTAACGAATGCCTTTCATCGCTTTTATAATTTTAGGACTGAAAGCAAGAATAATAAATGTAATTATAGCTGTAGTAACACCTAAGAAAATGAAGTAATTCGTTTGACCCAATGGATCTATTAATTTAACTAATGTACCATTAAATGCTTGAGCAGATGCGTTTGTTAATAACCATAAACTCATCATTTGAGCATTGAATGCTTTCGGTGCTAATTTTACTGCTGCACTATTACCAGTAGGAGAAAGACACAACTCACCAACGACACATATGATGTATGAGAGAATTACCCAGTTTACTGAGAAATGCGTGTTTCCGTAAATATTACCAATAATACCCATCATAATATATGATGCGCCAGCCATTAAAGCGCCTATAACAAATTTCATTGGTAGGCTAGGTTGACGTTTACCTAATTTTTGCCAAACTGCAGATACGACTGGTGCAAATAATAAGATAAACAAAGGATTTATTGATTGGAAGATGGCTTCACCGAAGTTTGTTTTCCAACCAAATAAATTTAATTTCATATCTGAATGCTCTATACCATAAATATTTAATACGTTAGAGCCTTGTTCTTGTATTGCCCAGAAAAGCATACCTAAAATAAATAAAGGAATAAAAGCTTTTACACGTGAACGTTCAATATCAGTTACTTCTTTACTACGAATCATAGTAGTGAAATAGATTATTGGTAATGCAATACCTAAAACGAGTACTGAATTACTAACTAAATCGAATGATAATGTATGAGTTATGTAAGAAATGATAACTACTATCGCTATAACTACTGTAATCATCGCTATAATTATACTGTATTTTTTCTTTTCAGTTGGTGATAGTGGATTTGTTGGTTTCATGCCTACACTACCTAAATTTTTGCGATTAAATAATACGTACCAAACTAAACCTAATGCCATACCAATAGCAGCAATTAAGAATCCGCCATGGAAGTTTTTAACATTAATGAAGTGTTGCAAAATAATAGGTGAAACAAGTGCGCCAAAGTTAACAGACATATAGAAGATTACAAATCCTGCGTCCATTCTCACGTCATTTTGTGGATACAAACGACCTACAATATTTGAAATATTTGGCTTCATTAAACCTGAACCAACAATAATAAAGAACATAGAAGCGAATAGGCCAAACATTGCAAATGGTAAACTTAAACAGATATGTCCGATAATTATTAAAACTGCACCTATTAAAGTTGCACCACGTGTCCCTGTAATTCTGTCCGCAATCCAACCTCCTGGAATAGAAGACATATATATTAAAGCCCCGTATACAGACATGATAGACATTGCCGTAGTTTTATCGATTCCAAGTCCATGATCTTGTATCGCAAAATACATATAAAAAATAAGCATCGCTCTCATGCCGTAGTAGCTAAAACGCTCCCAAAACTCTACGAAAAAGAGTACGCCTAAACCTCGAGGATGCCCAAAGAATCCATGTTGAGGTATTTCTTGAACTGCTTGCTCATGGGAATTATTCGTTGTCATAATATCATCCCATCCTTTCTTCCCCTAATACCATATTTAATTGTTTAAAAACGATTGTACTATTGTAAATAATAAGTTTCAACAATTTTCAAAAAATAATATGAATATTCAGTCAATTTATAGATTTTACTACATTTATAAGATAATATGTGTCTTTATTTGATTAATTATAAGCATGTGTAGAAATAAATCAATATAAATAAAATACGCTTTAACGCGTCAAAGTGCAATACTTTTTTTATCAAATTTGAAAATAATTTTTTATAACAAAAATCCTCCATTAAACATTTAATTTTAATGGAGGATAGTGGTATTTATCGATTATCAATCTTTTCAGGATACATATCGTGATTCATCAAACGATGTTCAGCCATCTTTTCATATTTAGAATTAGGACGGCCATAGTTTGTATATGGGTCAATTGAGATGCCACCTCTAGGTGTGAATTTACCCCAAACTTCAATATAATGAGGATCCATAAGTTCAATCAAATCATTCATAATTATATTCATACAATCTTCGTGGAAGTCACCATGGTTTCTAAAGCTAAATAAATATAGTTTCAATGATTTAGATTCAACCATTTTGACATTAGGGATATATGAAATATAAATTGTTGCAAAATCTGGTTGGACTGTAATAGGACATAACGATGTAAACTCTGGACAATTAAATTTGACGAAGTAGTCACGACCTTGATGCTTGTTATCAAAGGTTTCTAGAACATCTGGTCTGTAATTAAAATCATACGTATTGTTTTGATTTCCTAGTAAAGTAATATCTTGAAGTTCATCTTTTTGACGTCCTTGTGCCATTTAATTTAGCTCCTTTAACTTTCTTTTATATTTGATTCTCGTCGTGCCTTTTCAAACATATAGTAACTTGCGCTAATAATAACAACATAACCTAAAGTAGCTAACATATCTGGTGTTTCTCCGAATAAGATGAAACCAAATAATGCTGTGAATATTATAGAAGCATATGTGAAGATTGAAATGTCTTTAGCAGGCGCAAAGCTATATGCAAGTGTGATACCTATTTGTCCAACAGCTGCAGATAAACCTGCACCAAGCAAGTATAAAACTTGGACAGTTGTCATAGGTTCAAATGTGAAAATTGAGAATGGTATTAAGACAACAACTGAGAATAATGAGAAATAGAATACAATTGTATAAGGTTTTTCACGTGTACTAAGTGCACGAACACATGTGTAAGCTGACGCAGCAAATATACCTGAAAATAAGCCGGCTATTGATGGAATCACTGATGATGAAAATTCAGGTTTAACAATGAGTAACATACCTAATATAGCGATAATCATCGCTGATATTTGATATTTACGAACCTTCTCATGTAAAAAGATTAAACTTAGGAGAATTGTCCAGAAAGGATTCAATTTCATTAGTGTATCGGCATCACTAAGTACCATATGGTCAATAGCGTATATATTCAGTAATACTCCTATGAGACCTAGTGTAGAACGTGAAATCAATAAAGGTTGGCTACTCAGTTTACCAAATATAGGTTGCTTATATTTTATGATAAAAAATAGAGGTATAAACATAGCTACTAAATTTCTAGCTAAAGATTTTTGGAAGACAGGTAAGTCTCCAGCAAGTCTGAAGAATACAGACATAAAACTAAATCCAATAGCAGAAATTAAGATAGCAATAATACCTTTTACTTTTGGATTCAATATTATCGCCTCAATACAATAAGTTTAACGTAACTATATTAGCATAAATAAAGGAGCTATGCATGAGTACTTGCAAATTAAAAAGAGACGTTTTATAATAATAACACGAACACATGTTCTGTTAGTAAGTGCTAGACTATTAAGCAACTCAATTGTGGGTAATGAAAGTGATTAATATTCAAATTGGTATATATATGTTGCATACTATCATATTGAGATTTTACCAGGTCACACAATGAACAGGTACGTCTAAATTTTAGTAAAATGCAAGCAAAGAAACTTGAAAAAATTTTTTTATTCAGAATATTAGTCTTTAAACACGTAGTGGTGCACTTTCTAAAAATTTTAGTTTTTTCGTCATTAAACTTTAACTTTCATTAAACATTCTACTTATGTATAATGAAACACAGAATATAGTATGAACTTTTAAAACCAAACACTATATATAGTGTTTGGAGTTTAAAAGTTCATACTGGGAAATTAATAAATTTTAATGCAAAATCACACTAATTCAAATGATAAATCATTGCAAAATTAGTAATCAGTTACAAATAAAGCAATTTATCATTTAGTATTATTTAAGTTTTAAGTACTATATGTAGTGGTTATAAACTTAAAGACATACTAAAGGCATTAAAATAAATTTTCTTTTACAAGAAATAAGAATATTTAGAAATTAAAAATCAAAACGGTTTACACCTCTATAGTAGTGGTGCTTTTATTTTTTGAGTTTGTGAATGCTCAATATAGACACGACAACTAAAGATTGAAGAAAGAAGGTGATCCAATGAAAGTAGTATATTTCTCATTTTCTGGAAATGTTAGACGTTTTATAAAGCGAGCAGAAATTGATGACACGTTAGAAATTACTCAAGACAATTGTACGGAACCAGTAAATGAACCATATATATTAGTTACTGGCACTATTGGATTTGGAGAAGTGCCACAACCTGTTCAATCTTTTTTAGAAGTTAATCACGCTCAATTACAAGCGGTAGCTGCAAGCGGAAATCGTAATTGGGGGCAAAATTTTGCTAAAGCAGGCCGTACAATCTCAGAGGACTATGATGTTCCTCTACTTATGAAATTTGAAGTACAAGGTACGAACAATGATGTAATTGAATTTAAGGATAAGGTGGGTAATTTCAATGAAAACCATGAACGAGAAGAAATACAATCATATTGAACTAAATAATGAAGTAACGAAGCGGAAAGATAATGGTTTCTTTGATTTAGAGAAGGATCAGGAAGCATTAAAAGTTTATCTTGAAGAAATCCACGATAAAACAATTTATTTCGATGATGAAATTGAACGTTTACATTACCTTGTGGATAATGACTTTTATTTCAATGTATTTGAGAAATACTCTGAAGAAGAATTACGAGAAATTACTGAATATGCTAAGTCAATCTATTTTCAATTCGCTAGCTACATGTCTGCAAGTAAGTTCTATAAGGACTATGCTTTAAAAACAAACGATAAAAGTCAATTTTTAGAAGACTATAATCAACATGTTGCAATTGTTGCCCTTTATTTAGCTAATGGTGATACTAAACAAGCAAAACAATTTATTTCTTCTATGGTTGAACAACGTTATCAACCAGCAACGCCTACTTTCTTAAACGCAGGTCGTGCACGTCGCGGTGAGCTCGTTTCATGTTTCTTATTAGAAGTTGATGATAGTTTAAATTCTATTAACTTTATTGATTCAACAGCGAAGCAACTAAGTAAAATTGGTGGCGGTGTCGCTATTAATTTATCAAAATTACGTGCCCGTGGAGAGGCAATCAAAGGTATTAAAGGTGTTGCTAAAGGTGTATTACCAGTAGCTAAAGCACTTGAAGGTGGATTTAGTTATGCCGATCAATTAGGTCAAAGACCTGGTGCAGGTGCTGTATATTTAAATATTTTCCATTATGATGTGGAAGAATTTTTAGATACTAAAAAGGTCAATGCTGATGAAGATTTACGTTTATCTACAATTTCAACAGGTCTTATTGTTCCTTCTAAGTTCTTTGATTTAGCTAAAGAAGGTAAAGACTTCTATATGTTCGCCCCACATACTGTAAAACAAGAGTATGGTGTGACATTAGATGATATTGATTTAGAGAAATATTATGATGATATGGTTGCTAATCCTAACATTGATAAGAAGAAAAAAGATGCACGTGAAATGTTAAATACAATTGCACAAACTCAACTACAATCTGGTTATCCGTATTTAATGTTTAAAGATAATGCAAATAAAGTACATGCCAACTCCGATATTGGTCAAATTAAAATGAGTAATTTATGTACAGAAATTTTCCAATTACAAGAGACATCTATTATCAATGACTATGGTACACAAGATGAGATTAAACGTGATATTTCTTGTAATCTTGGCTCTCTAAACATTGTTAATGTTATGGAATCAGGTAAATTCAGAGATTCTGTTCACACTGGTATGGATGCACTTACTGTAGTGAGTGATGAAGCTAATATACAAAATGCTCCAGGTGTTAAAAAAGCTAATAGTGAGTTGCACTCAGTAGGTCTAGGTGTAATGAACCTTCATGGATATTTAGCAAAAAATAAAATCGGTTATGAGTCTGAAGAGGCGAAAGACTTTGCTAATATATTCTTCATGATGATGAACTATTATTCTATAGAACGTTCAATGGAAATAGCTAAAGAACGCGGAGAAAGCTATCAAGATTTTGACCAATCAGATTATGCTAATGGCAAATACTTTGAATTCTATACTTCACAAGAATTTGAGCCACAATTTGAAAAAGTTCGCCAGCTATTCGATGGTTTAAATATTCCAACATCAGAAGATTGGAAAGCTCTACAAAAAGAAGTAGAACAATATGGTCTTTATCATGCTTACCGTTTAGCTATTGCACCTACTCAAAGTATTTCATATGTGCAAAATGCAACAAGCTCTGTAATGCCTATTGTAGATCAAATTGAGCGTCGTACTTATGGAAATGCTGAAACATTTTATCCAATGCCTTTCCTATCACCTGAAACAATGTGGTATTACAAATCAGCATTTAATACTGATCAAATGAAATTAATCGATTTAGTTTCAACAATACAAACACATGTAGACCAAGGTATTTCAACAATTCTATATGTAAATTCAGAAATTTCTACACGTGAACTTTCAAGATTATATGTTTACGCACACTATAAAGGACTAAAATCACTTTATTATACACGTAACAAATTACTTAGTGTAGAAGAATGTACAAGCTGTGCAATCTAATATTTTAAATTAAATAAAATGCTAGAAATTTCAATCACTGCTAATTATGTTTATCATATTTAGTGTGGTTGAAATTCTCTATGCAATACATAATAATGACAGGAGGATTTACATGAAAGCGGTCAACTGGAACACCCAAGAAGATATGACGAATATGTTTTGGCGTCAAAACATCTCACAAATGTGGGTCGAAACAGAGTTTAAAGTTTCAAAAGATATAGCAAGTTGGAAAACATTGACAGATTCTGAAAAAGAAACATTTAAAAAGGCTTTAGCAGGATTAACAGGGCTAGATACTCATCAAGCAGACGATGGAATGCCTTTGATTATGTTACATACGACTGATTTAAGAAAAAAAGCTGTATACTCATTTATGGCTATGATGGAACAAATTCACGCTAAAAGTTATTCTCATATCTTCACAACATTACTTCCGTCTAGTGAAACGAACTATTTGTTAGACACATGGGTAATTGAAGAACCTCATTTAAAATATAAATCAGATAAAATTATCGACAACTATCATAAGCTTTGGGGAAAAGAAGCATCAATTTTTGATCAATATATCGCAAGAGTATCAAGTGTATTCTTAGAAACGTTCTTATTTTACTCTGGTTTCTACTATCCGCTATACCTTGCTGGTCAAGGTAAAATGACGACTTCTGGTGAAATTATTCGTAAAATCTTATTAGATGAATCAATTCACGGTGTTTTCACTGGTTTAGATGCTCAAAGCTTACGCAATGAGCTGTCAGAGAGTGAAAAGCAAAAAGCAGATCAAGAAATGTATAAGTTATTAAACGAACTTTATGATAATGAAGTATCTTATACACACTTATTATATGATGATATTGGTTTAACTGAAGATGTACTTAACTATGTTCGTTATAATGGTAATAAGGCTTTATCTAACTTAGGTTTTGAACCTTATTTTGAAGAACGTGAATTTAATCCAATTATCGAGAATGCTTTAGATACATCTACTAAGAACCATGACTTCTTCTCAGTAAAAGGTGACGGCTATACGTTAGCATTAAATGTTGAAGCGTTACGAGATGAAGACTTTGTATTCGATGAATAATAAATATTAACCTAATAAGAAGAAAAACCTTTAGTTTACAATACTTACCGTGTTGTATAACTAAAGGTTTTTTGATTTTTATATAATAAAAAGGTTAAGCAAACTCAATTGCTTAACCTTAGTTACAAAATGACTATTAAAAACTTTTAAAGTAAGTTATATTTCAAAATACAAATGATAGTGAAATTTACATCTACTATTAAAATGTGCTTTGCATTTAGGACACACTTCAACCATCATGTAGTCGTGAATACTCATTTCATGGTTGCACACACCACACATAATAACTTTTCTATCAAATTCTTTTTCAGTCCATCTTTGTATAGAATGTGATTCATGTTCATCATGACATTTATAACAAGGATAATATTTGTCACAACATTTAAATTTAATTGCAATAACATCTAAAAAAGAGTGATAGTGAGTACATCTTGTCTCTTTATCAATGACTGAACCGTGAATATTAGGCATAGATTAGATGTACCTCCTTTTAAAATTAACTTTTAGGGTGTTCTCCAATAATACGTACTTCTGTATTTAATTCTACATCAAATTTATCTTTAACAGTTCTTTGTACGTGGTGAATTAAATCTTCGTAATCTGTTGCCGTACCTTTATCTACATTAACCATAAAGCCAGCATGTTTTTTAGATACTTCTACGCCACCGATGCGATGACCTTGTAAATCAGAGTCTTGAATTAATTTACCAGCGAAATGGCCAGGAGGTCTTTGGAATACACTTCCACAAGAAGGGTATTCTAATGGTTGTTTTGATTCTCTTCTTTCAGTTAAATCATCCATTTTAGCTTGAATTTCATCTAAATGACCTGGCATTAAAGTGAACGCTGCTTCAAGTACAACAAGATGTTTCTTTTGAACAATACTATTTCTGTAATCTAGCTCTAATTCTTCATTAGTTAACTTGATTAAATCACCTTTCTCATTAACGCATAGCGCATAGTCGATACAATCTTTAACTTCACCGCCATATGCACCAGCATTCATAAATACAGCACCACCGATTGAACCTGGAATACCACATGCAAACTCTAAACCAGTAAGAACATGATCTCGTGCAACTCTTGAAACATCAATGATTGCAGCGCCACTACCAGCGATAATCGCATCGTCAGAAACATCAATATGATCTAATGATAGTAGACTTAGAACGATGCCTCTTATTCCACCTTCACGTATGATAATATTTGAACCATTACCTAAATATGTAACAGGAATATTATTATTATAAGCGTAAGCTACAATTGCTTGCACTTCTTCATTTTTTGTTGGGGATAAATAGAAATCTGCCTCTCCGCCAGTTTCAGTATATGTATAACGTTTGAGAGGTTCATCAACTTTAATTATATTGTCGGGAATAATCGACTTTAAATCATTTAAGATGTCACTTTTATTCAACGGTTTGTACATCCTTTCTCATCTTCTTAATATCATTATTATTATATCAACTTTAATAGTTATTTGCGAAATTTGAATATATTATTTTACCATTAAATAGACAAAGTAAGAATTCTCGTATTGATGTGTAGTAAATGCTCTAATTAATTTGAGTCTCTACTTAAATCCTCAAATATACTTTGTTTTTGATTTTCATACATACGAATGGCTCGCACATGTTTCAATATATTTTGTTTTTTCGTGGAAAATAATTGAGAAATTTTCTTATCTTGTGTTAATAATTGGTCAACCTTTTGATACTGTTCAAAAAGAGGGGTATCTAACTGTATAATATGTAATCTTACTTCTTGCTTAAGTTCACTAAGATTATTGAATCGAGCCATCACTACTTTTTTCTTATAGGAATGGTGAAGTCGGTAAAAACCAGCATAATTCAAACGTTTTTCATCTAGAGCAGTAATATCGTGTAAATTATTGACTCCTACAAGTACATCCAATATGGGTTCTGTAGCATAATTAAAATGACGCGTGCCACCAATATGTTGAGTGTATTTAACTGGTGAATCTAATAAATTAAACAATATATTTTTGACGTTTTGGTATTCTTTAGCGAACGATTCATTTAAGTCCTCTTTGACTAAAGGTTGAACATAAGTATACATGATTTACTCCTTGTGAATTATAATTTCTCAATTTTACAGTAAAGTCTGACATACTATAACACAATTCATTTTCATAATAAATACGTTTATGTATAATGTTTAATGATAAGGAGTGCAGATATGAAAAAATTACTATTTATTGCAACAATTGTCATATTTATAACCACGCTAACAGCCTGTGGAAATAAAACTAACAAAGATTTTAATGATTTTGACAATAAACTCAGTGATGTTAAGAAAAAGCAAAAAAACGTTGAAGAAGTTATAGATAAAATACATTTAAAAGAGTTAGATAACTTAAGTAAAACGGATACGACAGATAAAAACAAAAAAGAATTTATTGCACTTCAAAAAGATATTAATAACTATCTCATGCCGGAATTTAAGAAATATAAAAAGGCTGCTAATCAATTACCTGCAAATACAAATGATGTTAAAAATCTACGTAACTCGTATTTAGATACTGTTAAAGAGAAAGAAACTTCAATTAATGATTTAAAATCATTTGTTGATTTATGTAATCGTTCTATCAAAGATAATGAAGATATACTAGATTATACGAAACTTTTCGAAAAAAATAGATCAGAGGTAGAATCCGATATTAATAAAGCTACTAATAAAAGTGATGCTGATCAGTTAACATCTAAATTAGAAGAAAATAATAAGCAACTCAAATCTACAGCTAAGAAATATCTCAATTCTTCTACTACAAATTCAGATTCAGCTAAAAAAGCAATCAATGATCATATTTCACCATTGATTGATAAACAAATTAAAGATATTAACCAAACTAATATTTCAGACCAACACGTAGATAATGCTAGGAAAAATGCAATTGAAATGTACTACAGTTTACAAAATTACTATGACACACGAGTAGACACTATCGAAATTAGTGAAAAATTATCTAAAATTGATGTGGATAAATTACCAAAAGAGGGTAAAGATATTTCAAGCAAGGATAAAGAATTTAACAAGCAATACTATGAGTTTAAAGAAAATGTAAAATAGTTATTTTTTGAATTAAATAAAATAAAAATCGATGGTTAACATTATACAGCAGAATGTGTATAATTGTACCCACTGAGATGATTCTTGGGATATGAATATCACGCATATGCTCATAAAATGTGATAAATATTTTTAGAGGTGAATAGAATGGCTATTAAGCTGAGTTCAATTGACCAGTTTGAACAAGTCTTAGAAGAGAATAAATATGTTTTTGTATTAAAACATAGTGAAACTTGTCCAATTTCTGCAAATGCGTATGATCAATTTAATAAATTTTTATATGAAAGAGATATTGATGGTTACTATTTAATCGTTCAACAGGAGCGTAAATTATCGGACTATATTGCAGAAAAAACGAATGTGAAGCATGAATCTCCACAAGCCTTTTACTTTGTAAATGGTGAGATGAAGTGGAATGCTGATCACGATGATATTAACGTTTCTCAACTTGCACAAGCTGAGGAATAAATGAAAATAATTTAAATGTTTAAGTGGCTTGTCATAGACATCTGATAGTGAAGATGTATGGCAAGCCTTTCGTATATTATGAAAAATACTAAGAAAATATGTATAATGTGTTAGTGAATTATGTATAAGTACATCATTATCCTTAAATTTATAAAGATAAGTGAATAATCATATCCTAATAAATATTACTTGTAAAATAAGTACGCGGATAGGTTCAAATGCGAACCATTAAACAATATTTAAGTTGAAAATCATTTTGAAAAAGAGTAAAAGATATAAGGTGGTTAAGACAATGAAGGTTTTAGTAGCCATGGATGAGTTCAATGGAATTATTTCCAGTTATCAAGCGAATAGGTACGTTGAAGAAGCGGTAGCAAGTCAAATTGAACATGCAGATATTGTACAGGTTCCATTATTTAATGGAAGACATGAATTAATGGATTCTGTATTTCTATGGCAGTCTGGAAATAAATATCGTGTTAAAGCTCATGATGCCGATATGAATGACGTAGAAGCGATGTACGGCCAAACTGATAGTGGAATGACTGTTATTGAGGGGAATTTATTCTTAAACGGTGAAAAGCCGATTGATCAGCGTTCTAGTTATGGTTTAGGTGAAGTATTAAAAGCAGCACTGGATAATCAAGCGAAACATATCGTTATATCTCTAGGAGGTATTGGTAGCTTTGATGCAGGTGCCGGTATGTTACAAGCGCTTGGTGCAAAATTCTATGATGATGAAGCAAACATTGTAGATGTGAGTGAGGGTGCATATAAAATTAAATATATTAGACGCATTGATTTATCTGATGTACATCCTCAGCTTGCTAATGCCAAATTACAATTAATGTCCGATTTTTCAAGTCGATTGTATGGTAAGCAAAGTGAGATTATGCAAACGTATCAAACGTTTCAATTAAATCAAAGCGAAGCTGCTGAAATTGATAATTTAGTTTGGTATTTTAGTGAACTATTTAAAAGTGAACTCAAATTAGCAATTGGCCCTATAGAACGTGGCGGTGCTGGGGGAGGCATTGCTGCAGTGTTAAAAGGCTTATATCAAGCTGAAATATTAACAAGTCACGAACTTGTTAATCAAATTACACACTTAGAAGATTTAATTGAGCAAGCCGACTTAATTATTTTTGGGGAAGGACTCAAAGAAAAAGATCAAATTCTAGAGACAACTACTTTGCGTATTGCTGATTTAACTCAAAAATATCATAAACCTGCCATCGCAATTTGTGCCACAAGTGATAAGTTTGATTTGTTTGAATCGCAAGGTGTGACTGCAATGTTTAACACATTTATAGATATGCCTGAAACGTATACAGATTTTAGAATGGGCATTCAAATACGCCATTACACAGTTCAAGCTCTTAAATTACTTAAAACGAGTCTTAATCAATAAATCTATTTTAGATAATAAGATAAGAAAGCGGGCTAGAAATATAATTCATAAAAAAATTATATTTCTAGCCCGCTTTTAAATTAATATCAAAGTTTCGAATGATTATTCTTTTTTAGCAACTTCTTCAGCGATACCTACGACAACTTGAACTGCTTTTTCCATAACATCTATTGATGCATATTCGAATGGGCCGTGGAAGTTACCACATCCTGTGAAAATATTAGGTGTAGGTAACCCCATAAATGATAATTGTGAACCGTCTGTGCCACCACGAATAGGTTCAGTATTAGGTTCAATATCAAGTTTAGCAAATACACGTTTAGGGATATCAATAATGTGTTGTAAGGGTTTAATTTTTTCTGCCATATTATAATATTGGTCATGAACATCGACTTTTACAGGGAAATCCTCATAGTGAGTATTGATGTCATCACGAATTTCCATCATGCGTTTTTTTCGTAAGTCGAACTGCTTTTTATCATGATCACGAATGATATATTGGAGCGTTGCTTTTTCAACGTTACCCTCGAAACTCATTAAATGATAAAATCCTTCATATCCTTCAGTACGTTCAGGCACTTCGCTAGGTGGTAGAAGACTATTAAATTGTTGGCCTAAATTAATTGCATTCACCATTGCGTTTTTAGCGGAACCAGGGTGAACATTCACGCCGTGACAAGTAACTGTAGCTTCCGCCGCATTGAAACTTTCAAATTGAAGTTCACCCAATTGGCTTCCATCCATTGTGTATGCGAAGTCAGCATTAAAACGAGCAACGTCAAACTTGTGAGGTCCTCTACCAATTTCCTCATCGGGTGTGAAACCGACTCGAATACGACCATGCTTAATTTCAGGGTGATCAATTAAGTATTTAATACCTTCCATAATTTCGACAACACCTGCTTTATCGTCAGCGCCAAGTAATGATGTACCGTCTGTAACCATTAATGTATGTCCTACAACTTGGTTTAACTCAGGGAAAACACTTGGATTTAGCACACGATGAGTATCTCCTAACTGGAGCGCTTGCCCATCGTAGTTGTCTATAATTTGTGGTTGAACATTTGTTGCGTTGAAATCTGGTGATGTATCGACATGGGCCAAGAAACCTACTGTTGGCACCTCATCATCTACATTGCTTTCTAAAGTAGCGAATAGATATCCATATTCATCAATATCAGTAGATAACCCAAATGCTTGAAGTTCATTTTCCAATAAACGTAATAAATCCCACTGTTTATCTGTGGACGGTGTTGATTGAGAGTTTGGATCTGATTGCGTATCGATTTTTACATATCTTGTTAATCGGTTAATAATTTGTTCTTTCATTATAATCATCCCCTTAAGGTTAAACTCTATTATTCATATTATACGATTTTCTATAAGTTTTACCTTTGATTTTACCATAATACTGTTTAATACGAGTGTAAATATAATAGATGATTTCAGACACAAGTATACCGAAAGCGATGGCGCCCGAAATTAAAGTGACCTCTAAAAATGTATTTACTGCATAAGTATAATTATTAGAGACTAAGTAGCGAGTCGCTTCGTATGCAGCTCCTCCTGGTACTAAAGGAATGATTCCTGGAACGATAAAGATGATAACAGGTCGTTTATATCGTCTGCTCATAGTATGACTCATTAAACCTAAAATTAAACTTCCTAGGAAAGAAGCGCCTACTTTTCCTAAGTCCATCCCAACTGTGAATTGATAAATTGTCCAAGCTACTGCACCTACGAAACCACAGGCTACAAGTAACTTTTTGGGCGCATTAAATATAATTGAAAAAAGGACTGTGGAAATGAAACTAATTGTAAAATGGAATAAATAAAATAACATTATTAACAGCCTTTCTTATAATAGTAGTAATACAATTGCGACACCCGCACCTATTGCAAAGGCGGTAAGCGCAGCTTCAACGCCACGTGACATACCAGCTAACAATTCTCCTGCTAATAAATCACGAATGGCATTGGTTATAAGGATACCAGGAACTAAGGGCATAACACTTGCAATAGTAATAATATCTTGATTTTTAGCGATTCCAATTTTGGTGAAAATTGCAGCGATACTGATAACTACTGCTGAGGCTACAAACTCTGAGAAGAATTTAATTTGAATGTATTTTTGTACAAAACTAAAAGTTAAAAATGCTGCACCTCCAGCTAAACACGCAATCCAAAAGTCAGAAGCGGTACCTCCAAACATAAATAAGAAGAAGCCACAAGCTATAAATGCAGCAAGAAAATTCATAAAGAATGAATACTGTAGAGATGCACGTCTAAGGTGAATTAATTCTGTTTTAGCTTCATCAATCGTAAGTTGATTGTTAGAAATTTTACGAGATAAGCTATTGGTAAGAGCGATTTTCTCCAAATCTGTTGTACGTTCACGAATACGTATTAATCGTGTACTAGTGCGATCATTAAGTGAAAATATAATCGCAGTAGATGTAACAAAACTATATGTATCATGCAAACCATAACTATGTGCAATACGGTTCATTGTATCTTCAACACGATACGTTTCAGCGCCCGCTTCAAGTAAGATTCTACCTGCAATTAATACTACATCGATAACTTTATTTTCATCTATTATCGTGATGGAATCCGACATACACCTTCACCTCCAAGACAATTTTATTTTTTTAATGAACAATTGAAGTTTACAACTTGCGCTTTTAACTTTCAATAGACACTACACTATTAAAAGCTGAATTTTAATTTTCATATTGTTGTAGTTGTTGTGAAGTTTATTGATAGAATATGATGTTTTTATGAGAATGAATATAAAAAAACTGCCATACATAGATTCATTTTAATCATAAGATTAAATGGTTTACATCTATGATAGCAGTATTTAAAACTTATAGTTTAACAATAGGGTTAAACATCACTTTATTACGTCCTTCACTTTTAGCAACATGAACCATATCGTCGGCATCTTTAAATACTTTACGTTGTGATTTACGATCATCTTGGGTTAAGTATCCGACCCCGATTGAAACGGAAAGTTTGATAACTTCCTTATCTGGAAGATGGAAAGAAGACTTCTCTACACCAGAACGAATATTTTCAGCTAATTTTACGCTTTGATCTAGCGAGTAATTTCTAATGACAACTGAGAATTCTTCTCCACCGTTTCTGAAGATTTTAAATTGATTTGGTACATAATTTTTTAATAGCTGTGACATTTGTTTAAGTACAGCATCACCCGATTGGTGTGAATAAATATCGTTTACATCTTTAAATCCATCAATATCGATTAAGAGTAAAGCTAGACTTTGATTTTTTTCTTCAGCAATACGTGAAACTTCATTTAAATGTCTATCAAATTCTTTTACATTTCCTAAACCTGTAAGGTAATCGTATTTGTCCTCATTTTCATAACGGTTAACTAATGAGAAGAAATGCCAAATATCTACGAATGTAATGGCAGAAGCAATAGTAATAATTAAAGAAATAGGAATAAGTACTAATATTTCTATTAAGTCATAAATTGGACTTGCAAATGCTAATATTAATAAAATGATAATGCTAATGAAATTTAAAATTAGTAAAGAAACAATATCATTTTGTTTTAAAAATGGACCTACAGCACTTACAACACCAGCAATTACGACTAAAGTAATGCCATAAATAATTGAATTTCCAAATATTAATACATCAACTAATGCAACAATGAATGCGGAAGCCAGTGTATATATCATATTTGTATAGCGCCCTAAAAATAATAAAGGCACGAAAGTTAAATGAACGAGATATTCGCTCTTAAATGGAATAGGATATGCAGCTAAGAGTAGAGAAACGAGTGTCATTAAAACTGTCACGTATTCTTTTGAAAATACCATTTTTTTATTTTCTGAATACTGTAATCTGTGAAATAGATAAATACCTGCGACCATGACAGATATGTTGTAAATGATTGCTTCAAACATTTCTAAACCGACTCCTTTGTTGACCATTAGCTATTGTAAGTGAAAACTTACAATTTGTCATCATTTAGCCTTGGAAATTTTGTTCAAAAAATGGAATTTAATGTTAAAATAGTCGCTTAAATGGTATGATAGAAAAAATATATTTGAATTGAAAAAGGTTTAAGTATGATAATTTTTTTATCAATGCTTATTAGATAAATAACACATGTCATCGGAAAGGGCATTCCGGTAACATCCGTTCTAGACTATTGAGGGAGGGGGCGTTATGTTTTATCGTAACGCATAAAATACGTCTGGATATACTATAAATTTATGTGTAGCATCCATCTTCGTCTAAAATTAATTTGATAGAGATGATTACACAAGAAATTTTAAGAAATTGATTAACTTATTTAATGAAGGTGAACTGATGTATACTTTACTACTCATAGCATTTACCATGATAGTCAGTTTAATAATTACGCCCATTATCATTGCAGTATCAAAGAAATTAGACTTGGTAGATCGTCCTAACTTTAGAAAGGTGCATACCAAACCGATTTCGGTAATGGGTGGTACAGTCATATTATTCTCTTTTTTAATAGGTATTTGGTTAGGGCATCCTATTGAGAGAGAAGTGAAGCCTCTTATTTTAGGTGCCATCATAATGTACCTTGTAGGACTTATTGATGACATATATGATTTGAAACCATACATTAAACTTACGGGGCAAATAGTAGCTGCGTTAGTTGTCACATTATATGGCATTACTATAGATTTCATTTCATTACCTATGGGGCCGACGATTCATTTTGGATTTTTAAGTATACCGATAACAGTTATTTGGATTGTTGCGATAACGAATGCCATCAATCTTATTGATGGTCTTGATGGTTTAGCATCAGGAGTCTCTGCAATTGGATTAATGACTATCGGGTTTATCGCTATTTTACAAGCGAATATCTTTATTATTATGATATGTTGCGTGCTATTAGGTTCGCTCATTGGATTTTTATTTTATAATTTCCATCCAGCTAAAATATTTTTAGGTGACAGTGGGGCGCTCATGATAGGTTTTATCATAGGATTCTTATCATTACTTGGTTTTAAAAATATTACATTTATTGCGTTATTCTTCCCAATTGTCATTCTAGCGGTGCCTTTCATTGACACATTGTTTGCGATGATTCGTCGAATGAAGAAAGGTCAACATATCATGCAAGCTGATAAATCTCATTTACACCATAAGTTATTAGCTTTGGGATATTCACATAGACAAACCGTACTACTTATTTATTCAATTGCAATCATGTTTAGTTTATCAAGTGTGATTCTTTACTTATCACAACCACTTGGTGCACTCATGATGTTTATCCTCATTATATTTACAATCGAATTAATTGTAGAATTTACTGGTTTGATTGATGATAATTATCGTCCAATTTTAAATTTAATTACTCGAAAAGGGGACCACAAGCAACATCGTTATGATGAGCAACAGCCCCCTAGACACTAATAAAACGATCACGTGTAAGGATTAAAAGGATAACTCCTCATGCGTGATCGTTTTTTATACATCATTTAAATTAAGTCGTTGAGATATCGAAAGGTAATAATTTAAAATCTTCTTCTTCTAAATCATAATTACTAGCTGTAATACGGTTAAGAAATTGGATAAATTCATCGTAATCCTCTTTTACAACATCTATTTGATAGCTCACTTTGTCGGTATAAAATTGATTTCTTAGCATATAAGGTGTTGAAGCGAGCTCGTATTCAAATTTTCCAGTTAAATCATAACTTATAGTGACTGTTACAGGTACAGCTTCTCTTAGTTCTACTCGTCCAATATCGTATATCACATCTCTAACAGCACCGCTATAAGCACGGATAAGACCGCCACCACCTAATTTAATACCTCCGAAATAACGTGTGACTACTACACATGCGTCATGAATCTCTAATTTTTTTAAAATTTCTAGCATTGGTACACCAGCAGTACCACTCGGCTCACCATCGTCATTCGCTTTTTGGATGTTCATTTCAGGGCCAACAGTATAGGCTGAACAATTGTGAGTTGCATCTTTATGAGAGGATTTGATTTCATTAATAAATGCTTTTGCCTCCTCCTCGTTTTGAACGGGTCTAATATGTGCGATAAAGCGAGATTTATTAATGACATTTTCAATTTGATGTTCTTCTTTGATAGTAATTATCGGTTTTACCATATATTTTTGTCACCTACAATTTCGTACGTTTTTCAATAATATTATTATACACATATCTATGAAGAGTCTAAATCATTTAAATAAGATTTTCTTTTTCATAAAAATATTGTATTATGACAATGAGTATAATTGAGGAGGACTACTATGAAGGTTGCAGTAATGGCCGATTCAACAGGCTATTTACCACAAGAAATCATTGATAAATATAATATACCGATTGCTCCATTAAGTGTGACATTTGATGATGGGCATACATTTACAGAGAATGACCAATTTTCAATAGATGATTTTTATAAGAAGATGGCTTCATCTAAAACTATACCTACAACAAGTCAGCCCGCTATTGGTGAATGGTTGAAAAACTATGAAAAACTTAGAGATGAAGGATACACAGATATCATTGTAATTAACTTATCAAGTGGTATTAGTGGAAGTTATCAATCTGCTACACAAGCCGGAGAAATGGTTGATGGTGTTAACGTGCATACATTTGATAGCCGTCTCGCTGCAATGATTGAAGGTAGCTTTGTGATCTATGCAATTCAACTAGTAGAAAAAGGTTACACAGCTAAAGAAATTATTAATGAACTAACTGATGTAAGAGAACATATAGGCGCATATCTTATAGTTGATGATCTTAAGAATCTACAAAAAAGTGGGCGTATTACAGGTGCTCAAGCTTGGGTAGGTACGCTATTAAAAATGAAACCTGTACTTCGCTTTGAAGAAGATGGTAAAATTCATCCACATGAAAAAGTGCGTACGAAAAAACGCGCATTTAAATCTTTAGAATCAAATGTCTTTGAATTAATTAAAGACTTGGATGAAGTAACTGTATTTGTCATCGATGGGGATAAAAAAGAAGATGGACAAGCATTTTTACAACAACTTAAAGAAGACTACCCTAATGTGAATATTCAATACTCCGAATTCGGTCCAGTTATTGCATCTCATTTAGGTTCTGGTGGTTTAGGTTTAGGTTACTTCCCTAGAAAAATTGAAATTAATTAATAATATTACTGATAAAAAGTCTGAAACATGTAAGAGGATGAGAACTTTAGTAATTACGACATGTAATTAGTAGAGAACTAAATCTTCTAAAGTGTTTTAGGCTTTTTTAGTTAGAAAGTAGGGATTTATGATTAAACATTACGGTAAACTTATCTTTCCATCAATTCAGTTAAATGATGAAAAAGTTGCTCGTATTACGAAAGGCATTATTAAAAAAGAAGGACATTATTACTGTATTCAATGTGGTAATGAGGATAATAGTTATATGTCAAAGTACTATTCTCCCTTTTTGGACAAAGAAATTATTTACTGTAGGCGATGTATTCAATTGGGAAGGATAGATAGCATCACAGACTATAGAATTACCGAAAGTACACAATTAGCTACTGAAGGAGAGTTTGAATTACCATTTACATTGTCAAAGCAACAACAATATGCATCTGACGCTATCATTAAAGCTATAAAAAATTCTGAAAATCTCTTATTATATGCAGTGACAGGTGCAGGTAAAACAGAAATGATGTTTGATGGAATTAGCTTAGCACGGCAACTTGGACACAATGTGGCAATATTATCTCCTAGAGTAGATGTAGTTATTGAAATTAGTCATCGCATCAAAGAGGCTTTTAAAAACGAAGAAATAGATATTTTGCACCAGAAACAATCTCAAAAGTATAATGGGCATTTTGTTATCGCAACAGTGCATCAATTATATAGATTCAAACAACACTTTGACACTATTTTTATTGATGAAGTCGATGCCTTTCCATTATCTATGGATCCCAACCTCTCATTAGCAATCGATACCGCTTCTAAAACAATTCATTCTCATATTTATATGACAGCAACACCACCACGTCAACTTATTAAACAAATGTCTTCTAATAAAATAATTAAACTTCCAGCTCGATTTCATAGACAACCACTACCCGTACCTCGCTTTAAATATTTCAAATTAAACTCAACTCGAGTGCAACCCCAATTCATTCACCTTTTGCAAACGCAAATTAAACAACAACGGTATACTTTGGTATTTTTTAATCACATTGAAACTATGAAAAATGCATATCTAAGGTATCGATCTCATATTCCTAATCTCATCTGTGTTTATAGTGAAGACGTATATAGATTTGAAAAGGTAGAAGCACTTCGCCGTGGTGAGCACTCAATCGTTTTTACAACAACTATACTGGAAAGAGGATTTACCATGGCGAGGTTAGACGTTATTGTCATAAATGCAGAAACATTCTCTAAAGCGGCTTTAATACAAATCGCCGGACGTGTAGGGCGTAAAATAGAAGAACCAAATGGACTTGTACTATTTCTTCATGAGGGTGTCAGTCTATCAATGATGAGTGCTAAAAAAGATATTACAGAGATGAATCGTTTAGGTTATAAAAGAGGGTGGCTAGATGCGTAGATGTATACAATGTATGACACCATTGAAAGAAATTATTCATGTATATAATATTTTTAAACCGCCCACACCATTTTGTGAACGATGCGAACAATTGTGGAATAACATAAGAATAACTCATCTCGATGAAAGATGTTCTAGATGTCTTAATATAAAAACTTCTGATTCAAATGACTGTCTGGATTGTCAATTCTTGGAAAAGGAATTCAAATTGATGGATCAATTGTATTGTCAATATCGTTACCAAGGAGTAATGAAAGACGTGTTACAACAATATAAATTCATGAGAGACTATGAACTTTCTAATGTGTTATCTCAAAAACTGCAATTACCTCAAACAGATTATGATTATATTGTTCCGATTCCATCGCCATTTCAACGTGATGTTGAACGGACATTTAATCCTGTAGCTACAGTTTTAGATAAAATGGGGGTTGATTATGTGAATATTTTAGGAACAAATATACGCCCAAAACAGTCTGAGTTAGGTAAATTAGAACGTGCCAATGCTCCAAATCCGTTCTACGTAAAGGAAGAAGACATTGACATAGAGGGTAAAGTAATACTACTCATTGATGATATTTATACAACTGGATTAACAATACATCATGCAGGGTGTAAATTATTATCGTTAAATGTCAGAAAATTCAAAGTGTTTGCGTTTGCACGATAAACCAAACGTGGTAAAATATAAGTAAGCATTACCAATATAAGAGGTTAAAGGAGAGATTACTATGATTAGATTTGAAATTCATGGAGATAACCTCACTATCACAGATGCAATTCGCAACTATATTGAGGACAAAATTGGTAAGTTGGAGCGTTATTTTAATAATGTGCCAAACGCAGTAGCACATGTTAAAGTTAAAACTTATTCTAATTCAGCTACTAAAATTGAAGTTACTATTCCGTTGAAAGATGTGACATTAAGAGCTGAAGAAAGACATGATGATTTATATGCTGGCATTGATTTAATCACTGGTAAATTAGAACGACAAGTACGAAAATATAAAACTCGTGTAAATCGTAAACATAGAGATCGTGGAGATCAAGAAGTATTTGTGGCAGAAGTACAAGAAGCATCACCTGGGGAAGTAAGTGGTGCTGAAGAATCTGTAAGCGATAGCGAAATTGAAATTATCCGTTCAAAACAATTTAGTTTAAAACCAATGGACTCAGAAGAAGCGGTATTACAAATGAACTTATTAGGACATGATTTCTTCATCTTTACAGATAGAGAGACAGATGGGACAAGCATTGTTTACAGACGTAAAGACGGTAAATACGGATTAATCGAAACAACTGAATAAAATTTGTATAGACACATTGATTAATATGTGAAGTGATTAAAGAGGCTTTCTATTTTGTATTGATAGGAAGTCTCTTTTTAAATGGGTGATTTAGAGAGTGGTCAGATAGGCTACTCTTTTTTAATTTAAGGTTTTTTAGCTAATTAATTGTATAGAAATTTATTTTTTAGAAAATTCTTAATAAGATAAACAAATATTTCACTTTTAATGCAAATAAATACTTGATTTTAATTTGTTATTAGAATAATACTATAAGTGAAATTATTAAATAATAATTTTAATAATTAAAACAATATGAAAGAGGTGAGAAATTATGCCAAAAATAACAATTCTTTTTTCTACGTGTATGATGTTGATGTCAATGTTGCTCTTTTATACACCCGTTAGTCATGCCCAAAGTCTATCCTCAAAACAAACTATGGTGAATCAGCAAAATCAAAATAATACTACTACACAATTCTCGGGAAATACTGATAATGCGAAGAAAGCTACTACAGATGATGAACCGTCGTTTGAAAACTCTAAAGTAAATCAATATATTATCCAACATCATCTTCAACATTCTCACGTTGTCAATGATCCACGTATGAACACTCTTCCAAAATTGGAATATAAGGAAGGTACTTATATTGGTGTTGTAATCCATGAGGTAGGGGAAGACCATCGATCTTTACAAAAATGGGTTGATAACATGTATGCAACATACAATACAGCATTTGTACACGCATTCGTTGATAATAATGAAATACATCTTACTGCACCTTCAAAATATTATGTATGGGGGGGCTGGACCTAAAGCGAATCCATACTTCTATCAAATTGAACTTGTAAGAATGTATAACTTCGTAGATTTTGCGAAATCAGTGAATAACCAAGCATGGCTTGCAGCATTTATGTTAAAACAAAATGGAATAACTCCAACACTTGCTGACACAAATGAAGGAAAAGGTTCTGTTATCAGTCATAACGCGGTAAGCAGATGCTGGGGCGGAACAGATCATGTTGATCCATATGAGTATTACGCAAGATGGGGTTACGATATGCAACAAATGTATGAATTAATTAAATACTACTATGATAATATGGCGTAAAATCGCATGATTGTAAAATACGTGTATTAGACTCGGCTAGAAGCTTATATTAGGCTTCTAGCCTTGTTCATTTTGTTTGCTCCTACAGTAAGTTTTTATTTTTGAGTTGTTTATTTGCATATACTACTTCACTAATCATTTAACCGTTAATTGATGGACACATATCTTTGATTATGCTAACGTGGTTTGACGATTCTAAAATTGTATAATTTCAATTTCAGTTATTTAAACTACGGTTTTTATAATATATTCAAAAATTATTTATTTATGACGAGAAAAAATTGTTTCTATCGTGTTAAAATAAATATGTTGTTGATTTATAGGGATAGCTACAATTGATGGTTGGATTATAGTCTAACTAGTCATAACTAACAAGAACTTCATTTTCAATGAGGAAAGTAACAAGGAAGATATTAGTAAGACTCAAGGTATGAGTATATAAGTATAATTTTAATGGTATTAATGATAAGATAAATTGTTGTAAGCCAAACAGTTTTAGCTAAAGGAGCGACGCATGTAATGGGATTTTTATCGAAAATTGTTGACGGCAATAAAAAAGAAACGAAACGCTTAGGTAAACTTGCAGATAAAGTACTCGCGTTAGAGGAAGATACTGCATTATTAACTGATGAAGAAATTCGTGAAAAAACTAAAGCGTTCCAAAAAGAATTATCCGAAATTGATGATGTAAAAAAACAAAATGATTATTTAGATAAAATTTTACCTGAAGCATATGCACTTGTACGTGAAGGCTCTAAGCGTGTATTTAACATGATACCTTATAGAGTACAAGTTATGGGTGGTATCGCGATTCATAAAGGCGATATCGCTGAAATGAGAACAGGTGAAGGTAAAACTTTAACAGCGACAATGCCAACTTATTTAAATGCGCTGGCCGGTCGTGGCGTTCACGTGATTACAGTCAATGAGTATTTATCAAGTTTTCAAAGTGAAGAGATGGCTCAATTATATAATTTCTTAGGTTTATCTGTTGGACTTAACTTAAATAGTAAGTCTACTGAAGAAAAGCGTGAAGCATATGCACAAGATATTACTTATAGTACTAATAATGAACTTGGCTTCGATTACTTAAGAGATAATATGGTGAATTATGCTGAAGAAAGAGTTATGCGTCCATTACATTTTGCAATTATTGATGAGGTCGATTCTATTTTAATTGATGAGGCGAGAACACCTTTAATTATTTCTGGTGAAGCTGAAAAATCTACATTATTATACACTCAAGCTAATGTATTCGCTAAGATGCTCAAAGCAGAAGATGACTATAATTATGATGAAAAAACAAAAGCCGTTCATCTAACTGAACAAGGTGCTGACAAAGCTGAGCGTATGTTTAAAGTAGACAATTTATACGACGTTCAAAACGTTGAAATCATTAGTCATATTAATACTGCATTAAGAGCTCATGTAACGTTACAACGCGATGTGGATTATATGGTTGTTGATGGCGAAGTACTTATTGTGGACCAATTTACAGGACGTACGATGCCTGGACGTCGTTTTTCTGAAGGATTGCACCAAGCTATCGAAGCTAAAGAAGGTGTTACGATTCAAAATGAATCTAAGACTATGGCATCTATTACATTCCAAAATTACTTCAGAATGTATAACAAATTAGCTGGAATGACTGGTACTGCAAAAACTGAAGAAGAAGAATTCCGCAACATATATAATATGACAGTAACTCAAATTCCTACGAATAAACCTGTCCAACGTGTTGATAAGGCAGATTTAATTTATATTAGTCAAAAGGGTAAATTTGACGCAGTAGTTGAAGACGTAGTTGAGAAGCATAAAAAAGGACAACCTATCTTATTAGGTACCGTGGCAGTAGAAACATCAGAATACATTTCTAATTTACTTAAAAAACGTGGTATCCGACATGATGTATTAAATGCGAAAAACCATGAACGCGAAGCGGACATCATTGCAAACGCTGGTCAAAAAGGTGCTGTAACCATTGCGACAAACATGGCTGGTCGTGGTACAGACATCAAACTTGGCGATGGTGTTGAAGAACTTGGTGGACTCGCTGTTATAGGTACTGAACGTCATGAATCTCGTCGAATTGATGACCAGTTACGTGGTCGTTCAGGACGTCAAGGTGATAGAGGTGACAGTCGTTTCTATCTATCACTTCAAGACGAATTAATGGTTCGTTTTGGTTCAGAACGTTTACAAAAAATGATGAATAGACTTGGTATGGACGATTCAACTCCGATAGAGTCTAAAATGGTTTCAAGAGCTGTTGAATCTGCTCAAAAACGTGTAGAAGGTAACAACTTTGATGCGCGTAAACGTATCCTTGAATACGATGAGGTGTTACGTAAACAACGTGAAATTATTTATAATGAACGTAACGAAATTATAGATAATGAAGATAGCTCTCAAGTAGTCAATGCTATGTTACGTTCAACATTACAACGTTCAATTAACTATTATGTTAATGAAGATGATGATAATCCTGATTATGCACCGTTTATAAACTATGTGAATGATGTCTTTTTACAAGAAGGAGACTTAGCGGAGTCTGAAATCAATGGTAAGGATTCTGAAGACATCTTTGAAGTTGTTTGGGCGAAAATAGAAAAAGCTTATGAGCGTCAGAAAGAAAAATTAGGCGATCAAATGAGTGAATTTGAACGAATGATTTTATTACGTTCTATCGATAGTCACTGGACAGATCATATCGATACAATGGATCAATTACGTCAAGGTATTCACTTGCGTTCATATGCACAACAAAACCCTCTTCGCGATTATCAAAACGAAGGCCATGAACTGTTTGATATTATGATGCAAAATATTGAAGAAGATACTTGTAAATATATCTTAAAATCAGTAGTACAGTTTGAAGATGATATTGAACGTGAAAAAACAAAAGATTTAGGTGAGGGTAAACATCTAACTGCTGAAGATGGTAAAGAAAAAGTAAAATCTCAACCCATTGTAAAAGGTGATCAAGTAGGGCGAAACGACCCATGTCCATGTGGCAGTGGTAAAAAGTACAAAAATTGCCATGGACAAGCATAAATCAACACTAAATGTTGCAATGTTCAATAATAAAGACTGAGGCATATTCTAATGGCTCGGTCTTTATTATTATTTTCTTGATACTAATGTCGTGACTTCAAACTTTTTAAGTTTGAATGTTAATTTTCATAAAGATGAATTTCATGTAAGATATAGTATGATAAATGCTAAAAGCGCTAAACATTCAGTAATAGGAGAGAAAATCAATGGAATTATCTGAAATTAAACGTAATATAGACGAATATCAAAATAATTTAAATCAAATTAGGGGGTCTCTTTGACTTAGAGAATAAAGAGACTAATATCCAAGAATATGAAGAGATGATGGCAGATCCAAACTTCTGGAATGATCAAAATAAAGCTCAAGAAATTATAGATAAAAATAACGCTTTAAAGTCGATAGTGAATGGGTATCACAATTTAGCCAATGAAGTTGATGATATGAGTGCAACTAGAGAATTGTTACAAGAAGAATATGATGAAGATATGAAAGAAGAACTTGAGAATACTGTCATTCAATTTAAAGATAAAATGGATCAATTTGAATTGCAATTACTTCTGGATGGGCCACATGATGCAAATAATGCCATACTTGAACTTCATCCAGGCGCCGGAGGAACTGAATCACAAGATTGGGCGAGTATGTTACTAAGAATGTATCAACGTTATTGTGAACAAAATGGCTTCAATGTTGAGACGGTGGACTATTTACCGGGTGACGAAGCAGGCGTAAAAAGCGTAACGCTATTGATTAAAGGTCATAATGCTTATGGTTACTTAAAAGCAGAAAAAGGCGTGCACCGATTAGTCAGAATCTCACCATTTGATTCCTCGGGTAGACGACATACGTCGTTTGCCTCTTGTGACGTGATTCCAGATTTCAATAATGATGAAATTGAAATAGAAATTAATCCGGATGATATAACGGTTGATACCTTTAGAGCTTCAGGAGCTGGTGGTCAGCATATTAACAAAACAGAATCAGCGATCAGAATTACTCACCATCCTACAGGTATTGTAGTCAATAACCAAAATGAACGTTCGCAAATTAAGAACCGAGAAGCAGCAATGAAAATGTTAAAATCTAAGTTATACCAACTAAAATTAGATGAACAAGAACGTGAAATGGCTGAAATTCGTGGTGAACAAAAAGAAATTGGGTGGGGAAGTCAAATACGATCTTATGTTTTCCATCCTTATTCAATGGTTAAAGACCATCGTACAAATGAAGAAACTGGTAAGGTTGATGCAGTCATGGATGGCGATATTGGGCCATTTATAGAAGCTTATTTAAGAAAAGAAATGGACAATGAAGAAGTTTAATAATTTAAGTTCCTCATTTATTAGTGTTAGTGACTAGTAAATGAGGTTTTTAATTTAATAAACATTAAGTAGGTAATGTTTTGTGTAATAAAATATCTAATAATAATATGTAATATGCAATTTATAATATTACCACATATAGTTTCAAACTTAGAAAAGTAACCCTTTACACCGTTATTGTAAAGATAGTTAGCGTTTTATATCGTGTTTTTGTAATCATTCTCTTTTTACTGTTATATTACATCGCTATAACATTAAACATCTCAAGCTTGGGGTGTGCTATATTTGAACTTGTAAATTTAAGAACAAACTAGCAAAGGAATGACAACTAGATGAAAAAAACGCTAACTGTAACTTTAAGTTCGATTGCAGCATTTTTTGCAATCAACACTGCAGCTAACGCTCAAGAATCAGAGGCGTCTCAACAGGACGTAAATTCACCAGACGTTGTTACAACGAATCAATCTAATTTAGGAACATATATAGTTAAAGCAGGAGATTGTTTATATAATATCGCAGTAGAACACGGCATCACTTTAGAACAATTATATACATTAAACCCAGGAATCCAACCGCTTATTTTCCCTGGTGATAAAATAGTTGTTTCAGAGAGTGGCGTTAATCCATCACAATTTGAAAGTGAAGAAATCTCTATTCCGCAAACTACATTTGAGTCAACTTCAACTGATGAATCAGGTGTTACTTATGAAAATTATGAAACACCAATCAATTTTTCTCAAACTTCTTATGATGGTTTAAGAAGTATTTCGAATGCAGGTAACCTATATACTGATGGACAATGCACTTACTATGCATTTAATCGTCGTGCTGAATTAGGAAAACCAATTGGTAGTTTATGGGGCAATGCTAGCAACTGGGCAGCATCTGCTAGCCAAGCTGGATTCAATGTAAATAACACACCTGAAGTAGGAGCTATATTCCAAAGCGCTCCTGGACAAAATGGTGCTGGTGCGTATGGACATGTAGGCGTTGTTGAGTCAGTAAATCCTAATGGTACATTAACTGTTTCTGAAATGAACTGGAACGGTGGCGTAAACGTTAAATCATATAGAACAATTTATAATCCAGGTTCTTACAATTATATTCACTAAAAGACTAAATTATAAAAGTGAAAAAGAAAAAATTAATATATGTATTTTAAACAAGGCTGTAACAGTGTTTATTGTTACAGCTTTTTTATTCAAGTTACACTATATGTCATCAACTTAATAAGTAAGCGATTTAAACTCTTATTGAAATTTAATTATCAAACAAGGATATTCTAAGATATATGCAAACTAGAATCTCTTACCTTTATAAAAAATTAATATATAAAAATATGAATTTACTTTCAATAATAAAATGGATTGATATAATAACTATAAGTAATTAGACAAATTTCGTTTACAGGGAGGTATCGTGATATGGGTGTACATCAATATTTTAAAAGACTTTCTGATTTAGAAAAATTAATAAGACTACCGGGTAAGTTTAAATATTTCGAACATAATGTCGCTGCCCACTCATTTAAAGTGACTAAAATTGCCCAGTATTTAGCAACTGTTGAAGAATATTATGGAAATGAAATCAATTGGAAAAGTCTATATGAGAAGGCGTTAAATCACGATTTCGCGGAAGTTTTTACCGGTGACATTAAAACCCCTGTTAAATATGCAAGCAGAGAATTAAAGAAACTATTCTCCCAAGTAGAGGAAGAAATGGTAGATACATTCATAAAAGAGGAGATTCCTGAACAATATCAAAAAGTATACAGAGAACGACTACAAGAAGGTAAAGATGATTCTTTAGAAGGTCAAATTCTCTCAGTGGCAGACAAAATTGATTTATTATATGAAACTTTTGGAGAAATTCAAAAACGTAACCCAGAACCTTTATTCTTTGAAATTTATGAAATGAGTCTAGAGACAATTATTCAATTTGATCATTTAAATTCAGTAAAAGACTTCATAGATAATGTTATTCCTGAAATGCTTACAGAAAACTTCATTCCAAGAACTGAGTTACGTGAAACGACTATGACAATCTTAAATAGAAGAAATGGGTGACGATAATGATTTGGTATGCATGTGCCGCCTTTTTTCCTTGTATATTAGTGGTATTATTTACTGTTGTCACTAGAAGTAAATGGATAGGTACATTATTAACGCTAATATTAATAGGTACTTCGATTTATAAAGGTTTTTTTCATAACGAATGGATTATATTTATAGATGTAGTGAGTCTTCTAGCAGGTTATTTAATCATTGATAAATTGAAATTTCATAAGAATCAAGATGATTCTAGTTAGGAAATATCAATATATAGAAAGCGTAAACAAATCTTTTGAAGGTTACAGAAGATTGTTTTATAGTATCTTTAAACGAGAAAGACTTAAATTAAATAACTTTTTAAACAAGCATGGTGTTTCACTATGTTTGTTTTTATTTTCAAAAAATCTCAAGCGAACAAACGTTTGCTTTAGTCGTTATAAATTTGTTAGAATAATACATAATGAAACTTAAGACTATAAACGTGAGTGTTAAATTTTAAATGAGTGAGAAATTAAATAGGAGGCGTATGTCAGAATGGTTGAACATGTTCCATTTAAGTTGAATTCTGAATTTGAACCACAGGGGGATCAACCTCAAGCGATACAAAAAATTGTTGATGGTGTGAATAATGGAAAACGTCATCAAACTTTACTTGGTGCGACAGGAACAGGTAAAACATTCACTATGAGTAACGTCATCAAAGAAGTCGGTAAACCTACATTGATTATTGCACACAATAAGACATTAGCTGGGCAACTTTATAGTGAGTTTAAAGAATTCTTCCCTGAAAATAGAGTAGAATATTTTGTAAGTTATTACGATTATTATCAACCAGAAGCTTATGTTCCATCAACTGATACTTTCATAGAAAAGGACGCCTCCATCAATGATGAAATTGACCAATTACGTCATTCGGCTACAAGTGCGTTATTTGAACGCGATGATGTAATAATTATTGCTAGTGTAAGTTGTATTTATGGTTTAGGTAATCCGGAAGAATATAAAGACTTAGTAGTTAGCGTTAGAGTTGGAATGGAAATGGATCGCAGTGAATTGCTACGAAAATTAGTAGATGTTCAATATACACGTAATGATATTGATTTCCAACGTGGTACTTTTAGAGTGCGTGGAGATGTTGTAGAGATTTTTCCTGCATCTAGAGAAGAAATGTGTATTAGAGTAGAGTTCTTTGGAGATGAAATTGATCGCATCAGAGAGGTCAATTATTTAACTGGTGAAGTGATACGTGAACGTGAACATTTTGCTATTTTCCCAGCCTCTCACTTCGTAACTCGTGAAGAAAAGATGAAAGTTGCAATTGAACGAATTGAGAAAGAATTAGAAGAAAGACTTAAAGAATTACGCGATGAAAATAAATTATTAGAAGCTCAGCGACTTGAACAGCGCACGAATTATGATCTCGAAATGATGCGTGAAATGGGCTTCTGTTCAGGTATTGAGAATTATTCTGTTCACCTTACATTAAGACCTTTAGGCTCTACACCTTTTACATTGCTTGACTATTTTGGAGATGATTGGCTTGTAATGATTGATGAATCACACGTTACTTTACCACAAATTCGTGGTATGTATAACGGTGACAGAGCTCGTAAACAGGTGCTTGTAGATCATGGGTTCCGTTTACCAAGTGCACTTGATAATAGACCTCTAAAATTTGAAGAGTTCGAAGATAAAACTAAACAACTTGTATATGTTTCTGCTACACCTGGACCTTATGAATTAGAACATACTGATGAAATGGTTGAACAGATTATTCGTCCAACTGGCTTACTCGATCCTAAAATCGACGTTAGACCAACTGAAAATCAAATTGATGATTTACTCAGTGAGATTCAAGAACGGATAGATAGAGATGAACGTGTGTTAGTAACAACATTAACTAAAAAAATGAGTGAAGATTTAACCACATATATGAAAGAAGCGGGTATTAAAGTTAACTATTTACACTCTGAGATTAAAACATTAGAACGTATCGAAATTATTCGGGATTTGCGTATGGGAACTTATGACGCTATTGTAGGGATTAACCTGTTGAGAGAGGGTATTGATATACCTGAAGTGTCTCTAGTAGTTATACTTGATGCTGATAAAGAAGGATTTCTACGATCAGATCGTTCTTTAATTCAAACAATAGGTCGTGCTGCACGTAATGATAAAGGTGAAGTTATTATGTATGCAGATAAAATTACTGATTCAATGCAATATGCAATTGATGAAACGCAAAGACGTCGAGATATTCAAACGGCGCATAATAAGGAACACGGTATAACTCCTAAAACGATTAATAAGAAAATACATGATGTTATTAGTGCTACAGTAGAAAGTGATGAAACTAATGATCAGAAACAAACAGAACTACCTAAGAAAATGACTAAAAAAGAAAGACAAAAAACTATTGAAAATATAGAAAAAGAAATGAAAAAAGCAGCTAAAGATTTAGACTTCGAGAAAGCAACAGAATTAAGAGATATGTTATTTGAATTAAAAGCAGAAGGGTGACGTTTAAATGAAAGGACCGTCAATAGTCGTTAAAGGCGCACGTGCACATAATTTAAAAGGAGTAGATATTGAGCTACCCAAAAATAAACTTATTGTCATGACTGGACTTTCAGGCTCTGGTAAGTCTTCTTTGGCATTTGATACGATTTATGCAGAAGGACAAAGACGATATGTGGAGTCTCTAAGTGCATATGCACGTCAGTTTTTAGGACAAATGGATAAGCCAGATGTTGATACAATTGAAGGTTTATCACCTGCCATTTCTATTGATCAAAAGACAACTAGTAAAAATCCACGATCAACTGTTGCAACTGTAACTGAAATCTATGACTATATACGTCTGCTTTATGCACGCGTAGGTAAACCTTATTGTCCGCACCATGGAATAGAAATAGAATCTCAAACTGTTCAACAAATGGTGGATAGAATTCTAGAACTTGAAGAACGTACAAAAATCCAACTACTTGCACCTGTAGTGTCTCATAGAAAAGGAACACACGAAAAATTAATTGAAGATATAGGTAAAAAGGGTTATGTACGCTTACGTGTCGACGGAGAGATTGTAGATGTCAATGAAGTGCCCGAACTTGATAAGAATAAAAATCATACTATTGAAGTAGTTGTCGACCGCTTAGTCGTTAAAGATGGAATTGAGACGCGTTTAGCAGATTCAATTGAAACGTCTTTAGAACTAGCGGAAGGTAACTTAACTGTTGATGTCATTGATGGTGATGAACTAAAATTTTCTGAAAATCATGCATGTCCTATTTGTGGATTCTCAATTGGTGAGTTAGAGCCAAGAATGTTCAGTTTCAATAGTCCATTTGGTGCATGCCCAACATGTGATGGTCTTGGTCAAAAACTAACAGTAGACATGGATTTAGTTGTTCCTGATAAAGATAAATCATTAAATGAAGGTGCAATTGAACCATGGGAGCCTACAAGTTCGGACTTCTATCCAACATTGTTAAAACGCGTATGTGAAGTCTATAAGATCAACATGGATAAACCATATAAAAAGCTGACAGATAGACAAAAGAATATCTTGATGCACGGTTCTGGAGATAAAGAAATTGAGTTTACTTTCACTCAACGTAATGGGGGCACACGTAAACGCAAAATGGTATTCGAAGGGGTTATTCCTAATATCAATCGACGCTACCATGAGTCTCCTTCTGAGTATACCCGTGAAATGATGAGCAAGTACATGACAGAACTTCCATGTGAAACGTGTCATGGTAAACGTTTGAGCCAAGAAGCTTTATCTGTCTATGTTGGCGGTTTTAATATTGGTGAAGTCGTGCAATACTCCATTAAAAATGCTTTGAATTATTATGAAAAGATTGAATTAAGTGAGCAAGACAGAGCGATAGCAAACCAAATCCTTAAGGAAATTATTTCAAGATTATCTTTCTTAAATAACGTAGGTTTGGAATATCTTACTTTAAATCGTTCATCTGGTACTTTATCAGGTGGGGAAGCACAACGTATTCGTCTTGCTACTCAAATAGGTTCAAGACTAACAGGAGTATTGTATGTATTAGATGAACCTTCAATTGGGCTACATCAAAGAGATAATGATCGCCTAATTAGTACATTAAAAGAAATGAGAGATTTAGGAAATACGTTAATTGTTGTTGAACACGATGATGATACGATGAGAGCAGCAGATTATTTAGTAGATGTAGGTCCAGGTGCAGGGAATCATGGTGGAGAAATTGTTTCAAGTGGTACACCTGCTAAAGTAATGAAAGATAAAAAATCATTAACTGGACAATATCTTAGTGGCAAAAAACGTATTGATGTACCCGAACATAGACGAGAAGTAACTAATAAGAAAATTAGCATAAAAGGTGCTAGAAGCAATAATCTTAAAAACGTCGATGTTGAATTTCCTTTATCAGTAATGACTGTTGTTACTGGAGTGTCTGGTTCTGGTAAAAGTTCATTAGTTAATGAAATTTTATATAAATCACTTGCCCAAAAAATTAATAAATCTAAAATAAAACCTGGAGATTTTGACACAATTGATGGTATTGATCACCTCGATAAGATTATTGATATTGATCAATCTCCAATTGGTAGAACTCCACGTTCAAATCCAGCCACTTATACAGGCGTTTTCGATGATATTAGAGATGTCTTTGCTCAAACGAATGAAGCTAAAATACGTGGTTATCAAAAAGGTAGATTTAGTTTCAATGTTAAAGGCGGACGTTGTGAAGCTTGTAAAGGTGACGGTATCATTAAAATAGAAATGCATTTTTTACCAGACGTTTATGTACCATGTGAAGTGTGTGATGGTAAACGTTATAATCGAGAAACCTTGGAAGTAACTTATAAAGGTAAAAATATTGCCGATGTATTAGAAATGACTGTTGAAGAAGCAACACATTTCTTCGAAAATATTCCAAAAATTAATCGAAAGCTTCAAACACTTGTTGATGTCGGCTTAGGTTATATTACTTTAGGACAACAGGCGACAACTCTTTCAGGTGGTGAAGCTCAACGTGTAAAATTAGCCTCTGAATTGCATAAGCGTTCCACAGGACGTTCTATTTATATCCTTGATGAACCTACAACGGGGCTGCACGTTGATGATATTAGCCGTTTGTTAAAAGTTTTAAATCGATTAGTAGAAAACGGTGATACAGTTGTGATTATTGAACACAACTTAGATGTAATTAAAACTGCAGATCACATTATTGATCTTGGACCTGAAGGTGGCGAAGGCGGGGGTACTATAGTTGGTACTGGTACTCCGGAAGAAATTGCTGAAAATAATGACTCTTATACTGGAACATATTTAAAACCTGTTTTAGAAAGAGACAGTATAGAATAAATAGCCAATTAGTAAAGATAACGCTTCAAAGTTTTAGTTAACCTTTACTAATGCTAACCAACTTTGATAGGCTAGGACATTAATATTGTCCTAGCCTTAATTCTTTATCATGATGATAGCTTTTAAAATTAAGATATATTCATTGTAAGTTTTTAATTCTTATTAACCATTGCAACAAGTCCATAGCTAATAAAGTTTTTTCTAAAGTATTTATTGAGATATGCAAGTTAAAGTGAGTGTTTTATAACTTTAATACAAGAATTCAAACCTATAATTTATTAATGGTTAAAATACTCACCTCAGATGTTAAAAAAATTAACATTCATATATTTAAGTTAATGGTTATTTAAGAATATTTTAAAAGTTAAATCGTCATTTTAATATAGATTGTGAGTTCATTTTTGATATGATAATAGAATAGAGAATAGATACGAAGGGATATTATAATTTGAGGTGAACCCATGTTAACAACAGAAAGACTGGTTAATACACTTAATCTAGATTTAATCGCTGGGGAAAAAGGCTTAAATAGACCAATAAAAAATACGGATATATCACGTCCTGGTCTAGAAATGGCAGGCTATTTCTCTCACTATGCTTCAGATAGAATTCAATTGTTAGGAACTACTGAACTATCTTTCTATAATCTACTTCCTGATGATGAGAAAGAAGGAAGAATGAGAAAATTATGTCGACCTGAAACTCCAGCAATTATTGTGACGCGAGGATTGGAGCCCCCTGAAGAATTAATTTCTGCAGCAAAAGAACTAAATACACCTATTATTATTGCTAAAGATGCTACGACAAGTTTGATGAGTCGTTTGACTACATTTTTAGAGCATGAATTAGCTAAAACCACATCTTTACATGGAGTACTCGTCGATGTTTATGGAGTAGGTGTATTAATTACAGGTGATTCAGGTATAGGTAAAAGTGAGACTGCATTAGAATTAGTTAAACGTGGTCACAGACTTGTCGCTGATGATAATGTTGAAATTAAAGAAATCACTAAAGACGAATTAATAGGCAAACCACCTAAATTGATTGAGCATTTACTTGAGATTCGAGGACTGGGAATTATTAATGTTATGACTCTATTTGGTGCAGGGTCTATTTTGACTGAGAAACAAATTCGTTTAAATATTAATTTAGAGAATTGGAATAAAGATAAATTATATGATCGAGTTGGACTTAATGAGGAAACTTTGAAAATCCTCGATACTGAAATTACTAAAAAAACAATTCCTGTAAGACCTGGACGAAATGTTGCCGTAATTATTGAAGTTGCAGCGATGAATTATCGATTAAATATAATGGGAATTAATACAGCTGAAGAGTTTAGTGAGCGTTTAAATGAAGAAATCGTTCGCAATAGTCATAAAAGTGAGGAGTAGTACGAAATGGGTTTAACTCTAGGATACATTGATCCAATTGCTTTTAGTATTGGACCTATACATGTTCGTTGGTATGGAATTATTATCGCATGTGGTATATTACTGGGTTATTTTATTGCACAAGCTGCACTAAAAAATGTTGGCTTACATAAAGATACATTAATAGATATTATATTCTATAGTGCTATATTTGGTTTTATTGTGGCACGTTTATACTTCGTGATTTTCCAATGGCCATATTACATGCAAAATCCAGGTGAAATACCGAAGATATGGCATGGAGGTATAGCAATCCACGGTGGTTTAATTGGTGGATTTATTACAGGTGTTATCGTATGTAGGTCTAAAAATCTACACCCGTTACAAATCGGTGATATTGTAGCGCCAGGTATTATATTAGCTCAAGGTATAGGTAGATGGGGTAATTTTATGAATCATGAAGCCCATGGTGGACCTGTATCGAAGGCGTTTTTAGAACACTTACATTTACCGGATTTTATCATTAGAAATATGTATATCGATGGTCAGTATTATCATCCTACATTTTTATATGAATCTGCGTGGGATGTTCTCGGTTTTATAATTCTAATTAATTTGAGGAAACATCTAAAAATAGGGGAAACGTTCTTTATTTATCTTATTTGGTATTCAATTGGCCGATTCTTCGTTGAAGGACTGCGAACTGATAGTTTAATGCTTACAAGTCATATTAGAGTTGCACAACTCGTATCAGTCATTCTTATCGTTGTTAGCATTATTCTTATTGTATATAGAAGAGTTAAGTATCAACCTTCAACTTTTAAAAATTCTGGACCACTTCAATGGCCAGGTAAAAGGGCGTAGTGTGTATGGTGAGACGATTAAACAAACAAAAACGTTTCTCCATAAACCCTCTGTGGCAAGTTTATAAAATAGTGAGATTTCCTAAGGTTTTTAAACAAACTATTATTATTGAAATTTCTCGTTTTATACCAAGCATGCGTCTAAAACGCTCTATTTATCGCAAGTTTTTAAAAATGGCTATAGGTCAGAATACAGCATTTGCATATAAAGTTTTACCTGACTTGTTTTATCCAGAGTTAATTTCTGTTGGCAACAATAGTGTTATTGGTTATAATACAACAATATTAACGCATGAAGTACTTATTGATGAATGGCGACAAGGTAGAGTCACCATTGGGCATTATACATTGATTGGTGCGAATGTAACGATTTTACCAGGAGTTAGAATAGGAAACCATGTAAAAGTCGGAGCTGGTACGGTCATCACTAAAGATATACCTGATTATAGCTTTGTATTTGGTAATCCTATGCATATAAAAGTTGATAGAGGAGGTGACAATTAATGGCACGTGAAGACAATAAGATAATACCAATGATTTTCGACGAAACTTTTTACCGCAAAATGGCTATACAAAAATGGCAACAACAAGATTATAATAAAGCAGCAAATTACTATAGCAAAGTGCTCGAATTGTCACCTGAAGATTATGATATTCAATTACATTATGCACAATGTTTAACGAAAATAAATTTAGGTAGAAAAGCAGAGCAAATATTTTACGAAAATATTGTAAATGATTTTCATGTTGCAGATAGTTTCTATGAGTTAAGTCAATTAAATATAGAGTTGAATGAACCAAACAAGGCATTCTTGTTTGGTATTAATTATGTACTTTTAACAGATGATCAGGACTTTAGAGAAGTACTAGAAAAGACATTCGAAGTGACCTATACAAGTGAACATAAAATTGAATTAGAAGCACAATTATTTGCTACACAATTATTATTCCAATTTTTATTTTCACAAGGACGACTGAATGACGCGCGAGCATATATTCTAAGTCAAGATGAGCATATTCAATCCCATCGTGTTATACGTAATCTGCTTGCGATGTGCTATCTTTATTTAAGTGAATATGAAACAGCTAAAGAGATGTTTGAAGCGTTATTGAGTGAAGATAATTCAGATGTTCATGCCTTATGTCATTATACACTTTTACTTTATAACACAAATGAAATGGAGAAATATAAGAGGTATCTTAAAATATTAAACAAAGTTGTACCTATGAATGATGATGAAAGTTTTAAACTAGGAATTGTATTAAGTTATTTAAAACAGTATCAAGCATCTCAAAATTTACTTTATCCTCTATATAAAAAGGGTAAGTTTTTATCCATTCAAATGTATAATGCATTGAGCTTTAATTTTTATTACCTCGGAAATAAAGATGAAAGTGTAGAATTATGGAATAAATTACTACAGATATCTAAAGTAGATGTTGGTTATGCGCCATGGGTGCTTGAGGAAAGTAAATCTGTTTTTAACCAACGCATTCTTCCACTATTATTGGATGACGATAGTCATTATAGACTATATGGAATCTTTTTATTAAATCAACTCAATGGTAAAGAAATTCTTATGACAGAAGAGATTTGGTCAATCTTAGAATCAATGAATGATTATGAAAAATTATATCTAACGTATCTGGTACAAGGATTAACATTAAATAAATTAGATTTTATTCACAGAGGTATGTTGAAATTATATGAAATGGATTATTTTAAAAACGATACCTCACTATTTATTGACTGGATTGATCAAGCTGAAGCGATTATCTCTGAAAAAGTTGATTTAGCAGAGGTAGACAGATATTTAGCTGCATTTGTATATATGCACTATAAATATACCAATCACGCTATGACTAAAAAACAAATTATTGATTCTTTTGAAGTCACACGATATAAATTAGATAAAACCATTGCTTTTATTTTGAGCATATAAATTTAAGAAATAAATGGTATAGTATATAATGCGATAATGATTAATAACTAGGAGGCATTAAAAAATGACTGAAGTAGATTTTGACGTAGCCATTATCGGCGCAGGTCCTGCCGGTATGACAGCAGCAGTTTATGCATCTCGTGCAAATTTAAAAACAGTTATGATTGAACGTGGTATGCCAGGTGGTCAAATGGCCAACACTGAAGAGGTAGAGAACTTTCCAGGATTTGAAATGATTACGGGTCCAGATTTATCTACGAAAATGTTTGAACACGCGAAAAAATTTGGAGCAGAGTATCAATATGGAGATATTAAATCTGTAGAAGATAAAGGTGACTACAAAGTAATTAACTTAGGTAATAAAGAAATTACGGCTCATGCAGTGATTATCTCAACTGGTGCAGAATATAAAAAAATTGGTGTGCCTGGGGAACAAGAACTTGGTGGACGTGGTGTAAGTTACTGTGCTGTGTGTGATGGTGCCTTCTTTAAAAATAAACGATTATTTGTTATTGGTGGTGGCGACTCAGCAGTTGAAGAAGGAACATTCTTAACTAAATTCGCTGATAAAGTAACAATCGTTCATAGAAGAGATGAATTACGTGCGCAGAATATTTTACAAGAACGTGCTTTCAAAAATGAAAAAGTTGATTTCATTTGGAGTCATACTTTAAAAACAATCAACGAAAAAGATGGCAAAGTAGGATCAGTAACTTTAGAATCTACTAAAGATGGTTCGGAAGAAACGTACGATGCTGATGGAGTTTTCATTTACATTGGAATGAAACCTTTAACAGCACCATTTACTAATTTAGGAATCACAAATGAAACAGGATATATTGTCACTAAAGCTGATATGAGTACGAATGTCCCTGGAATCTTTGCAGCTGGTGATGTTCGTGATAAAGGATTACGTCAAATTGTAACTGCAACGGGAGACGGTAGTATTGCAGCTCAAAGTGCAGCAGATTATATCACAGAGCTTAAAGATAAATTAGAAGCTTAATCTACACAATCACATGTAGCTAGGACATTGATGTCGACAAGTAGTCGCTATCAATCGTTCTAGCTTTTTTGATTAATAAAGAAGATTCCTTTAGATATACTAGTATGATAAGATTAATTTAATTATATGAAGTAAGAGCGAAGAACTTAAATGGTGGTGACTTTAAAAAGTGAAAAATAGCGAAAATGAAATTGTTAAAAGTGAATTATTAGTTGTTACAGGCATGTCAGGAGCGGGTAAATCACTAGTGATACAAAGTCTTGAAGATATGGGGTTCTTCTGCGTAGATAATTTACCACCAGTTTTATTACCCAAATTTGTAGAACTCATGGAACAAGGAAATCCTTCTTTACAAAAGGTGGCAATTGCCATTGATTTAAGAGGGAAGGAGTTATTTAAATCTTTAATTAAAGAAATTGATATCATTAAAAGTCGTAATGATGTTATCGTAGACGTCATGTTTTTAGAGGCTAAAACAGAAAAACTTATTTCTCGTTATAAAGAATCAAGAAGAGCACATCCATTGAATGAAAATGGACAACGTTCTCTTATTGAAGCAATTAATGAGGAGAGAGAACATCTTTCTGAAATTAGAAGCATTGCAAACTTTGTTATCGATACGACGCTATTAAAACCTAAGGAATTAAAGCATCGGATCGCTAAATTTTATTTAGATGATAATTTTGAAACGTTTACGATTAATGTTACCAGTTTTGGTTTCAAACATGGGATTCAAATGGATGCTGATTTAGTATTCGATGTAAGATTTTTACCAAATCCATACTATGTAGAAGAACTACGCCCGCTGACTGGTCTTGATGATCTGGTCTATAACTATGTAATGAAATGGAAAGAAACTGAGATTTTCTTTGATAAATTAACAGACCTCTTAAAGTATATGATTCCAGGTTATAAAAAAGAAGGAAAGTCACAGCTTGTTATTGCTATAGGATGTACAGGCGGTCAACACCGATCAGTTGCTTTAGCAAAACGTTTAGGCGAATATCTTGATGAGGTTTTTGATTACAATGTCTATGTGCATCACAGAGATGCTCATATTGAAAGTGGAGAGAAAAAATGAAACAAATGAAAGTAGTACTTATCGGAGGAGGAACAGGCTTATCTGTTCTAGCAAGAGGATTAAGAGAATTCCCTATAGATATTACTGCTATTGTTACTGTCGCTGATAACGGCGGAAGCACAGGGAAGATTAGAGATGTTATGGATATACCTGCTCCAGGTGATATACGTAATGTTATCGCAGCGCTTAGTGATTCAGAATCAACGTTAACTCAACTTTTTCAATACCGTTTTGATGAAAATAAAGTCGACGGCCACTCACTAGGGAATTTGGTTATTGCAGGGATGACAAGTATAACTAATGATTTCGGTCATGCGATAAAAGAACTTAGTAAAGTTCTCAATATCAAAGGGCAAGTTATACCATCAACAAACACAAGTGTTCAATTGAATGCGGTCATGGAAGACGGAGAAATTGTTCGTGGAGAAACCAACATACCTAAAACAAATAAAAAAATAGATCGCGTCTTTTTAGAACCCGGGGATGTTGAACCTATGGAAGAAGCGGTTGAGGCTCTAGAACATGCAGATTTAATCGTTCTTGGGCCTGGTTCGTTATATACAAGTGTTATCTCTAATTTATGTGTTAAAGGGATTTCTGAAGCATTACTTCGCTCTAATGCACCAAAACTTTATGTTTCTAACGTAATGACTCAACCAGGAGAAACAGATAATTACGGTGTTAAAGAACATATAGATGCAATTTGCCAACAAGTCGGTGAAGATTTTATCGACTTTGTGATATGCAGTAATGAAAATTATAGCAAAGACGTTTTACGTAAATATGAAGAAAAAAATTCAAAACCAGTAGAAGTTCATAAAGAAGAGCTAAAAAACAAAGGTATAAGAGTTTTAACAGCTTCAAATTTAATTGAAATTTCTGACGAACACTTCGTACGCCATAATACTAAAATTTTATCAGGTATGATTTATGAGCTTGCACTAGAATTAACAAGCACAATTCAGTTTAACCCTAATGATAAACATAAATAGTGTTAGTGCAATATTTGTTATGATATGATAGCTTACGTGTGTTTTATCAAAGTAGTGTAATGTAATCTCTATGTCGACCATACATAGATCAAAATAGAGTTGATTTAGGAAGGAATGAGTATTCTATGAGCTTTGCATCAGACATGAAAAATGAATTAACACGTATTGAAGTTGATGAAGCAAATGCTAAAGCAGAGCTCAGTGCATTAATTCGTATGAATGGCGCACTTAGTTTATCTAATCAACAATTTGTAATTAACGTACAGACTGAAAATGCAACGACAGCACGACGAATATACTCTCTTATTAAACGAATTTTTAATGTAGAAGTTGAAATATTGGTTCGAAAAAAGATGAAACTAAAAAAGAACAACATCTATATTTGTCGTACAAAAATGTTAGCGAAAGAAATCTTAAATGATCTTGGAATACTTAAAGAGGGCATCTTTACCCATGAAATTGATCCTGACATGATTAAAGATGACGAAATGAGACGAAGTTATTTAAGAGGAGCCTTTCTTGCTGGTGGCTCAGTAAATAATCCTGAAACATCTTCTTATCATCTCGAAATCTTCTCGCAATATGAAAGTCACTCAGAAGGTTTGACTAAATTAATGAATAGTTATGAATTAAATGCAAAGCATCTTGAACGTAAAAAAGGTAGTATTGCTTATCTAAAAGAGGCTGAAAAAATTTCGGATTTTCTTAGTTTAATAGGTGGTTATCAAGCGTTACTGAAATTTGAAGATGTGCGCATTGTTAGAGATATGAGGAATTCTGTGAATCGGTTAGTAAACTGTGAAACAGCGAATCTAAATAAAACAGTGAGCGCAGCCATGAGACAAGTTGAGAGCATACAACTTATTGATCAAGAAATTGGTTTGGATAACTTACCAGACCGATTGAGAGAGGTAGCTAAATTACGAGTTGAACATCAAGAGATATCATTGAAAGAATTAGGTGAAATGATTTCAACTGGGCCAATATCTAAGTCAGGTATGAACCATCGACTAAGAAAACTTAATGAACTTGCAGATAAAATACGTAATGGAGAACAAATCGAAATGTAAGCATAGGTATTTTTGAAATAAATTCAAAAATACCTCATTTATGTTTAGAAGAGCAGGGTCATGTAAAATTTCATGAAACTACGTTTTATATCGTGTTTTATTAATAGACAAGACAAAAAAGAACGCCGTCATTACAGCGTTTTAAATAAAAAAATTGTGTGTAATTTAAAGTTAAAAGCCCCCTCGAGAGGAATTGAACCTCTATTATAAGAACCGGAATCTCATGTGTTATCCATTACACTACGAGGGGTAAATGAGGATAGAAACATTTTTCTGTACTAATAATAGTGATAACAGTACAATGAAAACGATAATTCTAGTTTACAAATCTTATAGTTAAGCGTCAAACTGAATTTTTAAATAGTAAGTTCAAAATTTTGACCATTTTTGACTTTTAAGGTAAAATAAAATTCAACAGTTATTAAAGGAGGAAAAATAGATGAATTTAATTCCTACAGTTATTGAAACAACAAATCGTGGTGAACGCGCATATGATATTTATTCCCGTTTATTAAAAGACCGTATTATCATGTTAGGTTCTCAAATTGATGATAATGTAGCTAATTCAATTGTATCTCAATTATTATTCTTACAAGCTCAAGACTCTGAAAAAGACATCTACTTATATATCAATTCACCAGGTGGTAGTGTTACAGCAGGTTTTGCTATTTACGATACAATTCAACATATTAAACCAGATGTTCAAACAATTTGTATTGGTATGGCAGCATCTATGGGATCATTCTTATTAGCAGCAGGAGCTAAAGGTAAACGTTTTGCATTACCAAATGCTGAAGTTATGATTCACCAACCTTTAGGTGGTGCACAAGGTCAAGCGACTGAAATCGAAATTGCTGCAAACCATATCTTAAAAACTCGTGAAAAATTAAATCGTATTTTAGCTGAGCGTACAGGTCAATCAATTGAGAAAATTCAACAAGATACTGATCGTGATAACTTCTTAACTGCTGAAGAAGCAAAAGAATATGGTTTAATCGATGAAGTCATGGAGCCAGAAAGTAAATAATTAAAAGCTAGAATATCTTTTAGTTAATTTTCTGTCACACTGTCTACAAAGTTACTAACTTTGTGGGCAGTTTTTTTATGTAGTTTTAGCTCAAAGCGTATTCTCGTTATAGGTTTCTTAAAAAATATTTCAATTAAAAAATTGCTTAGAGTGGGTGGAAAAAATCAACATTCAATACTTATAAAAAAAGAGACAACGATATTGTGAAAATTAAAAGTTGAGTTAACATGTTCAACTTGTTTATAAATCACAAATCATGTCTCTTAATCATTTTATTGCTTAGTGCTTCTTGTCTTTTATAAGTAATCGAAAAACTACAATGAATAATGTTAAACCTACAATTGTAAAGAGTAATGACATTAATATCATTGCAATTGTGTGATCAAATGCAAATATTCCATTCAATATTAATAAAATACTAGCAATAATTAACAAAATATAAGTTAATTGATTGTCTTTCATTTTATAAACCTTCTTCGTACGTTGTAATTTCTTAGGCTTTAACTAAATCATCTAACGCATTCTTTAAATTGTTAAACTTAAACTCAAAGCCAAGTGCGTGTAACTTATTTGGTAAAACCTTTTGAGTGTCTAAAACAACTGTTGACATTTCTCCAAGAACTAAACGCATTGCTAATTTTGGCGCCCAAGTTTCATGAGGTTTATGCATTGCTCTAGCTAAAGTATATCCAAATAAGTTTTGTCTTTCAGGGATTGGTGCTGTTAAATTGAAAGGACCGTGTGCATCTTTATTATCTATAGTAAATATAATACCTCTGATTAAATCATCTATGTGAATCCAAGAATACCATTGTTGACCTGAACCTAATTTACCACCTACATAAAAACGGTACGGTAATTCCATAGTTTGTAACGCTCCACCAGTATCAGAGAGAATAAGTCCAAATCTTCCTAAGACTACTCGTGTTCCGAAATCTTTAAATTTATTAGCGAAACGTTCCCATTGGTAAACAATATCTGATAGAAAATCAAAAGGTAAAGTTTGATATAATTCTGTATAACTATAATATAAATCAGGAGGATAATATCCCATAGCACTCGCGTTAAATAAAACTTTTGGTTTTTGAGTACGGCTTTCAAATAACTCATATAAAGCTTGTGTAGACTGAATACGACTAACCATCATGACTTGTTTATGTGATTTAGTCCAGCGTTTATTGAGCGTTGCACCTGCTAAATTGATAACTACATCTATATCAGGAACGTCATTTTGCCAGCCTTCTTTTGACCAATTGACGTAAGTAATTTTAGATTCATTAGATGTTTTATCTTGTCGGGTTAAAATAGTAATATGTGCATCCGTTTTTTTAATTTCCTTTACTAAATGTGAACCTACCATTCCAGTTCCACCAGTAATTAAGTATTGTTTCATCATTTCACCTCATTTTAAAAATAAAAGCGCTTACCTTATTGATAGTGATTATTAATATTCAAAAATTATACATTTTTTAGCCAATAAGATGTCAAATACTTTTATGAATTTGCATTTAAAATTAAAACATTTCAGTTATAATGAAATTGTACCTTCGATAATTAATTAAACATCTCTTAATTAGTATGAGTATACCCCATAATATACTAACGAAGGTAAATTTTGACTCCCTTTAGTAGTGGATCCATGCGAGCAACGTATGGGTCCTTTTTTATATTTTAAAATACATAAATCACTTTTTACAGAAAATGATTTCAATAGATTTTAAAGTCTCTTTAATTGTTTGATTAGTCTAATTTAAGGTTATTATCTATTAGATTGATGTAATATATTATTACCCAAGTAACCATTTAATTATTACAATGAGGGCTATAATTAATAATGTGATTATAAATCCAGCAATATGATTTGACTTACTGTCTTCATAATTATCATTTTTAATCATCATGTATTTCAAATTATTGTGAGATTTTTTATTTTGTGAATTCTCATTATTAAAGTCATACATTTAATCACGTACCATTCATGTTAAGTTTAGATTAAGAAATTAAAAATATAGTGTTTACTTATGAGTATGATGTTATCATATAAAAAATAGGCAAATGAAAACATACAGTTTTTAGTAAATTATAATTAACTGCTTTTAACTAGTAGTTAGTTCATTATATAAAGTTGAATTATAACTATATATTTCATTCAACTATAGTTATAAGGAAGGTTTTTTATTTTCAAAATGAATTATTGAACAATAAATATCGTAAAAATGAGCATAAAAAACAAACTTAAATTTTATTATATATGAATTCCTAATAATTGAAAGAGAGGTAAGTAAGGAATGAGTGGTTTGGCAAAAATAATTAGTACCATCATAGTATTACTTTTATTAATTGGCTTAGCATTTGGAATATTCTCTTTTGTAGACAGTTCTAAAAAAGCTAATGAGCGTCTTAACAGTGATAAAACTGAACAAAATGATAAGAAGAAAGATGACAAGAAAGATAAAGATCAAGATAAAGACAAAGATAAAAATAAGGATAATGACAAAGACAAATCTAAAGATACTAAAGTAAACAAAACACAACAAGCTCCGCAACAAACACAACAGACTCAACAAACGCGTCAAACACAACAAACACAAGAGACACAACAAACAAAGCAGTCAACACAACAAGCTCCAAGCACATCTGAGAAGACACAACAGACACCAACTCAACAAAGAAACACTCAAGAAAAGCAAAAAACTAAACAACAAAAGGCAGAACCACGCTCATCACAACAAACTCAAGAAGCACAAACAGATGAGAAGACAACTGAGCAGTCTAAGTCAGAAAGTAAAAATGATAATAAAACTCAAGAACAACCTAGTTCAGAAGAGAAATCATCATCTCAACAGCCTAGTTCACAACAATCAAGTTCACAACAACCAAGTTCTCAACAGGATAATAGAAAACAACAATCGCAATCAAATAGTAATACTAGCAATAGTAGTAATCAATCTGTTCAAAAAAACACGAGTCAAACTCAACAATCTAGTAATCAAAGCAGTAGCACTCAGGAACGTTCAAGTAATCAAAGCTCATCTAATAATAGCTCACAAAATTCAAAAGAAGATTAAAAAATTAAGCCAACGTCCTTTAATAAGGATGTTGGCTTTTAATATATTATTTAGAATAACCAATATACTAACCAAGATAATAAAAAGGAGATGAACATGATTGAAAAACACCCTATAGTACATCCACAACCTGTATGTGTACATCCATAAGAATATGTTTTCTTAATCATTCTTTCATCCTCAAATTGATAATCTTCATCGGTATGTTGATTTGATTTAAAATATTCATCATCTTTATAGCGCATATCGCTTGGGTCTATCACTTCTACTTTTTCGTTTGAATCTTTATTATTCTCATTTGTCATTTTGTATCCCTCTTCATGAAAAATCTTTGTCAACAATTTTAATTATAATTGAATTAATCAAGGATTTAAAACAGATGATTATATTTAATATAGCTTGGGTAAAATTATCTCGTAAAGGTAATAAAACAATAATTTAAACCTTTTGGAGCTCATAATGAACACTTCAAGGATGTAAACGTTTTATTATCAACTTTAATAATTATTAATAAAAATATGAGTTAATTTGCTTGCAATTTATTATACGCAATAGTACTATTGCAAGTGTAAAGAGGTTAATTTTTGTCCCAGGTGGGACTTAAAAAGTCAACCCATGGTTGTGAGTAGCCCCTCGATTACCTTTTTATAAAGATATAAGGAGGAAGGTAGTAGTGAAAGACTTAATAAAAGTTCAGCAAAAGCTCATACCTGACCTTGTTGACAAGATGTATCGACGTTTTTCGATTTTAACTACTATCTCTCAAAACCAACCAGTGGGTAGAAGAAGTTTAAGTGAACACATGGACATGACTGAAAGGGTCTTAAGATCTGAAACAGACATGTTGAAAAAGCAAGAATTAATTAAAGTTAAATCAACCGGTATGGAAATCACTCATGAAGGTACTGAAGTGTTATCGCAACTCAGTGATTACTTCAATGTTTATAGTGATGACCACAGAATGGCTAGAGCGATTAAAGAAAAGTTCAACATTAAAGATGTTCATGTCATTCCAGGTGATTCAGATTCGAATCAAACAGTTAAAAGAGAAATAGGAAGACAGGCTGGTCAGTTACTAGAAAGTATTTTATATGAAGATGCAATTGTTTCTGTAACTGGAGGATCCACGATGGCATACGTAAGTGAATCTATTCATTTACTACCATTTAATGTTTTCTTTGTTCCAGCTCGAGGTGGACTAGGTGAAAATATGGTCTACCAAGCAAATACTATTTCTTCTAGTATGGCTCAACAAGCTGGTGGATACTACACAACATTGTATGTACCAGATAATGTGAGTGAATCTACATATGACACTTTGATGTTAGAGCCATCAGTGATTCATACGTTAGATAAAATTAAACAAGCAAATGTTACAATTCACGGTATTGGTGATGCGCTGAAGATGGCGCATCGACGTCAATCACCAAAAGAAGTGATTGATAAACTTCAACATCATCAAGCCGTTGGAGAAGCTTTTGGATATTATTTTGATGCTCAAGGCAATGTGGTTCATAAAGTTAAAACGATTGGGCTACAATTAGAAGACCTTGAGAGTAAAGATTTTATCTTTGCTGTAGCAGGTGGACAATCTAAAGGAGAAGCAATTAAAGCTTATCTCTCTATTGCTCCAGACAATACTGTATTAATCACAGACGAAACTGCAGCGAAAGTTATTTTACAATAGTAATAAAAAGTTTAATACTTTTTAAATATCATTTTTAAAGGAGGCCATTATAATGGCAATTAAAGTAGCAATTAATGGTTTTGGTAGAATTGGTCGTTTAGCATTCAGAAGAATCCAAGATGTAGAAGGTCTTGAAGTAGTAGCAGTTAACGACTTAACAGATGACGAAATGTTAGCTCACTTATTAAAATACGACACTATGCAAGGTCGCTTCACTGGAGAAGTTGAAGTTATCGATGGTGGATTCCGTGTTAACGGTAAAGAAATTAAATCATTCGATGAACCAGATGCAAGCAAATTACCTTGGGGAGACCTAGACATCGACGTAGTATTAGAATGTACTGGTTTCTACACTGATAAAGATAAAGCACAAGCTCACATCGATGCAGGTGCTAAAAAAGTATTAATCTCTGCTCCAGCTACTGGTGATTTAAAAACAATCGTATTCAACACTAACCATGATGAATTAGATGGTTCTGAAACAGTTGTATCAGGTGCTTCATGTACTACTAACTCATTAGCACCAGTTGCAAAAGTTTTAAATGATGAGTTTGGTTTAGTAGAAGGTTTAATGACTACTATCCATGCTTATACTGGTGACCAAAATACTCAAGATGCTCCTCACAGAAAAGGCGACAAACGTCGTGCTCGTGCAGCAGCAGAAAACATTATCCCTAACTCTACAGGTGCTGCTAAAGCAATCGGTAAAGTTATTCCAGAAATCGACGGTAAATTAGACGGTGGAGCTCAACGTGTTCCAGTTGCTACAGGTTCATTAACTGAATTAACTGTAGTATTAGATAAACAAGATGTAACAGCTGATCAAGTAAATGAAGCAATGAAACAAGCTTCTGACGAATCATTTGGTTACACTGAAGATGAAATCGTATCTTCTGACGTTGTAGGTATGACTTACGGTTCATTATTCGATGCTACTCAAACTCGTGTAATGACTGTTGGTGACCGCCAATTAGTTAAAGTTGCAGCTTGGTACGACAATGAAATGTCTTATACTTCTCAATTAGTTCGTACATTAGCTCACTTAGCTGAACTTTCTAAATAATTGAAGCATAGTGTATAAGCACGTAATTCAAGTTATTTAAAGTACACATGTCGAGAGAGTAACTCTCTCAAACGTTCATAATTTGATTAGTGCTCTGTACTGTTTAATTAGATATATAAGCTTATGAGTAAGCGGGGAGCACAAACGCTTCTCCGCTTATTTTTATATAAAGTTTTCCTATTTAAAGGAGGAAATTAATAATGGCTAAAAAAATCGTTTCAGATTTAGATTTAAAAGGTAAAGTAGTTCTCGAACGTGCAGACTTTAATGTTCCGTTGAAAGATGGAGAAATCACTAATGATAACCGCATTGTTCAAGCGTTGCCAACGATTAAATACATTATTGAACAAGGTGGTAAATTAGTATTATTCTCTCACTTAGGTAAAGTGAAAGAAGAAAGTGATAAAGAAGGTTTATCTTTAAAACCAGTAGCAGATGATTTATCTAAAAAATTAGGTAAGGAAGTTACTTTCGTACCTGAAACACGTGGAGAAAAACTTGAAACTGCTATCAAAAATTTAAATGAAGGCGATGTATTATTAGTTGAGAATACTCGTTTTGAAGATATTGATGGTAAGAAAGAATCTAAAAATGATCCTGAATTAGGCAAATATTGGGCATCATTAGGTGATGTATTCGTTAACGATGCATTTGGTACAGCTCACCGTGAACACGCATCTAACGTAGGTATTTCTACTCATTTAGAAACAGCAGCTGGTTATTTAATGGAAAAAGAAATTAAATTTATTGGTGGAGTTGTTAACGACCCACACAAACCAGTTGTAGCTATCCTAGGTGGTGCCAAAGTTTCAGATAAAATTAATGTCATCAAAAACTTAGTTAATATCGCTGATAAAATTTTAATTGGTGGCGGTATGGCTTATACATTCATGAAAGCGCAAGGTAAAGAAATTGGTCTTTCGTTATTAGAAGAAGACAAAATTGACTTCGCTAAAGATTTATTAGAAAACAATGGCGATCAAATTGTCTTACCAGTAGATTGTAAGGTAGCTAAAGAATTCTCTAATGACGCGAAAATCACTGAAGTTTCAATTGATGATATCCCAGCTGATCAAGAAGCAATGGATATTGGTCCTAAAACTGTTGAACTATTTAATAAAGAATTACAAGGTGCACATACAGTAGTATGGAATGGACCTATGGGTGTATTTGAATTTAGTAACTTTGCAAAAGGTACGATCGGTGTATGTGAATCAATCGCTAACTTAAAAGATGCTACTACTATTATCGGTGGGGGTGATTCTGCAGCAGCAGCTATCTCACTAGGTTTCGAAGATGACTTTACTCATATTTCTACTGGTGGCGGTGCATCATTAGAATATTTAGAAGGAAAAGAATTACCAGGTATTAAAGCAATTAACGATAAATAATTGAATGAACCTCGCTCAGTTAAGGCGTAAGTTTTTAAATTTAATGATATGGGAAAAGGATGAATGAAAGCTTATATATGCTTTCTTTATCTGACTCATATGTCATCATTAAAATTTATTATCTTACAAATTTTTAAATTTAACACTAAATTATTAAGGAGTGTAATGAATGAGAACACCAATTATAGCCGGAAACTGGAAAATGAATAAAACAGTTCAAGAAGCTAAAGATTTCATAAATGAATTACCAACATTACCTGATCCTAAAGAAGTAGAATCAGTAATTTGTGCACCAACAATCCAATTAGATGCTTTAGTAACTGCTGTTAAAGAAGGTAAAGCACAAGGATTAAAAATCGGTGCTCAAAACGCATACTTCGAAGACAGTGGCGCATACACTGGTGAAACATCACCTGTAGCTTTAGCTGACTTAGGTGTTAAATATGTCGTGATTGGTCACTCAGAACGTCGTGATTATTTCCACGAAACTGATGAAGAAGTAAATAAAAAGGCTCACGCAATCTTTAATCATGGTATGACACCAATTATTTGTGTTGGTGAATCAGATGAAGAACGTGAAGCAGGTAAAGCAAATGAAGTAGTAGGTAATCAAGTTAAAAAAGCTGTTGAAGGCTTATCTGAAGATCAACTTAAAGAAGTAGTTATTGCTTATGAACCAATTTGGGCAATCGGCACTGGTAAATCTTCTACTTCAGAAGATGCTAATGAAATGTGCGCGCACGTTCGTAAAACATTAGCTGACTTATCAAGCCAAGATGTTGCTGAAGCAACACGTATTCAATATGGTGGTAGTGTTAAACCAAATAATATTAAAGAATATATGGCTCAATCAGATATTGATGGTGCATTAGTAGGTGGCGCATCATTAAAAGTTGAAGATTTCGTACAATTATTGGAAGGTGCAAAATAATTATGGCTAAAAAACCAACTGCCTTAATCATTTTAGATGGTTTTGCAAATCGTGAAAGTGAACATGGTAACGCTGTAAAATTAGCAAACAAGCCTAATTTTGATCGCTATTATGATAAATACCCAACTACACAAATTGAAGCGAGTGGTTTGGATGTAGGTCTTCCAGAAGGACAAATGGGTAACTCGGAAGTAGGTCACATGAATATTGGTGCAGGTCGCATTGTTTATCAAAGTTTAACTCGTATTAATAAATCTATCGAAGATGGGGATTTCTTTGAAAACGATGTATTAAATAACGCAGTTAAACATGTAAAAGATAATAATTCAGCACTACATGTATTTGGTCTATTATCTGATGGCGGTGTTCACAGTCACTATAAACATTTATTTGCAATCTTAGAATTAGCTAAAAAACAAGGTGTAGATAAAGTTTATGTTCATGCTTTCTTAGATGGACGTGACGTAGATCAAAAATCTGCACTAAAATATATTGAAGAAACTGAAGCTAAATTCAAAGAATTAGGCGTTGGCCAATTCGCTTCAGTATCAGGACGTTATTATGCGATGGACCGCGATAAACGTTGGGATCGTGAACAAAAAGCTTATAATGCTATCCGTAACTTCGAAGGTCCGACTTATGCTTCAGCCAAAGAAGGTGTGGAAGCTAATTACAACAATGATGTTACTGACGAATTCGTTGAACCATTTATCATTGATAATCAAAATAATGGTGTCAATGATGGTGACGCAGTTGTGTTCTATAACTTCCGTCCTGATAGAGCAGCTCAACTTTCAGAAATTTTCACTAATCAAGCATTTGATGGTTTCGAAGTTGAACAAGTTAAAGATTTATTCTATGCAACATTCACTAAATATAACGATGATGTAGACGCTGAAATCGTTTTTGAAAAAGTTGATTTACACAATACAATCGGGGAAGTTGCTCAAAATAATAACTTAAAACAACTACGTATTGCTGAAACTGAAAAGTATCCACATGTAACTTACTTTATGAGCGGTGGTCGTAACGATGAATTCGAAGGAGAGCGTCGTAGATTAATCGATTCTCCTAAAGTTGCGACATATGATTTAAAACCAGAAATGAGTGCTTATGAAGTTAAAGATGCTCTTTTAGAGGAATTAGATAAAGGCGATTTAGATTTAATTCTATTAAACTTTGCTAATCCTGACATGGTAGGACATAGTGGTATGCTTGAACCTACAATTAAGGCAATTGAAGCTGTAGATGAATGTCTAGGCGAAGTTGTTGATAAGATCCTTGAAATGGACGGTCATGCTATCATCACTGCTGACCATGGTAACTCTGATCAAGTGTTAACAGATGATGATGAACCAATGACTACGCACACTACAAATCCAGTTCCAGTAATTGTAACTAAAGAAGGCGTAACTTTACGTGAAACAGGACGTTTAGGAGATTTAGCTCCTACACTATTAGACTTGTTAAATGTAGAACAACCTTCTGATATGACTGGTGAATCATTAATTAATCACTAATACAGAATTTAGATGTTAAATTAAGGGAGGAAATTTAGTACTCCCGCATTTTACAACCTTGCTAATAAATTATTTTAATAAAATTATAAATAGGGCTATAATAGCTTTATAATATATTTAAAGGAGATATTAAACATGCCAATTATTACAGATGTTTACGCTCGCGAAGTCTTAGACTCACGTGGTAATCCAACAGTTGAAGTTGAAGTACTTACTGAAAGTGGTGCTTTCGGTCGTGCATTAGTACCATCAGGTGCTTCTACTGGTGAACACGAAGCAGTTGAATTACGTGATGGAGACAAATCACGTTATTTAGGAAAAGGTGTGACTAAAGCAGTAGAAAACGTTAATGAAATCATCGCACCAGAAATTGTTGAAGGTGAATTTTCAGTATTAGATCAAGTATCTATCGACAAAATGATGATTCAATTAGACGGTACAAATAATAAAGGTAAATTAGGCGCTAATGCTATTTTAGGTGTTTCAATCGCAGTAGCACGTGCAGCAGCTGACTTATTAGGTCAACCTTTATATAAATATTTAGGTGGATTCAATGGTAAACAATTACCAGTTCCAATGATGAACATCGTTAACGGTGGTTCACACTCTGATGCACCAATCGCTTTCCAAGAGTTTATGATTTTACCAGTTGGTGCTGAATCATTTAAAGAATCATTACGTTGGGGTGCTGAAATCTTCCACAACTTAAAATCTATCCTTAGTGAACGCGGTTTAGAAACTGCAGTTGGTGACGAAGGTGGATTCGCTCCTAAATTTGAAGGTACTGAAGATGCTGTTGAAACAATCATCAAAGCTATCGAAAAAGCTGGTTATAAACCAGGTGAAGATGTATTCTTAGGATTTGACTGTGCTTCTTCAGAATTCTATGAAAATGGTGTATATGATTACACTAAATTCGAAGGTGAACACGGTGCTAAACGTAGCGCAGCAGAACAAGTTGACTACTTAGAAGAATTAATTGGTAAATATCCAATCATCACTATCGAAGATGGTATGGATGAAAACGATTGGGAAGGTTGGAAGCAATTAACTGATCGTATCGGTGATAAAGTACAATTAGTAGGTGACGATTTATTCGTTACAAATACAGAAATCTTATCAAGAGGTATTGACCAAGGTATTGGTAACTCTATCTTAATTAAAGTTAACCAAATCGGTACTTTAACTGAAACATTTGAAGCAATTGAAATGGCTCAAAAAGCTGGTTACACAGCTGTAGTTTCACACCGTTCAGGTGAAACTGAAGATACTACTATTGCTGACATTGCAGTTGCTACTAACGCAGGTCAAATTAAAACTGGTTCATTATCAAGAACTGACCGTATTGCTAAGTATAATCAATTATTACGTATTGAAGATGAATTATACGAAACAGCTAAATTTGATGGAATTAAATCTTTCTACAATTTAGACAAATAATATCTCTAATATTAAATAAATGAGTTCACGCTTTAATCTTTAGGTTTCACGCCCTAAAGAACTTATAGACCCGTTACAGAGTTGAGGCTGTAATGGGTTTTTTTAATACTTTTATTACATCGTATCTCGTTTAATTTAACCCATTAAACTGATATAATAGTTAAAGTAATTTTAAAAAGGAGTACCATTATGGAAGATATAACAGATTCAAATGTTAGAGAAAAAAGATCTGGCCGCTTAATAGCAATGAGTTCTTTATTATTTTGTATTTTATTAATCATTCATCATTTTGTAGTTTTAGATGTAACAACCGCTAAATCATTGCTATCTTTAGCTGGTCAAAAGACTTCTGACACTGCAGTACATAATATTCTAAATAGTGATAGATATACAGGCGTAATGTACATTCTTGCATACTTAGCAGGAGTCGTGGCACTTTGGAATCGCCATCCATATTTATGGTGGTTTATGTTTGCTGTATATGTTTCTAATGCATTATTCACACTTGTTAATTTATACATGTTTGTTCAAGCCATTTTGGATGTTAAAAATGTTGTCGCAGTTTTACCTATACTCATTGTTGTAATTGGCTCTATTATTTTAGCGATTTATATGTTAGTTGTTTCGATAGCTAGAAAAAGTACTTTTAATAGATAGAAGTTTGATAACTCTATTAGAGATGTGTTATAATTCGTCTCGTATATAATGAACGGAGGACAATTTTTATGCATACATTAATCATCGTTTTATTAATTATAGATTGTATTGCATTAGTGACTGTTGTATTACTCCAAGAAGGTAAAAGTAATGGACTTTCAGGTGCTATTAGTGGTGGCGCGGAACAGTTATTTGGTAAACAAAAACAACGTGGCGTCGATTTATTCTTGCATAGATTAACAATTATTTTAGCTATTATTTTCTTCGTACTTATGTTCTGTATCAGTTACTTAGGTATGTAAGCCATAAGATAATGTATTAATGAAGTTAATGAATCTTAACCAAGTCTGATAGAAGATGTGATTAACAAGAACTATAATAACTCACAAATACTATCAGCCTGAGTCCGACGATATACTTGTCGGGCTTTTTTATTTTATAATGTATCATAATGATGTTTTTAATACCTATATATAAGGGAATAGTTCAAAGACGCTTAATAAGCATTATTGAAGTTCTTTTTATAATGAAAATTATGCTAATAGCAACCTGAAAGCAGACAAGATTAAATATAAAGAAATGAGTTCTCAATAAAAAAGGGAGAGGGATTCTAACCATGCAAATTAAACTACCAAGACCATTCTTTTTTGAAGAAGGAAAACGAGCTGTGTTATTATTACACGGTTTCACTGGCAACTCAGCTGATGTGAGACAATTAGGTCGTTATCTTCAGAAAAAGGGTTATACATCTTATGCACCTCAATATGAAGGGCATGCAGCACCGCCGGAGGAAATTTTAAAATCTAGCCCATATGTATGGTTTAAGGATGTTTTAGATGGTTATGACTACCTGGTTGAACAAGGCTATGATGAAATAGCAGTAGCAGGTTTATCACTAGGTGGGGTCTTCGCATTGAAATTAAGCTTAAATCGTGATGTGAAGGGTATTATAACGATGTGTGCTCCTATGGATGGCAAGACGGAAGACACTATTTATGATGGATTCCTTGATTATGCTCGTAATTTTAAAAAATATGAAGGCAAAGATCAGGAAACGATTGATAAAGAAATGAAAGACTTCCATCCTACTGAGACGCTTAAAGAACTTAGTGAAACTTTACTTCGTGGTAAAGAACAAGTAGACGAGGTTATTGAGCCTATTCTTGTTATACAAGCAGAACAAGATAAAATGATTGATCCTCAATCAGCGAATTATATATATGAACATGTTGATTCTGATGAAAAGGATATCAAATGGTATCATGAATCAGGACATGTAATTACAATTGATAAAGAAAAAGAACAAGTTTTTGAAGATGTATATCAATTTTTAGAATCATTAGATTGGACAGAATAATTAATTTAAAAGTAAGAAAGGAGGGGCATAATGAATTTAAAGCAATCCATCGAAGAAATAATTAAACAACCTGACTATGAACCCATGTCAGTGTCAGATTTTCAAGATGCGTTAGGTTTAAATAGTGCCGACTCATTTAGAGATTTAATTAAGGTGCTCGTTGAACTAGAACAAACGGGTTTAATCGAACGAACTAAGACAGATAGATATCAAAGGAAAGAATCAAGTAAGTCCAATTCTAAATTAATCAAAGGAACTTTAAGTCAGAATAAAAAAGGATTCGCTTTTCTTCGACCAGAAGATGATGAAATGGAAGATGTCTTCATTCCTCCAACTAAAATTAATCGAGCGCTAGATGGCGATACAGTAATTGTAGAACTTCAAAAATCTAGAGGAGAACATAAAGGTAAAGTTGAAGGTGAAGTTAAATCAATTGAGAAACATTCTGTCACTCAAGTGGTAGGAACATATAGTGAAGCAAAACATTTCGGTTTTGTTATTCCAGATGATAAACGAATTATGCAAGATATCTTCATTCCTAAAGGTCAAAGTTTAGGTGCTGTAGATGGACATAAAGTACTCGTTCAGATTACTAAATATGCTGATGGTACAGACAACCCAGAAGGTCATATTTCAGCAATACTAGGTCATAAAAATGATCCAGGTGTAGATATTTTATCTATCATTTACCAACATGGGATAGAAATTGAGTTTCCAGATAACGTGCTTAAAGAAGCGGAAGATGTTCCTGAAGAAATTGAACCATCTGAAATTGAAGGTCGTCGTGATTTAAGAAGTGATTTAACAATAACTATAGATGGTGCAGATGCTAAAGACTTGGATGATGCCATAGCAGTTAAGAAATTAAAGAATGGTAATACTGAATTGACTGTAAGTATCGCAGATGTAAGTTACTATGTGAAGGAAGATTCAGCTTTAGATAAGGAAGCATATGATAGAGCGACAAGCGTTTATTTAGTAGACCGAGTGATTCCAATGATTCCTCATCGTTTAAGTAATGGTATATGTTCATTGAATCCGGAAGTCGACCGCTTAACGTTAAGTTGTCGTATGGAAATTAATGCACGTGGCGAAGTCGTTAATCATGAAATATTTGATAGCGTGATTCATTCTAATTATCGTATGACTTATGATGCTGTAAATAAAATTATTACAGATCAAGATCCTCAAGTGCGTGCACAATATAAAGATTTGACGCCGATGCTTGATTTAGCGCAAGATTTATCTAATCGTTTAATCCAAATGCGACGTCGTCGTGGTGAAATTGACTTTGATATTAATGAAGCTAAAGTGCTAGTAAATGAAGAAGGTATTCCTACAGATGTTCAAATGCGTGAACGTGGTGAAGGTGAACGTTTAATTGAATCATTCATGCTAGCTGCTAATGAAACAGTGGCAGAGCATTTCAATAAAATGGAAGTACCATTTATTTATCGAGTTCATGAGCAACCTAAGTCAGATCGCTTAAGACAATTCTTCGACTTTATTACTAATTTCGGTATTATGATTAAAGGTACTGGTGAAGATATTCATCCTACAACTTTACAAAACATTCAAGAAGAAGTTGAAGGTCGACCAGAGCAAATGGTTATTTCAACAATGATGTTGCGTTCAATGCAACAAGCGCATTATGACGATGTAAACCTTGGACACTTCGGCTTATCTGCCGAGTATTATACGCACTTTACATCTCCAATCCGTCGTTATCCTGATTTAACGGTGCATAGATTAATTCGCAGATATTTAATAGAGAACTCTATGGATAAAAAGGAATTACGACATTGGGAAGATACGTTGCCAGAACTTGCTGAACACACGTCTCAACGCGAGCGTCGTGCTATAGAGGCAGAACGTGATACAGATGAATTGAAGAAAGCAGAATATATGATTCAACATATTGGCGATGAATTTGAAGGTATCATTAGTTCAGTTGCTAACTTTGGTATGTTTATTGAATTGCCTAATACAATTGAAGGTATGGTTCATATTGCTAATATGACTGATGATTACTATAATTTTGATGAACGCCAAATGGCTCTTATAGGTGAACGCCAAGCGAAGGTGTTCCGCATTGGTGATGAAGTGAAAGTCAAAGTCACTCATGTTGATGTAGACGAACGCATGATTGATTTTCAAATTGTGGGTATGCCTTTACCTAAAAATGATAAATCCCAACGTCCAGCACGTGGTAAAACAATTCAAGCAAAAACACGTGGTAAGTCATTAGATAAGTCAAAAGATGACAATAATGGCAAAGGCAATAAAAAGAAACGCAAGCAACGTAAAGGTAAGAATGCACGTAAAAAAGATAAACAAGGTAAAACAAATCATAAACCATTCTATAAAGATAAAAGCGTGAAAAAGAAATCACGCCGTAAGAAAAAATAGTCATCAAAGATGAGGTGAGTATGAATGGCTAAGAAAAAAACTAAATCACCAGGTACTTTAGCGGAGAATCGTAAAGCAAGACATGATTATAACATTGAAGATACGGTTGAAGCGGGTATTGCACTGCAAGGTACCGAAATCAAGTCTATACGACGTGGAAGTGCGAACTTGAAAGATAGTTATGCTCAAGTTAAACGTGGTGAAATGTATTTAAATAATATGCATATTGCTCCATATGAAGAAGGTAATAGATTTAATCATGATCCTTTACGTTCTCGTAAATTATTATTGCATAAGCGTGAAATTATTAAATTAGGAGAACGTACACGAGAAATTGGCTATTCTCTAATCCCATTAAAACTTTATTTAAAGCATGGACAATGTAAAGTTTTATTAGGCGTTGCACGAGGTAAGAAAATTCACGATAAACGTCAAGCTTTAAAAGATAAAGCGATGAAACGTGATGTCGATCGTGCGATAAAAGCCCGTTATTAAGCATGCGTATTGCTTAAACGGGTGCCATTTGGTATGATTAATGATGTTGTTATTTAAATGAATGACGCATATTGTCATACCAAATTGTTTGTATTATTATTTGTCATTAATATTATTTCGGGGGCGTTTTTGGATTCGACAGGGGTCCCTCGAGCACACTAAGCGTGTCGGAGGGTTGTCTCCGACATCAACACATTTCAGTAAATATAACTGACAAATCAAACAATAATTTCGCAGTAGCTGCGTAATAGCACACTGCATCGCCTAACAGCATCTCCTACGTGCTGTTAACGCGATTCAACCCTAGTAGGATATGCTAAACACTGCCGTTTGAAGTCTGTTTAGAAGAATACTAATCAAACTAGCATAATACTGGTTGTCTGTTGCTTACTATTATGCGAAATGAATCAATAGACTACACACGTAGAAAGGTGTGTATCAGGACCTCTGGACGCGGGTTCGAATCCCGCCGTCTCCATATGATTGAAACCCGCAGCCTATATGGTTGTGGGTTTTGTTTTTATACGTATTATTTTAATTAACTGTATTTTTAAAAGATTAGGGGAATTCATATGTCATTAACTAGAAGAAAAATTGAGAAAAAAGATTATCATAAGGTATTAGATATTTGGGAGAAGTCTGTAAATAGCACTCATGATTTTTTAAAAGAAAAAGATAGATTAGAGTTAAAAACTGAAATACCGAATTATTTAAATGATGTTGAAGCTTATTTTTGGTGTGATGACGATGAAATTATTGGATTTTCAGGTACAAATGACCAAAACCTAGAAATGTTGTTCATAGATCCTAAGTATTTTAGAAAGGGCTATGGAACTCAAATACTTCAAACTCTAATTCGTGAAGACCAAGTAAGATATGTAGAAGTTAATAAAGAGAATTATAACGCGGTTAAGTTCTATCAAAAGAATGGTTTTGAAAAATATAAAGAATCTCTAAAAGATCAACAAGGAAGAGATTATCCTATATATTATCTTAAGTTATAATTAAGTGATGCTTAAGTTCAATATAAATATTGAATGTGAATATTAAACGGAAAGTTTGATTTATTTGTAAAAAAGTCATGGATGCTAAGTAAAGGTATAGCATTCATGACTTTTTGTGATTCTAAAATCCTCTTTGGGTATTAGTATTTGTTTGTCCTTGTGAGTTATTCATGCCTTGGCTATTATTTGCAGATTGGTTGTTGCCAGTTGAATATTGTTGTTGATTATTCTGTGATGGTTGTTGTCTTTGGGAATTATTTTGTTGTGTATTGTTAGTTTGATTTTGTTGTTGGTTTTGTGAATTAGCTTGATTGTTATAAGAATTTTGGTTATTGCCGTTAGTATTGTTAGCGTTATTAGCATTATTATTTTGAGGTTGAGTTGAAGTATTGTTTGCTTGTGATGCGCTATTAGATGATTGTTGATTAGTTTGTTTATTTTTAGGTTTTGAATCCTTACTTTTTGAACTTTTATCTTTGCTTTTCTTACCTAATTTACTGTCTTTAATGTTATCTTTAGCGTTATTAACTTTTTTATCACCTTTTGAATCTTTTTTATCCGACTTTTTAGATTCCGTTTTTGAACTGTTTTTATCTGAATCTTTTTTATCTGAATAATCACTATGACTACATGCACTTAGCACTAAAAAGCTTGATAATAATACGGCAAAAAATTTCTTCATTAAATTTCACTCCTAAAATAATGATTTTATTGTGATAATTTTTCTTTACCCAAAATCGTTAAATCTAATTTAAAATTAATGTAAAATTTTAAAAGAGTTATTTGTATATGAAATAAAAAAGCCCCTCTATTGAAAGAGGGGAAGATAATTAATTATTTTTTGTTACCAAATAAACCTTTGAAGAATTCGATTGCTTTTTTGATTAAGTTAACGATGAACATTTGACTCACCTCCTATGTATTTGTTAGCTGTAGTATATTATTATTAGAGTAATTTTTGTTAATTATTTCAAAAGTAGTAAAAAATTATTCATAAATGTAGTTTTTTAGTATATATTTAATAACTTTGAATTCTTTTCTGTTAATTCTAAAAATTAATAACAAATTTATTCAATATTTTATATAATAATACTAGGGTTTTATTATATAAAAAAAGTACCCTTCAATAAAGAAGGGCACCACTACTACTCAAAAATATTATTTACCAAATACGTCTTTAAAGAATTGAATTCCTTTTTTTAATAAATCAAAGATGAACATTTATAAGCACCTCCAATTAATTGATTATGTGTATATCATATAGCAAGTATTGGAGATTTTGGTGGTTAATGCGCAAATAATTATATATGGTTCTTTTGTGTGAAAAAATTAAAAATTGAGATAATTTTGAATTCCTAACTGTATAATTTTATTTAATTTCTACTTTAGCTACTTATTTTTGTGCAATTTAAAAAGTCACATTAACTATAACTTTATCTTTGTGATAATCATTTTATTTAATAGTTATGGTATATGTGATGATAAATAGTTATCTTTAAAAATTTGAAATATAAATTAATTTAAGAAATTCCTGGAAAAGACTTTACTTATTTCAAAATAAGCGTATAGTGAATGTTAAGTAATAAAGAACGTGAAGTTGATTGTGGAATTATTTTTATAGAATATTCTCTTTTAATTAATGGATTTGTTACAAATATTTAGTGCAACAGCACATGGAGGTATTCTATATGAATAACGGTACAGTTAAATGGTTTAATTCAGAAAAAGGCTTTGGATTCATCGAAAGAGAAAATGGCGGGGACGTATTCGTTCATTTCTCAGCAATCGTAGAAGACGGTTATAAGTCTTTAGAAGAAGGTCAAAACGTTGAATTCGACATTGTTGAAGGAGAACGTGGTGAACAAGCAGCGAACGTTGTTAAAATGTAATTAAAAGTTTTAAAGCCCTCTTAGGAGGGCTTTTTTTTTTGTAAGATGGTATCCTTAATCTAATAAAATGCTAAAATATATAAACCAGTAAATTTTCAATATAAATAAGTATAAGGAGAAATACATGCATAAAGCAAAAATGATATTGAATGAAGTACCAACGATGTTGAAGTCATTGAAGAACATTTTCAATATTATCAATGGGAATAAAGATTACTATAATCCAAAAATTGATATGAAAAAAGAAGATGATAATCTTAATGGGAAAAAAATTATCTTTTTAGGGTCTTCTATAACTTATGGTGCGGCTTCGAAAGGAATCTCTTTTGTTGAATATCTCACAACAGAATATGAAGTAAAAGGAATCAAAGAGGCTAAATCAGGCACAACATTAGCTGGGAAAAATGTAAATAGTTATTTAAATCGACTCAGAAAGTTAAATTTTGTGAATACTAAAATTGATGCTGTTGTAATACAGTTATCTACGAATGATGCAAGATTTGGTTATGAAATTGGTGAAATGAGTCAGTCTTTTGACCTTGAAAGTTTTGATACTGAGACGACATTAGGTGCGATTGAATATATTATTAAGTATGTTCATACTAAATGGCATTGTCCAATCATCTTTTATACCTGTATTAGAGAAAATGATCTAACTTATAAGCAGTTAGTTAATCATCTTTATCCACTTAAAACAAAATGGGATATACATATTATTGATATTTTTAATAATGATGAAATTAATAAATTAGCTAAAAGTGATAAAGAAATGATGGTAGATGATTCACATCCAACCAAAAAAGGTTACCGTTATTTATATACACCTATTTTAGTAAAACAATTAGATGAGATATTATAAAAAAGCTGCATATCGCAGCTTTTCTAATTTCTTATTTATATAGGCCCAAAGTGATATCCTTTTTGAATTATTTAGTCTTCATTATAAAAAAATCGCCTGTACAGCGCTTTAATAATGACGAAAATTAAAGTCTGTACGGCGACAACAAGAAGTAATGTTAAACACTCACAGAGTGCAACACATATAGAGTACCATAAAACTATATTTATGGCTATTTTATTAGTTTGACAATAATAAAATAATTATTAAAGTTCTGTTAACATAAATTGATAATTCATTAAATATAGAATTATCGCAATTTTTAAAGATTACGTATTGTTGTTATCAAATATACAAATTTCTTCTTGTTCTAGGCTTACTGAAACATATAAATGACTGTCATAAATATTTACATCATTTTCATTAGATAAGTTAATTTCAGCAAGTATTTTAAATGCACCATTATCTAATGGTTCTACAATTGATAATTCACCCTCATTTTTTTGAATTAAAAATTTGCGATTTGAATGATTATAAATTTTCCAATTATCCATTAAAAATCACCTTACTAAAAATACTAACCAAAGCTTTTTTCAATTTCTGTAAAAGCTTTGGTAGTTAATTTAATATTATAAATCGTTTGATCTTTAATATCACCTTCAAGATAGCCCTCTTCTATAAGTACTTTACAGTTATGAATAAAATCTTCATATTCACGGTCACAGAAATAATCATCTTGAGTAGTTATAGAATCTTTGAAGTCGTTAGATTGTTCTTCAGATAATCCTTCATTTGAACGTTCCATATATAATTTATAAAACTTTGCGACTGTATATTTTTGTTCTTTAGTTAATTCGTCCATAAATTAATCCCTCCACACAAAATACATATCACTTTATACCCTAGATACGTACTTGTAGAAACGCTGAAAAGAATGATTTTTAATAAAAATTTTATGTGTAGGTAGAAGGTCATTTGAGTTTATTTTGCTTTTTTTATACCTTTTTCTACAGCGTTCGCAAACTTATAAAAATCTCTTGTATATTTTTTAGGATTACCTCGCGTTGTTTTGTCTAATTTATGATGTTTGAAAAATTCCTCGCGCTGTGCAGTGGTCAATTCGAGTTGTACTCCTGAATCTGTATCATTTTTATTTACAAAATTATCATCAGATTGCGCATTAATTTCTTTCGGACTCTCTTTAACGGTAAAATCTTTCTTACGTAATGCCTTCGCAATCGCTTTTGCCATTTTAGTATCTTTTCCACCTATATACACGATAGGGTCATCTCCAGAAGAACCATGAATTGAAATTGTCTCATTTGATTTTTCTAACATATTAATTAATTTCGGTTCATCGTAATTCGTTGAAGTCACGTGAAGTTGATCATTATTATGTTTACGTAAACCTTCAAAAGAATAAAAGTTATATTTACCTACGTTCGATACACGTCTTGCAAGTTCTGTTGTACCTGGTTCTATTCCACCACCGTGAATGGCTGTAAGTAAAATATTATTATCCTTTCTATGTTTCGTCACAATTCTCCAATCCTTGTTTTTAGTGGTATTCTTTTTTAATTCTTCAAAATCACTATAGCGATCGCTTGAAGGTTTAGAAGCTGATTTTCTAGTGTTATAGAAAATCAAAACCACTACTATGATAGTGATGACAATTAACGCTATAGCTAAATAATAAAGTATTGAATATAGACTGCCTTTATTGCTCATTATATCTCCTTTGTTTTCAATAATTTAACTCATAAATGATAACAATGATTTTATTAAATAAACAAGTATTTCATCTTTTATTTTCTATATAAAAATAATTGAACTTACTTTAATAGGGTAAACAATTATTGTTAATTCAATGTATTTTTTATTTTAAAAATAATTTACGAAGGTGATAAAGTGGAGGACATTCAGATTAAAAGTGCTCAATCAAGTGATAAGGAAGGAGGAAGATTAACTCATTTAGCCATTGATGAAATGGCACAAGTTATTTTAGGAGAGACATCGAATGAACGATTAAATAAACAGTTACAGCAATTATGGCAAAAGAAGGGTAACCGATTTAGTCATGATATTTCTTATGTAGCAAAAGAAGAGGGACAAGTTTTAGGTGCTATAACTTGTACCTCATTAGTCAAATTAGAAAAATCAATGTTTCAAACTGTGCTTGAAATCATCAAAATAAAAAAATTGAAATCATTAAAAATTATTTTATCCAATTTCAAAAAGATATATTCTCTAATTACAATGGATGAAGGAGAGAAAGATGAATTTCATGTGAGTATGCTTGCAACTCTCCCGAAAGCCAGAGGTAAGGGCGTTGGTACGAAATTATTAAAATTTGCTGAACGTCTTGCTATCAATGATGGTTTTGACAAAATTTCATTAACAGTAGTTCAAGATAATAAGAAAGCTCTAAGCGTCTATAAAAAATTCGGTTTTTCGATTGTAGGAGAAATCAATCAATCGCCATTTTATTTATTTAAGATGAGAAAGAATCTTTAGTGAAAGTTCTAAGTGATATCCAAACTAAAGCGATATTTTCTAAAAATATTATGAATTAATTAAATAATTAGATTGTTTTCACACTCCCTTAACAATAATGTGCTATTTTATAATAAAGGGATGTGATGTTGTTATGGATAAAGAATTATTAAGAAGATATTTGAATGATGATAGTTTTAAAGCAGTCGCGGTGGTCGTTGGAAATAAGAAAATCGTATTGGAGAATGATATTCACGTCGATTATGAAAATGAGATTATCATCTATCCGCTTAAGAATTGCACACGAATTATCCCATTTAGCTCTATTTCTTATTTAGACCTTTTAGATAGAAATGAGCAATTCGTTAACTATTTTAAAGAAGTTTAATTTTATAAAAACCCTCCTTAAACAATAGGTTATTCATTTACCTTAACTATTGTCTGGAGGGTTTAATTTTTAATATTTTTAACTAACTTTAAACGATAGTCATGTGTAAAATTATCTTTTAATGCATATGGTGAAATGATGTATAATCCATGATCACTTACAGCATTTTTATCTACACCGTATTTGTAAGCTTGATAAATTATTTTAGTGCAATAAGTGAATTTTTGACTTTTCAAATTTAGCGTAACGAGATATCGGCTATCACTATTTTCGTAATTACGTTTTACCCAATTTGCTGCTTTTTGACCAGCATCTGGTTTTACACTACGATACACTTTTATCCAATCGTCTTTTCCAGTACCGAAACGCCGTTGATATGATTCAAATGATTCAGTTATAGGTTGATCACCAGGGCCTTCAATTTGAAGCACAGTATCTTCATCTATGGCTATACTTGAATGGCCGAAGAACCCGAATAATACAGGACCTTTAGTAATGATAATGTCGCCCGGTTTAAGTTTAAAATCTTTAGTGTCTATGCTTTCATAAGATTCTTTATCTTTATTGAAGACGTTTATTGAAAATAAAATTAAAAGTACTATAACCAAAGTTATAAATAGAATGGTAAGTTTATATTTAGTTTTCATTTATAGTGAAAACTCCTTCATTAAATATACTAAATTAATTATTATATTAAATGACTCTATATGTAAAATAAACTTCATTTTCAAAAATAAAAAAGCTAAGTCAAAAATAATGACTTAGCTAAAATCAATATTAGCGTGAGCTAACTGAACTCAAAGGTGAATTGTAATTAATATCGCTCTACTAAAAAAGGTTACAACCCGAAAATGAGTGTGTATATAAGCATAGCAAATCCAAAAATCAAGAATATTACAGTAAATCCTAAATAAGATTCTTTTCTTTCTTCTTTCTTAGTCTTAAGCATAATTGTTAAAATAATAGCTCCAGCGACAATAAATATAATTGCTAGCCATAACAATATTTGAAAATGCAAACTCACAATGATTCCCTCCTTATCTCAGTGTTACTTAATTACAAGAAGTCGTAAAAATAGGATAAATATAGTAAAGTGCTAATACAATATTTATGAAAAATATAATTTCGCTTAGCAAATCAGTGTAAATAATAGCTATTATTAGACTAGTGAATAAAGCGACGCCACAAATACATAATCCTGGTATCAACCATAATTGATTATCAACATTTGCGTTATAAGTTATAAGCACATTAAAGGCTATAAATAATATGGTCAATAAAATATTAATCACATTTATACTAAATATTTTCATAGGTGGCCACCTCATTAGACACGTATAGCATAAAGTCTTTTACATACTATAATATCATTAATTACTCACAGGTAAATCAATTACTTTTAATTATATACAATTTACATTTTAATTTACTCATACTCATAAGATATTGTAAAACAAATGAATTAGAAAGTTTACTAAATTTGTAAATGATGAAGTATTTTGTGAGAGTTTTGGACTCATTTAGGTCATGAAAAGTTAATTGTATTTAAGAGTAAATGATTACTAAATAAGAAACCAATAAAGATTATGAAATATTTTAAATGTAATTATATGTGATGAATTTTAAAAGAGCATAATAAAAAAAGTGCAAAAGTAAAATTTTGCACATAGACAATCTCGAGTAATTTGGTATGATAAAGAGTAATACTATATAACTTAGCTATTAATAAGTGGAAAAGGGGTTGAGGTGGAATGACTTTTTATGATTTTATTTTAGGTTTTATAAATGATGATACACCTTTAGGTAGTTTAGCAAATTATATTTTAGATGATATTCATTTTCCCCGTGAAGAAAAAAACAATAAAGCCATTCGTGCATACGTGCTTGATCACTATAGAGACCATCAGTTAATTGAAAGTACGAATAGAGCAATTAGTTTATATAAATTAATTTGAGTAATACCAATTATGAGTATTAAGCGCTTCCCATACATCTTTAGTCTTGAAATTAACTTCGTTATTTCTTATAGAAAAAGGTTCAATAAGATCTTTGTCTAACCATGCATTAATCAATTCTTTTGGAACGCCATCTAATAACATATCAGTTTTACTAATAATAAAACATTCCCAGTCTAACGAAACTGAATTAGGATTTACATAATTGCATTGATTATGACTATCCATAATAGACACTCCTTTAGTAAATGGAAATCTGATGTTAAGTTATACCCATACTCACAAATTTAAAACAATTTAATATGCAGATAAGCAAATTTGTATATTATTAGAAGTCGTTTACATCTCATTTTCATAGTGATTAAATGAATATTGAAATAGAAATTGCATAGAATGCTAAATAGTAAAAGTAAGTCATTGTAGTGAAGAGGTGTTTATTATGACTAAAACATTATATTTAATGAGACATGGTCAAACAGTTTTTAATTTAAAAGGAAGAATTCAAGGTGCGAGTGATTCGCCATTAACAACATTAGGGGTTAGGCAGGCTCAGTCTGCTAAAGGTTATTTTGAAAAGCATCATATTACATTTGATACAATAGTATCGTCATCACAAGAACGTGCCTGTGAAACTCTTGAAAATGCAGTGCCTAACCAAAATTATAAAAGATTAAAAGGTATTAAAGAATGGGGTTTTGGTTTATTTGAAGGAGAGAGTATTGAGTTATTAAAGGCAATTAAAAAGCCTGAGAATTTATATGGTGATTATGTAGTACCCTTTGGTGGTGAATCAAAATCTGAGGTTGAATCCAGAGTTTATGAAACACTTGAGGATGTCGTCGCTAATCAAACTAATCAAACAGCTTTGGCAGTAAGCCATGGTAGTACGATCGGTTTATTTATTAGAAAGGTGTTAGGTAATCAAGAGGGTAGTACTTATGATATCGGTAATTGTCATATCTTAAAATTTGAATATGATGATAATCAATTTAAATTCATTGAAATCATTGATCCTACAAACTAAAAATAATAAGCTCAAGCCCTTAAATAGCTATATTATGGGCTTGAGCTTATTTGTACTAAAAAAGAAGTTGACACAATTTTTTAATGATTAAAATTGCAACAGCTATAATGATAATGCAAGATAACTTGTTTATCACAACTAATAATTTACCTGATTTATCGATTCTTCCCACTGATTTACCTAATAAAGCTAAGAAGATAAACCAAATCCATGAAACAAATATACATGTTAAAGTAAAAGCGAATTTGTTATTTCTTTCGTAAGCGGACGCACTTGTACCTATAACGCCAATAGTATCCATAATTGCATGTGGATTTAACAAAGAGACAGATAAAGCAAAACTTATTTGTTTTGTTGTAGATAGTCCACCTTCTTGTTTAATAGGATCAGGCGTTTCATTCCAAAGTGTCCATGCCATATAAAGCAGAAAAATAAGTCCAATAATGTAGATCACTATTTGTAAAAGAGGTAGTGACATTAATACTAAAGAAACACCGATAACTGCTAAGCTAATTAGTATAGAATCACATATTCCTGCTGTAATAACTGCTGGGAAGGCTTTAATTAGCTTAGATTGATTTGCTCCTTGATTAAAAACGAAAACATTTTGTGCGCCTAAGGGTAAGATTAACCCTATAGCTAAGAGAAAACCGTGTATTACTGCTTCGCTCATAAAAGGGATCACCAGCCTTTAAAGATTGAAAATTCTGATAATTTAAGCTGATTATAACTTTTAAAAATAATAATGTCTAACACTTATGTATATTTATAAAAACTAAATCATAGCGGAAACATACGCCCGCAGATAGGGTATCTTCCATACCCCATTTACGCATGTTTTAAATAAACTTTCTTAAGAATTCGATGGAATGTCAGAAGTATAGTAAATGAGCCAATTCTCATCTAAATATTCATCCCCAATTTTACTAGCATTTTTTTCAAAGGCTAAATTTTCAAACCCGAGAGAACTGAAAAATATTTTAGCGCTTATGTTATTTGAAGCGATTGTGGTCATCAACATTTCAATACCTTGCGTTTTAGCGAATTCAATTATGTGATTAATGAGCTCTCTATTAATAATTTCATCATTATCTTTAACAAAATTATTCTCTAAAACGGCTTTATGACGCTTTCCAACAAATTTTATTTGCTTTAACGTACATGTTGCAACAAGATGATTGTTATCAAATGCGCCGAAAACGTTTAAATACTTTGTTTCTTCCGAGAGAATAGAGTTTAGACATTCTTCAGTAACATGTTCTAAATAATATTGATCCCAAGCATAATTATGATAGCCGTTTGACATTAATTCTTTATAAGATTCTAAATCATCAGTATTTAATACACGGATATTTTTCATGTTGACCTCCAGGTTCAAAGAAAATAAAAACATATTTAATATCTTTAGACTAAGATACTTATCAAATACATAATAAAAGAATTATTAAAAATACGCAATAATCGTTTTATATTAACAAAAAGCATTTGTGATAATTTAATTATGTGGAAATTCAAATTATAAAAATATTATTTTGAAATTTCATCTATATCCATATCTTAAAAGGGTTTAACTACATACTATTTTATCAGATATTGTAATCATACAATTATGTTTACTAAATCTTAATAAAAAATTTTAATAAACTTAAGTTTGAAAATTTCTGTTAGAAATGTACTGTTTAGAAAGAAAAAAGCTACCAACACTTCTTGTACAAAGGTTGGTAGCTATAAGCAACACTTAGATATTTAATTGAAATGACTAAAATGTTTAGTCAATAACTTCTACATTTAGATTTACATCAATGTTACCGCGAGTTGCTTTTGAATATGGACAAAACTCATGTGCATCTTGTAAATATTTTTCAGCATCTTCTTGAGATAAAACATTTTTAACTTTTGCATCAATATCTACACTCAATTTAGGACTCTCAGCATTTGGATCGTCCTCTAAACGTACTGTTAGAGTAACTTCTGGTTCAGCATCACGTACTTTGTTTTGTTTTAAAATAAGATCAAAAGCACCATTAAAGCATGAAGCGTAACCTGCTGCAAATAATTGTTCAGGATTTGTAGCATTTCCATCAGCTTGTTGTGGTGGTAATACATCAACATTTATTGCGTTATCGTCAGTGTGCACATGTCCTTTACGTCCACCAACGTTTGTAGCTTTAGTTTCATATTGAACTGCCATTATTATTACCTCCTAAATCTTTATATATTTTTACCATACCCAGTGCTAGATTTTTTAAATCATGATTAAATTCTTTAAATAAAAATCAATCTCCCAATCATCATTTGTAAGTTGTGAATAAATTAATATAAAATAATCTTAATATTATTCTTATGAATAGAGGGATATCATGACGCAAGTAGATGTTGCAGTAACCATTTCGCCAGAAGAAACAATAACGCAATTGTGCTTAGATGAATTAATAAAATATAAAGACTATATAGATATCGTAGAACTACGAATAGATCAGTGGGAGAACTTCGTTATTAAAAATGTTGATACTGTGATTCAACAATTAAGAGGATTGAATTTAGATTTTAAGATTTTAGTGACTTATCGTACCTCTAATCAAGGTGGTAAAGGAAATGTTGAAGAAACAACTTATATAGATATTCTTAAGCTATTGATTGAATATGCCCAATTTGAATTACTTGATATTGAATGGAGTGGAGCTATTAATACAGACCAATATGCTCAATTAATCACTGATGCTCAAGAAAAGAATTTAAACGTAGTGTTATCGCATCATAATTTTGAAGAAACACCATCATTAGAAGAGATTAAATTTATATATTACAAAATGCAAAAATTAGCACCACAATATTTAAAACTTGCAGTAATGCCAAACAATAAAGAAGATGTACTACATTTATTAGAGGCAATGAGTGTGACTTCTGATAATACACCTTATAAAGTTATCGGAATATCTATGTCTCATCTAGGATTAGTAAGTCGTGTTGCACAAGGGGTGTTTGGGGGATCAATTTCATACGGTTGCTTAGGTGAGCCACAAGCTCCTGGTCAAATTCATGTTAAAGCTCTGAAACAACAGCTTGAATTTTATCAATGATAAACGAATAAGTTGAATTTAACGGTTTTGTGACTTATAATTGATAATTGTTATCAACGAACGTAGAAGGAGCGAATTAAAGTGGAATTACAAGAAGCTATATCTAATAGAAGAAGTATTAAGAAATTTAAACATGATATGGTGATTGACGATAAGGCATTATATGATGCTATCGAAAAAGCTACCGACGCTCCAAATCATGGAATGCGTGAACCTTGGAGAGTCGTTCATGTTTCAAAAGACAAATTAGGTGATTTTAGTCATGACATTACTCGATTTGCATTTCCAGATCATCCCGAAAAAAGAGAAGATCATTATAATGCTGTAACAAATTTAGGTGGTTTATTATTACTCATTTTGAAAAATGATCCTAGACAAAGACAAAACAGAGAAAATTACTTTGCATTTGGAGCATTTGCTCAAAATTTAATGTTGTTACTTTACGAAGCGGGAATTGGCACATGTTGGAAAACACCTCACTATATTTTTGAACCTAAAGTACGTAGAGCTTTAGATATTCAAGATGATGAAATTTTAGCTGGTTTCATGTATCTAACGGATTTAGAAGTTGAGCCAACTAAAGCTAAACGTAAAAATAAAAATTTAATCACTAAGTTTGAGTAATTATTTTAATTTTCAAAGTACCTAAAAAAGAGCTTTCTCTACTTTAAATTTGTAGAGAAAGCTCTAATTTTATTTTTATTGATTTAAGTTTTCATCTAGGAAAGATTCGACTTGTTCTGGTGATTTCGCATTAGCCGAATGTAAATGCGCTAATTTTTCGCCATTTTGGAAAATTAAGATGCTTGGTATACCCATAACATCATTTTCAGTAGTAACATCTTCTAACTCATCACGATCTACTACATACCAATGATAGTTATTATATTTTTCTGTAATAGGGTCAATCCACATATCCATTGCTTTACAATCTGGACACCAATCTGCTTCGAATTTGATAATAACTGGTTCTTTACTATTGATTGTAGAATTAAAGTCTTCTGTTTTATGAATACCTTGCATAGTTATATGCTCCTTTTCACTATTAGTAAATTTATTATAACCAATGATATCTTTTTTATAAAAATATTAGCTTAAAAAGTAGAGCGTTTTCCTAAAGAAAATGATATATTTGTCTTAATAAAGAGAAGGAGGTAACAAACGAATGATTAAATTTTATCAATATTCAAATTGTACGACTTGTAAGAAAGCCGCTAAATTTTTAAATGAATATGGTGTGAGCTATGAACCTATTGATATCGTACAACACACACCTACTAAGAAAGAATTTGAAGATATCATTGAAAAAACAGGTGTTGAAGTAAATAAATTATTTAACACTCATGGCGCTAAATATCGTGAACTTAATTTGAAAGATAAACTTAAAGACATGTCAGATGATGAAAAATTAGATTTATTAGCATCTGATGGAATGTTGGTAAAACGTCCATTAGCTATCTCTGGAGAAAAAATCACTTTAGGATTTAAAGAAGATCAGTATAAAGATACTTGGTTATAGTATTTAAATATTTATTTTAAAAGTGAACATTAAAAACTGAAATGATGCGAATATGATATTTTACATAAATAAACACGGATTTTATCATATTAAATCTTTTAGATATTAGTTGATTGAACAATATCAGTGTGGCATCATTAAAATGTAATTAATAATTAGGAGGGGATTCTCGTGGCAGTACCGAGCGAATTTAAATATTCTAAAGAACATGAATGGGTTAAAGTAGAAGATAATGTAGCTACTATTGGTATCACAGAATATGCTCAAAATGAATTAGGTGATATCGTATTTGTTGAATTACCTGAAACAGATGAAGATTTAAATGAAGGCGATACTTTTGGTAGTGTTGAATCAGTTAAAACTGTATCAGAATTATATGCGCCTATCTCAGGTAAAATCGTCGAAGTTAACGACGAATTAGAAGATAGTCCTGAATTTGTTAACGAATCACCATATGAAAAAGCATGGATGGTAAAAGTAGAGATTAGTGATCAAAGTCAATTAGATCAATTATTATCAGCAGAGCAATATTCTGAGATGATTGGTGAATAGTATGTTTAAACTCCTCGATTAATATAATCAAGGAGTTTTTTTAGATTACCTTAGAAACACTTAGCATTAAAAATGCTAAGTGGAAAAGAGGAACGTCTGAACTGACGCTCATGCATAAGAAACACTAACCACTAAAGTGATAAGTGAAGAAAAGGAACGCCTGAGCTAAAGCTCATGCATAAGAAACACTAAGCATTAAAAATGCTAAGTGTTTCTAAAAATGTTTAGTTTTTGAGGATTCTGTGAATGATGTAAGTGACAGTTAACTATCGACTCTTAGAAGGTGGATTGACATGACTATTGTGAATAAAGTTATCATTGTTGAAGGTAAGTCGGATAAGAAACGAGTGCAACAAGTTATTGCAGAACCAGTAAGTATTATTTGTACCCATGGGACCATGAGTATAGATAAAATCGATGATATGATAGAATCACTTTATGGCAAACAAGTTTATGTTCTTGCAGATTCTGATGATGAAGGAGAAAAAATTAGAAAATGGTTTAAGCGATATTTAAGCGAAAGTGAACATATATATGTTGATAAAACATATTGTGAAGTAGCTAAATGTCCTAAAAACTATTTAGCTAATGTTTTAAATAGATACGGATTCGCAGTGCGAAAAGAGAAGAATCTAATGCCTAATTTAAACACTGAAAGGTTAGTTTTAGTTAATGAGTAGTACAATCGATCTCGAAGATATAACAGAAAACTATAATGAAGATAAACATCTTATTTTTGGATATACACCTATGTGTGGGACATGTAAAGTCTCAGAAAGAATGTTAGATATTGCTAATGATATATTACAGCTGCCTATTAAGAAGGTAGATTTAAATTTTCATCCGGATTTTAGTAAAGAAAAAGAAATAATGTCAGTTCCTGTTCTATTGGTAATGAATAAGGACAAAGAAGAAAATAGAATCTATGCATTTCAATCAGTTCCTTATTTGTTAGAAAATTTAAAATAATTATTGACGAAACTCTAGTACGATGGTAGGATTAATACAAATTAAATGATGCGACAACTCTTATCGAGAGAGGTGGAGGGATGTGCCCTATGAAGCCCGGCAACCGTCTGATATAGAAATGGTGCCAATTCACATAAAGTTCAACTTTAGAAGATGAGAGAAAGAAGATTTTTAGAATGCTTTCTCAACTCTCTATAAGTTGAGAAAGCATTTTTTAATTTATATATGCAATTTAAGGAGGCTATTAACGTGATTGAGTTAAATCAAATAGTTAAACGATATCATACTAAGAACAAAGATGTTCTTGCAGTTGATCACGTTGATTTAAATATTGAATCAGGCTCAATTTTTGGCGTTATTGGTTTCTCTGGTGCTGGTAAAAGTACACTAATTAGAATGTTCAACAACTTGGAATCTCCAACTTCAGGAGATGTAATAATTGACGGGGACAATATTAGTAAATTATCTAAATCAGAGCTACGAAAAAAACGACAAAAAGTAAGTATGATTTTCCAACATTTCAACTTATTATGGTCAAGAACCGTTTTAAAAAATATCACATTTCCACTTGAAATCGCAGGAGTCCCAAGTGGTAAAGCGAAGCAAAAAGCACTCGAATTAGTAGAATTGGTAGGTTTGAAAGGACGAGAAAGTGCTTATCCATCAGAGTTATCTGGGGGACAAAAACAAAGAGTAGGTATTGCTAGAGCATTAGCAAATGATCCTGATGTTTTACTTTGTGATGAAGCTACAAGTGCTTTAGACCCTCAAACAACTGACGAAATTTTGGACCTATTACTTAAAGTAAGAGAACAGCAAAATCTTACTATCGTTTTAATTACTCATGAAATGCACGTAATTAGACGTATATGTGATGAAGTTGCTGTAATGGAAAGCGGTAAAGTAATAGAGCAAGGTAAAGTAAGTGAAGTGTTTGAGAGTCCTCAACACGCGGTTACAAAACGCTTTGTTAAAGACGATTTAAATGATGATTTTGAAGATTCTTTAGATGAATTAGAACCATTAGCGAGTGATTCTTACATAGTGAGATTGAACTTTACTGGTGATAATGCAACTGAACCTATTGTTTCGTATATCACGAAAACACATAATATTGACGTTAATATTCTGGAAGCTGACATCAAGAATACTAGAAATGGTTCTATAGGATTCTTAGTGATTCATATTCCACACATTAATAATGATAGCTTTGAACATTTTAAAAATGATCTTCATGAGCAACATGTGAATGTGGAGGTGTTGAGACATGGGTAAGTCTTATGGCGAAATTTTTCATGAAATGTTTACAATGCCTAATGTTCAATGGCCAGATGTATGGCAAGCTATTTTAGAAACGCTGTATATGACAATTGTTTCTACTATTTTCGCCTTTATATTTGGTTTGATTTTAGGTGTGTTACTTTTCCTATCTGCGAAGAGTCATTCACCAGCAGCTCGAATTTTCTATACAATTGTCTCATTTATAGTGAACTTATTTAGAGCCATTCCGTTCATTATTTTAATTTTATTACTCATACCATTTACGAGTGTCATCTTAGGTACTATTAGTGGACCGACAGGAGCATTACCTGCACTTATAATTGGTGCAGCTCCATTCTATGCTCGTTTAGTAGAAATTGCATTTAAAGAAATTGATAAAGGTGTAATTGAAGCGGCTTGGTCAATGGGAGCTAACACATGGACTGTTGTACGCAAAGTACTACTTCCTGAAGCGATGCCAGCTTTAGTCTCAGGTATTACTGTAACCGCTATTGCTTTAGTTGGTTCAACTGCCATAGCAGGTGTAATCGGGGCAGGTGGTTTAGGTAACTTAGCATACTTAACAGGATTTACTAGGAATCAAAATGATGTCATATTAGTTTCTACTGTATTCATTTTAATTATTGTATTTATAATTCAATTCCTTGGGGATTGGCTTACAAATAAAATTGATAAACGCTAAAGAAAAGGGGAAAACGTTCAATGAAAAAAATTTTAGGTATTATTTTAGTTTTGGCATTAACAGTTGCTTTAGCTGCTTGTGGTGGCGGTGGTGACAAAGAGAAAACAATCACAGTAGGTGCTTCACCAGCCCCTCACGCTGAAATTTTAGAAAAAGCTAAACCATTACTTGAGAAAAAAGGTTATGACTTAAAGATTAAAACAATTAACGATTACACTACACCTAATAAATTATTAGATAAAGGTGAAATCGACGCAAACTTCTTCCAACATACACCATACTTGAAAACTGAAAGTAAAGAAAAAGGATACAAAATTGAATCTGCTGGAGATGTAGAATTAGAACCTATGGCAGTTTACTCTAAAAAATATAAAAGTTTGAAAGATTTACCTAAAGGTGCAACGGTCTACGTTTCAAATAATCCTGCTGAACAAGGACGTTTCTTAAAATTCTTTGTGGATGAAGGCTTAATTAAACTTAAAAAAGGCGTTAAGATTGAAGACGCTAAATTTAGTGATATCGAAGAGAATAAAAAAGATATCAAATTTAATAACAAACAATCAGCCGAATACTTACCAAAAATTTACCAAAATCAAAAAGCTGATGCAGTCATCATCAATTCTAACTACGCAATTGACCAAAAATTAAGTCCTAAAAAAGACTCAATTGCCTTAGAGAAAGCCAAAGATAATCCTTATGCTAACTTAATTGCAGTTAAAAAAGGACATAAAGATGATAAGAAAATTAAAGCTTTAATGGAAGTTCTTCAATCTAAAGAAATCAGAGATTATATCGATAAAAAATATGATGGTGCAGTCGTACCAGCTAAGTAAAACAAAAGATCACTTTCTTAACGCATATGTTAAGAGAGTGATCTTTTTATTTAAATTTTATACTACTCTATAAAGAATACCTACACCGAGACCACCGTATCCCATTTGATAATCAAATTTTAAGACTTCTATATTTGGATTTTGTTCTAAAAAACGATTAACTTTCTTATTAAGTCCACCTTCAGTCATAGATGTAATATTGACGAATTTCATAACTACACTCCTTAAAAAGTTTTTGGTAATTTTAGTATATGAAAATCACTGTATAAAGCAATCTTTTAAAATAAAAAATTAAGCGATTATCATTATATTGATGTTTATTCTAGATTTTAGAGGGTATAAATTATAAAGATAAAGTCATAAGGAGGAAATTACAATGGCTGAAGATAATAAATTTGAACAAGCTAAAGGTAATATTAAAGAAACAGTAGGTAACGCTACAGATAATAAAAATTTAGAACAAGAAGGCAAAGAAGACAAAACTTCAGGTAAAGCTAAAGAAGTTGTTGATAACGCTAAAGAAAAAGCTAACGATGTAATTGATAAACTTAAAGGCGACAAATAAATTTGTCTCTTTACTTTTAGAAAGCCCTCAGGTACAGAATCGTACGTGAGGGTTTTATTGTGTTAAAAATATTAAAATTTATTGATTATCTGATTTTGCTGTAATTAGTCCTAAGGTAAAACTAACAATAAAGCCTATAATTATTGTTAAAAATGAGATTATCCAAACTAGGCCATTTTCAGGGAAGCCTGGGAAAACGGCATAAATTGAACCAATTACAAATCCTATAATCAATGCGAACGTCATCGTTGTGTGATGGTGCAGGAAGTACTGAATCATACGGCTAGACAGCATAAATCCTGTCAAAATACCTAATCCAACGATGATTAAAATAGGTAATGCTGTGAAATTTAAGTTCACTAGCTCAGAGATTGAAAACATTACCGTCCCATAGGCACCAAATACTAATAACATAAAAGATCCAGAGATTCCGGGTAATAACATTGCACTTGAGGCGAACATACCAGCTATAAAATATTTAATAATAAGACCAAAAGATAGAGTTAATGTTTCGCCAGAATGTTTATCACCATTATTAAGAAGTGTAATGATGACCAAAATAATAATTCCAATTAAAATCATTAGATAGTGCTTGGTTTTAAAGGTTTGTTTAAAGTTAGAAGTTTTTAGTAAGTATGGAATGATTCCAATAATCAATCCTGTGAAAAAGAACATAGTTGGAATTTCGTGATAGCTTAATAAATAGTTGAATAAGTTGCTTAATAAAGCGATGGCTAAACCCATTCCTAATAAAATAGGAAGTAAAAATTTAAAACTCGGCCAAAAACGTTTCGAGAACAGTCCGCTTACAGAACTAATAAAATCATCATAGATACCTAGCAGTAAAGCTATTGTTCCACCACTTACACCAGGAATTAAATCACTTGTACCCATGCCAAAACCTTTAAGAATATTCGTCCATTTGAAGTTGTTCATGAATGGCTCCTTTCATTTAAGATTTAAAGGTTAAACTGCATAATATCACAAAATTCAAATTTTAGGGAAACAAACCCTTTATTTTGTCTAAAAATTGGCTATTGAGAAATTGAGCTTATCTTTATCATTTAATGAAATTTTACGAGTTAAATAAAAATAATTTTATTTAAAGAATTAATCTAAATAAAAGGTTTAAAAAGTTTATATTAGTGCTTAAGTGCGTTATAATAAAGAGAATTGAAATTCACTAAGTCTTTTTGACTACAGATTAAAATTATTATAAACTAGTTAAGAAAACTTTATATTTTACGGAGGGAATATAAATGTCATCAACATTAGAAATCAAAGACCTACATGTGTCTATTGAGGATAAAGAAATTTTAAAAGGTGTAAACTTAACTGTTAATACAGGAGAAATACACGCAATTATGGGCCCTAACGGCACTGGTAAATCAACATTATCATCTGCAATCATGGGACACCCTAGTTATGAAGTGACACAAGGGGAAGTATTATTAGACGGCGTTAATATTTTAGAATTAGAAGTTGATGAAAGAGCTAAAGCAGGTTTATTCCTAGCAATGCAATATCCTTCAGAAATCACTGGTGTTACAAATGCTGATTTCATGCGTTCTGCTATTAATGCTAAACGTGAAGAAGGACAAGAAATTAATTTAATGCAATTTATCAAGAAATTGGATAAAGAGATGGATTTCTTAGATATTGATCAAGATATGGCTCAACGTTACTTAAACGAAGGTTTCTCTGGTGGGGAGAAAAAACGTAACGAAATTCTACAATTAATGATGTTAGAACCGAAATTCGCTATTCTAGATGAAATTGATTCTGGTTTAGATATCGATGCTTTAAAAGTTGTATCTAAAGGAATTAATCAAATGCGTGGTGAAGACTTTGGTGCATTAATGATTACGCACTATCAACGTTTATTAAACTACATCACACCTGATAAAGTGCATGTTATGTATGGTGGTAAAGTAGTGAAATCTGGTGGCCCAGAGCTAGCTAAACGCCTTGAAGAAGAAGGTTATGAATGGGTTAAAGAAGAATTTGGTGCAGCTGAATAGTCGTCAATAGGACTTTTTACAATGAGATGTTCACTTTTAAAGATGAAAATGAACATACTAAGCAAATTATATTTCATCAAGTAGGAGGCAAAGAAAGTTATGACAACTGAAACTTTGAACATTTCTGAAGAACAACTTGTTGATTATTCAAAAGCGCACAATGAACCTTCTTGGATGACAGAATTACGTAAAAAAGCGTTGAAATTAACAGAAACTTTAGAAATGCCAAAACCTGATAAAACAAAATTACGAAAATGGAATTTTGATACATTTAAACAACATGAAACAAAAGGCAGTGCATATGAAAACCTTAGCGAATTACCAGAATCAGTAAAACAAATTATTGATGTTGAAAACTCTGAAAATTTAGTGATTCAACACAATAACGATTTAGCTTATAGTCAAGTGTCAGACCAAGCTAAAAAAGATGGTGTCATTATTGAAGGTTTATCAGAAGCATTGGTGAATCACAGTGAATTAGTTCAAAAATACTTCATGACTAAAGCTGTAGATATTGATGAACATCGTTTAACAGCGCTACACACTGCATTAATGAATGGTGGTATATTTGTATATGTACCTAAGAATGTTGTAGTTGAACATCCAATTCAATACGTTGTACTTCATGACGACGATAATGCAAGTTTCTATAACCACGTTATTCTTGTTACTGAAGAAAGTGCAGAAGTAACTTATGTAGAGAATTATTTATCTAATGCAAATGGTGAAGATAATCAAATTAATATTGTTTCAGAAGTGATTGCAGGAGCTAATTCTAATGTCACTTATGGCTCTGTAGATTACTTAGATAAAGGTTTTACCGGTCACATTATTCGTCGTGGTACAACTGAAGCAGATGCCTCTATTAATTGGGCATTAGGCTTAATGAATGAAGGTAGTCAAATTATTGATAATACTACTAACTTAATTGGTGATCGTTCAACAAGTGAATTGAAATCAGTTGTAGTTGGAACAGGTGACCAAAAAATTAATTTAACATCTAAAATTGTTCAGTATGGTAAAGAAACTGACGGTTATATCTTAAAACATGGCGTAATGACAGAAAATGCATCTTCAGTGTTTAATGGTATTGGTTATATTAAACACGGCGGTACTAAATCTATCGCTAATCAAGAATCTCGTGTACTAATGCTATCTGAAAATGCACGTGGTGACGCTAACCCTATCTTATTAATTGATGAAGACGATGTTGAAGCAGGTCACGCTGCGTCAGTAGGTCGAGTTGACCCTGAGCAACTTTATTACTTAATGAGTCGCGGTATTTCAAGAACTGAAGCTGAACGTTTAGTTATACATGGTTTCTTAGACCCAGTAGTTCGTGAATTACCAATTGAAGACGTTAAACGTCAATTAAGAGAAGTTATTGAACGTAAAGTTTCTAAATAAATCTTTAATTTAAATTTTCAAAAATTATTAACCCAATAAAACGAGATTTTTAATTATAGAAAGGTCGTGAATATAGTGGCCGAAAAAACTTTTAATGTGAACAATGTCATTAAAGATTTCCCGATTCTTGAACAACAAGTTAACGGAAAGCGCTTAGCGTATCTTGATTCAACTGCTACAAGTCAAACGCCTGTTCAAGTGTTAAATGTATTAGATGATTATTATAGACGTTATAACTCTAACGTCCACCGTGGTGTTCACACTTTAGGATCACTAGCAACAGATGGCTATGAAAGTGCTCGTGAAACTGTTCGTCGATTTATTAATGCTAAATATTTTGAAGAAATTATTTTCACTAGAGGGACAACTGCATCAATCAATATTGTTGCACGTAGTTATGGTGACGCTAACGTCGAAGAAGGCGATGAAATAGTTGTGACTGAGATGGAACATCACGCGAATATTGTTCCATGGCAGCAATTAGCTAAGCGTAAAAATGCATCACTAAAATTTATCCCAATGACTGATGAAGGCGAACTTAGAGTAGATGACATTAAAGAAACAATAAATGAAAAAACTAAGATTGTAGCTATTGCACATGTATCAAACGTCTTAGGTACAATTAATGATGTTAAAACGATTGCAGACATCGCACACGAACATGGTGCTATTATTAGTGTTGATGGCGCTCAAGCTGCACCACATATGGCCTTGGATATGCAAGATATTGATGCTGATTTTTATAGTTTTAGTGGACATAAGATGTTAGGACCTACAGGTATTGGTGTTTTATATGGTAAACGTCAATTACTTAAAGATATGGAACCTGTAGAATTCGGTGGAGATATGATTGATTTTGTTAGTAAATACGATGCTACTTGGGCCGATTTACCAACGAAATTTGAAGCTGGAACACCTCTTATTGCACAAGCAATTGGTTTAGGTGAAGCGATTCGTTACATTGAAGACCTTGGCTTTGATGCTATACACAAGCATGAGAAAGAGCTGACTGAGTATGCATACGATCAAATGTCTGCAATTGAAGGTTTAGAAATATATGGACCACCTAAAGATCGTCGAGCAGGTGTGATTACTTTCAATCTTTCAGATATTCACCCTCATGATGTTGCGACAGCAGTTGATACTGAAGGTGTGGCTGTTCGAGCTGGACATCACTGTGCACAACCACTAATGAAATGGCTTAATGTATCCTCAACTGCACGAGCAAGTTTCTATGTTTACAACACTAAAGAGGATATTGATCAGTTAGTTCAAGCATTGAAACAAACGAAGGAGTTTTTCTCTTATGAATTTTAATAATTTAGATCAACTATATCGATCTGTAATTATGGATCATTATAAGAACCCTAGAAATAAAGGTGTTTTAGATAACGGCTCAATGACAGTGGATATGAATAACCCTACTTGTGGTGACCGTATTCGTCTAACATTCGATATTCATGACGGTATAATTAATGATGCAAAGTTCGAAGGAGAAGGTTGCTCAATTTCTATGTCAAGTGCATCAATGATGACAGAAGCGGTAAAAGGTCATTCTCTTGCTGAAGCTATGCAAATGAGCCAAGAATTCACTAAGATGATGCTCGGTGAAGACTATGAAATTACGGAAGAGATGGGTGACATTGAAGCATTACAAGGTGTATCTCAATTCCCAGCACGTATCAAATGTGCAACTCTTGCTTGGAAAGCTTTAGAGAAAGGTACAGTTGAAAAAGAAGGTAAAGCAGAAGGTACAACTGAAGAAGAATAATTAATTATTAATATCTTCTTCAGTGTGTTTTAAAATGAATCGGGTAAACTTAAATTATAGCAACTATGTAGTCTTTAGATGACTACAGTATGTTGTTATAATATATATTACAACTTTAAAGAATAGTCATTTTTAAGTATTACACTTTTAACTATATAAATTAAAAATCTCATGCGCACGTTGTTTATTAATTATCAATTCAAGGAGTGATTAAAATGGCTAAAAAAGCACCTGATGTTGGAGATTATAAATATGGTTTCCACGATGAGGATGTGTCCATTTTCAGATCAGAGCGAGGTTTAACAGAAAATATCGTTACTGAAATTTCTAAGATGAAAGAAGAACCGCAATGGATGTTAGATTTCCGTCTTAAAGCATTGAAATTATTCTATAAAATGCCTATGCCACAATGGGGCGGAGACTTATCAGAATTAGACTTTGATGATATTACTTATTATGTTAAACCATCAGAGCATACAGAACGTTCTTGGGATGAAGTCCCTGAAGAAATTAAACGTACGTTTGATAAATTAGGTATTCCTGAAGCTGAACAAAAATATTTAGCTGGTGTATCTGCACAATATGAATCAGAAGTTGTTTATCATAACATGGAGAAAGAATTAGAAGAAAAAGGAATTATCTTCAAAGATACTGATAGTGCATTACGCGAAAATGAAGATTTATTCAGAGAATACTTTGCATCTGTTGTACCTGCTGCAGATAATAAATTCGCGGCATTAAATTCAGCAGTATGGTCAGGTGGATCATTTATCTATGTACCGAAAAACGTTAAATTAGACACACCTTTACAAGCATACTTCCGTATTAACTCTGAAAATATGGGTCAATTTGAGCGTACTTTAATAATTGCGGATGAAGGTGCATCAGTAAACTATGTTGAAGGTTGTACTGCACCAGTTTATTCAACAAGCTCATTACATTCGGCTGTTGTTGAGATTATAGTGCATAAAGATGCGCATGTTCGTTACACAACTATTCAAAACTGGGCAAACAATGTCTATAACTTAGTTACTAAACGTACTTTTGTTCATGAAAATGGTAACATGGAATGGGTAGACGGTAACTTAGGTTCTAAGTTAACAATGAAATACCCTAACTGTGTATTACTAGGTGAAGGTGCTAAAGGTAGTACATTATCAATTGCTTTCGCTGGTAAAGGTCAAGTTCAAGATGCCGGTGCTAAAATGATTCATAAAGCTCCTAATACATCTTCAACTATCGTTTCTAAATCCATCTCTAAAAATGGTGGTAAAGTTATTTATCGTGGTATCGTTCACTTCGGACGCAAAGCTAAAGGTGCACGTTCAAATATTGAATGTGATACGTTAATCTTAGATAATGAATCTACGTCTGATACAATTCCATATAATGAAGTATTTAATGACAATATTTCATTAGAACACGAAGCTAAAGTGTCTAAAGTGTCAGAAGAACAATTATTCTATCTTATGAGTCGTGGTATTTCTGAAGAAGAAGCCACTGAAATGATTGTTATGGGCTTCATTGAACCATTCACTAAAGAATTACCAATGGAATATGCAGTAGAAATGAACCGATTAATCAAATTCGAAATGGAAGGTTCAATCGGCTAATTATACACTAAAGTTACGAATTTAATAATTTAGAATATTAAACCTGTCATCAACCTTATATCAGAGTTGTTGGCAGGTTATTTATTTGATTCATTTATTGTCATAGTGGTTTATCGTTTCGAATGTTTATTTCTTGGGAAATAGTGTATAAAAGTTCACAATGATTACTTTATAAGGAGAATACATCATGATTGTCTCGATTATCATTTTATTTTTAGTTTCGTTTTTCTTCTCTGGAAGTGAAACGGCATTAACTGCTGCTAATCGTACTAAGTTTCAAACTGCTGCGAAGAATGGTGACAGAAAAGCTAAAGGACTTTCAAAATTATTAGATAAACCCAATGAATTTATTACGACTATTCTTATAGTTAATAACGTAGCAAATATTATTTTACCTATTCTAGTAGCTATTTTAGCTATTCGAAAGGGAGTCAATATTGTCGTTGCTTCTGTAATTATAATCATATTAATTATTTTAATTTCAGAGGTTATTCCGAAATCAATTGCTGCGACATTTCCAGATCAAATTTCACGTTTGGTTTATCCAATTATCAATATTTTAGTAATTATTTTAAAGCCTATCACATTCGTATTGAATAAAATGACAGACGGTATTAATCATTTGTTTTCTCGAGGAAAACCTGTGGAAAAGCGTTTTTCAAAAGAAGAAATACGTACATTATTAAATATTGCAGGACGAGAAGGTGCATTTAATGAAGTTGAAAATGCACGTTTACAAAATGTGATGGACTTTGAAAAATTAAAGATAACTGATGTAGATACAACACCACGCGTGAAGGTAGTGGCATTTTCAAAAGAAGTCACTTATGATGAAGCATATGAAACAGTTATGAATGAACCTTATACAAGGTATCCGGTGTATGATGAAGATATTGATGATATTATCGGTGTATTTCATTCAAAATATTTATTAGCATGGAGTAAGCATAAAGACGATAAAATTACGAATTATGCATCGAGTCCACTATTTGTAAACGAGCACAATCGAGCGGAATGGGTGCTTCGTAAAATGACTGTGACGCGTAAGCATTTAGCGATTGTGTTGGATGAATATGGTGGTACCGATGCGATCGTGTCACATGAAGACTTAATTGAAGAATTACTGGGCATGGAAATTGAGGATGAAATGGATCAAGAAGAAGAAGAAAAATTAAAAAATCAAAGACTTCCTCAAAGTATGAAAGGCCGATAACTTTATTAAGAAGGGTGAAACATGATGTGGAATGAAAATGGAATGACGAAAGTATTGGGCATACAATATCCTATCATTCAAGCAGGAATGGCTGGTAGTACGACGCCTCACCTAGTCTCTACTATAAGTGAACGTGGTGGTTTAGGCACAATTGGTGCAGGTTATTTTAATGCTGAAAAGTTGGAAAATGAAATTTTAGAGGTGCAACGATTGACTGATAAACCTTTTGGCGTGAATCTCTTTGTTCCTAGTAAAAATCGTTATCTACCAGACCAAATTAATCATATGAATGCTTGGTTGAAACCATATAGACGTGCATTTAATTTAGAGGAACCTGTTGTCAACGTCACAGAGGATATACAGTTTAAACAAGCGATTGATTTAATTATTAAGTATCGTGTGCCTGTATGTTGTTTCACATTCGGTATTCCTGATGAAGAAACAATTCAAAAACTTAAAGAAGCAAATGTCACTTTAGTCGGTACAGCTACAAGTGTTGATGAAGCAATTGAAAATGAGCGTTCAGGAATGGATATCATTGTCGCACAAGGCAGTGAAGCAGGTGGACACAGGGGTTCATTTCTCAATCATGGCGATGATGAACCTATGATAGGAACAATGTCGCTTGTACCTCAAGTGGTAGATAATGTGACGGTACCGGTTGTTGCTGCAGGCGGAATTATGGACGGTAGAGGTTTGCTTGCGAGCATGATGCTTGGCGCACAAGGTGTGCAAATGGGTACAGCATTCCTAATTTCTGATGAAAGTGCTGCGAGTGATTTATTAAAAAATGCTATTCTAGGAAGCAATGAAACAGACACTGTAGTTACTAAAGTATTTAGTGGTAAGTATGCACGAGGGATTCATAATGAGTTTATTGATGAAATGAATCAGTTTGATGGCGAAATTCCTGATTATCCAATTCAAAATCAACTGACTAATAGTATCAGAAAAGCTGCAGCTCAAGATGGTAATAGAGAACTTACACATATGTGGAGTGGACAATCTCCACGTCTTGCTGAGAAAATGCATGCTGCAATGATAATGGATAGAGTCATATCGCAAGTGAATAAGAAATTACAACTTATATAGATATAGTTCAATTAAGAGAGGGAGGGCATCCGTTGATAATAACGGAGTATCCTTCTCTTTTTTATATGAAAATCATCGATTTTTATAATAATAAAGAATATGTAAATTTTAGCTTGTTCGAGTGAACCACTCTATTATAGTGTGGTATCATGTTGATGGTGATAAAAATGATAGAAATAGGTCTTACTGGTTGGGGAGACCATGATACATTATATGAGGATTTAGACCGCAAAAGTGACAAGTTAAAGACTTACGCTAGTCATTTTCCTATAGTGGAATTAGATGCCTCATATTATGCAATTCAACCAGAACGAAACATAATGAAATGGATAAATGAAACGCCTAAACGTTTTCAATTTATTGTAAAAATACATCAAGCATTAACCCTTCATGCAGATTATAAAGAATATGCGGAAACACGTAGTGAATTATTTGAACAATTTAAAGAGATGCTTGAGCCTCTTAAAGAGCATAATAAACTTGCGATGGTCCTAGTTCAATTTCCACCATGGTTTGATTGCAACGCTCAAAATATTAACTACATTTTATATGTAAGAAAGCAATTAGAGGAAGTTCCTATGTGCGTGGAGTTCCGACACCAATCTTGGTTCGATGATCGTTTTAAAGAGCAAACTTTATCATTTTTAACAGATCATCAAATTATACATTCTGTTGTTGATGAACCTCAAGTAAAAGAAGGTAGTATTCCTCTCGTTAACAGAATTACAAACCAAGTAGCTTTTGTACGTTATCATGGCCGTAATCGTCATGGATGGACGAAAAAAGATATGACAGATCAAGAATGGCGAGATGTTAGATATTTGTATGATTATAATGAAGAAGAACTTGAAGATTTAGCACAAAAGGTTAAAATCTTAAATCAAAAAGCTAAAAAAGTTTATGTAATTTTTAATAATAATTCTGGTGGACATGCAGCTCAAAATGCTAAAACATATCAAGGTATACTAGGCATTGATTATGAAGGTTTAGCTCCACAACAATTAAAATTATTTTAAGAGGCGAATATCATGTTATTAACTATTATTTTACTTGTTTTAATAGGTGGACTCTCAGCAATCTTAGGGTCAATTGTAGGTATAGGAGGCGGCATAATTATTGTGCCGACGCTTGTATATTTAGGAGTAAATCATCATATACTTCATGGCATCACACCACAGATTGCTATTGGTACATCTTCAGTTATCCTTATCGTTACAGGATTATCATCTTCATTAGGATATTTAAAAACGAAACAAGTTGATATAAAAAACGGTTCTATTTTTCTTTTTGGCTTATTACCAGGATCACTCATAGGTTCATTTTTAAGTCAATTTTTAACTTTAGATTCATTTAATTTATACTTTGGTATTTTTATGATTTGTGTAGCAATATTGCTTATGGTGCGTCATAAAATTAAACCTTTCAAAATATTTGATAAACCACAATATGAACGTACATATGTTGATGCAGAGGGTAAAACCTATCATTACAGTGTGCCACCATTCTTTGCATTTGTCGCAACTTTATTTATAGGTATACTTACCGGTTTATTTGGTATAGGTGGAGGAGCTCTAATGACTCCATTAATGCTCATTGTATTTAGATTTCCACCACATGTTGCTGTAGGAACAAGTATGATGATGATTTTCTTTTCAAGTGTAATGAGTTCTATTGGACACATTGTACAAGGTCATGTTGCTTGGGGTTATTCAGTGGCATTGATTATTTCTAGTATTATTGGAGCGCAAATTGGAGTTAAAGTGAATCGTTCACTTAAATCAGATACTGTAGTCATGCTACTAAGAACAGTCATGTTATTATTAGGCGCATATTTAATAATTAAATCTCTCTTGTAATACTCTAAGCACTTCTACTTTTAGATAGAGATGTTAAATGCTAAAGTAACTAATAAGTATAATTGATTGATTAATTTGAGAGGGGGACGTGTCATGGAATTAACAATTTATCATACAAACGATATTCACAGTCACTTAAACGAATATGCCCGTATTCAATCTTATATGGCTAGCCATCGACCACAACTTCAACATCCCTCCCTTTATTTAGATATTGGTGATCATGTCGATTTATCAGCCCCTGTCACAGAAGCAACGATTGGTAAAAAGAATATTGAATTACTTAATCAAGCACATTGTGATATTGCGACGATTGGTAATAACGAAGGTATGACGATTTCTCATGAAGCACTACAAAATTTATACACTGACGCGAATTTTAAAGTCATATGTGCAAATGTGTTTGATGAGAAAGGATATTTACCTAATCATATAACGTCTTCATATGTTAAAGAAATTGAAGGTAGTCGTATATTATTTGTGGCTGCAACAGCACCATTCACTCCTTTTTACAGAGCACTGGATTGGGTTGTGACTGATCCATTAGCGGCAATTAAAGATGAAATTGAAGCTCATAAGGGTCAATTTGATATTTTAATTGTTATGAGCCATGTGGGTGTTTTCTTTGATGAGAAATTATGCCAAGAAATTCCTGAAATTGATGTCATTTTCGGGAGTCATACACACCATTACTTTGAAAATGGTGAATTTAACAATGGCGTACTTATGGCCGCAGCTGGGAAATATGGTCATTTCTTAGGAGAAGTCAACCTAACCATCGAACATGGTAAAGTCTCTGATAAAAAAGCGAAATTACATCCTCTTGATGCGTTACCACAAGTTGAAACGCACTTTGAAGAAGAAGGTAAAGCTTTATTAAGTGAGCCTGTCATTGACCATCATGTTAAATTACTGAAAAAAACGGATGTCATTACCGAAACTTCTTACTTATTAGTAGAGAGTGTTTATGAATTTACGCATGCAGATTGTGCATTAGTGAATGCTGGGTTAATTGTGAATAGTATAGAGGCTGATAAAGTCACGGAATATGATATTCATCGTATGTTACCGCATCCGATTAACTTAGTGAGGGTTCGTTTAACCGGTGACGAATTAATTAAAGTCATTCAAAAGAGCCAAAAACAGGAATACATGCATGAACATGCTCAAGGCTTAGGTTTTAGAGGTGACATTTTCGGTGGTTATATTCTTTATAATCTAGGATTCATAGAATCTGAAAATAGATACTTCATAAATGGTGAAGAAATTCAAACAGATCATCAATACACGTTAGGTACTGTCGATATGTATACATTTGGTAGATATTTCCCAATTTTAAAAGGCTTGCCAACAGATTATATCATGCCAGAATTTTTAAGAGACATTTTCAAGGAAAAGTTGCTTAGATTTTAAATTTAACGTATATTAGATTTTAATTTATTGTTAATTTCGTTATAATAAACGAAGAGATATTAAACAGGAGGGTATGCGTTGTTATGGCGACTAAAAATGAAGAAATTTTGCGTAAACCAGATTGGTTGAAGATTAAGCTTAACACGAACGAAAACTATACTGGTCTCAAAAAGATGATGCGTGAGAAAAATTTACACACAGTTTGTGAAGAAGCAAAGTGTCCAAACATACACGAATGTTGGGGAGCTAGACGTACAGCTACGTTTATGATTCTAGGGGCTGTTTGCACAAGAGCTTGTCGATTCTGTGCGGTTAAAACTGGTTTGCCGAACGAGTTAGATTTAAATGAACCAGAACGTGTCGCTGAATCAGTAGAGTTAATGAACTTAAAACATGTGGTTATTACTGCAGTTGCTCGTGACGATTTAAGAGATCAAGGCTCAAATGTCTATGCTGAAACAGTGCGTAAAGTTAGAGAAAGAAACCCATTTACAACGATTGAGATTTTACCATCGGATATGGGTGGAGATTATGAAGCACTTGAAACTTTAATGGCTTCAAGACCAGACATTTTAAATCATAATATTGAAACAGTTCGTCGCTTAACGCCTAGAGTACGTGCTCGTGCTACGTACGATCGTACGTTAGAATTTCTACGTCGTTCTAAAGAACTACAACCTGATATTCCAACGAAATCTAGTCTTATGGTCGGCTTAGGGGAAACAATGGAAGAAATTTATGAAACAATGGATGATTTACGTGCAAATGATGTAGACATCCTTACAATAGGACAATACTTACAACCTTCTCGTAAACATCTTAAAGTTGAGAAATATTATACACCATTAGAATTTGGTAAAATGAGAAAAGTTGCTATGGATAAAGGCTTCAAACATTGCCAAGCAGGTCCACTTGTACGTAGTTCATATCACGCAGATGAACAAGTTAACGAAGCAGCTAAAGAAAGACAACGCCAAGGTGAAGAACAATTAAGTAAATAAGATGTAATATATATTCTGAAACTTAGGTTGGTTCGTCATCAACCTAAGTTTTTATATTAATTAGATTAGGTGAAACGATGATTAAAGTAGAAGAACAATACTTTGAATTAATTGAAGAATATAGAGATTGTTTCAATGAGGAAACATTTGCAGCGAGATACTCAGATATTTTAAATAAGTATGATTATGTAGTTGGTGATTTTGGTTATGATCAATTACGTTTAAAAGGTTTTTATAAAGATAGCAATAAGAAAGCTGAGATAAGTAAACGGTTTTCAAGTATTCAAGATTACATACTAGAATACTGTAATTTTGGTTGCCCATATTTTGTAGTACGACATATACCCGAAAATGAACTAGTAGACGAAGTAGAGGATGAAGCGGATCTTATAGATAAACTTCATGATGTTAAAATACAACCTACCATTCAAGATACTGAGAAGACACATGATACTGAAGATAGATAAAGGCCCATTAAGTCGAGCACTATATCTCGATTTAATGGGCCTTTATGATGTATAAGTAGATATATATCATTTTTGCTCATTGTTGTAGTGGTATGATTACGTTCTTGTTAACAGATATATTTAATGAATCACTTCGTTCAAGTATTCAATAATTTCATCGCCTTCTTCTTCTGTGACACCAAGTATATGTGCAATATAGCCTTCTTCTTCAATATCATCTGTTCCTATAATTCCGAATTTATTTGTTTGCATATTTAATACGAGTGTTTTCCCATAGTGTCTGTCAGTTTGAACGAGCATTAAATCATAACGACTGTGTTCTCCAACAAACCCTACGAACTGAACTTGGCTTTGTTCTTCGTCATCATATAAGTACATATCAATCATGCGTTATGCGCTCCTTTATTTTCCAAAAAGTGTTACGTCTAAGTATAACGACAAATGAAGACGACTGCAAAATTATGATATGATATGCATGATAGATGTATGAAGAGGTGACGAACGAATGTATTTCGTAGATAAAGAAAAATTGACGCAGAAATTGACCTATTTACAAGGTTTGACAGAGGATTATGATAAAAATAAAGAAAATCATTATGCGTATGAACGTATTGCTCAAATGTTAATCGAATCATCAGTAGATATTGGAAATATGATTATAGATGGGTTTATTTTAAGAGATCCAGGTAACTATAAAGACGTGATTGATATTCTAGAATTAGAAAATGTAATTTCTAAGGAAACTCAAACCCATATTAATGACACTGTAGATGTCAGAAAACAATTTGCACACAATTATACAGAATTAAATGTAAAAGAAATCATGCCTTTATTTGATAAATCATTGCCATATTATAAGAAATTTATCAAAGAGGTTGCACAATTTCTTGAAAGTGAGAACGTTCCAATTACTGCATTTGGAAAAGGGGAGAACCAATAGTGAAGAATTATAAAGCCTATTTAATCGATTTAGATGGTACGATGTACAAAGGTACAGATGAAATCGATGGAGCGGCACAATTTATAGATTATTTGAATCGCAATGAAATACCACATTTATATGTTACAAACAACTCAACGAAGACGCCGGACCAAGTTGTTGACAAACTTCGTGAAATGAAAATTGATGCGAAACCTGAGGAAATTGTGACTTCAGCACTTGCTACTGCTGACTTTATTTCAGAAGAACACCCAAATGCATCAGTTTACATGCTTGGTGGTAATGGCTTGAAAACAGCTTTAACTGAAGCAGGATTAACTGTAAAAGCTAATGAACATGTAGATTATGTGGTGATTGGTTTAGATGAAGAAGTTACATATGAGAAACTTGCAGTAGCCACATTAGGAGTTAGGAATGGTGCTAAATTCCTCTCTACTAATCCTGACGTCTCCATTCCTAAGGAAAGAGGGTTCTTACCTGGAAATGGCGCTATTACAAGTGTTGTTAGTGTTTCTACTGGGGTACAACCACAATTTATTGGTAAACCTGAAACGATAATTATGGATAAAGCTCTAGAAATACTAGGTTTAAATAAAGAGGATGTAGCCATGGTAGGAGACTTGTATGATACAGATATTATGTCAGGTATTAATGTAGGCATTGATACGATTCACGTTCAAACAGGCGTAACTACTTACGAAGAAATTCAAACTAAAGAAGTACCACCCACACATTCTTTCGCAGATTTAAATGTTGCTATCACTGAACTTGAAAAGTAACCCATAGTACTGTGTAATAATTTTCTAAGGTAAGCATTAAATAATAGATGTATAAATAAACTGGGGTGAGTGGATGAACAAAATACTAATTACTCGAAAGATTCCTCAAAAATTTATTGAACAATTAGAACAAATCGGCGATGTCGTCATGTGGGATAAAGAATTAACACCAATGCCTAGAGAAACATTTTTAAGTGAAGTTAAAGACGCTACTGCCTGTTTTATTACTTTAAGTGAAAGCGTAGACGAAGAAGTATTGACAGAAGCGTCTGACCTTAAAATTATTGCAAATATGGCTGTAGGTTATGACAACATAGATGTCGTCAGAGCGAATGATCATGACATTACTGTAACTAACACACCTGATGTATTAACTGAAACGACTGCTGAATTAGGTTTTACACTTATGTTAACAGTTGCTAGACGCATTATTGAAGCGGAAAGATATGTGCAAGAGGGTCAATGGCAAAGCTGGGGGCCTTATTTACTTTCCGGAAAAGATGTTCACGGTTCGACAGTAGGTATATATGGTATGGGCGGTATTGGTAGAGCGTTTGCACGTCGTTTAAAAGGTTTTAATACTCGTATTTTATATCACAACCGTACTCAGAATCCAGAAGCTGAAAAAGAGTTAGATGCGACGTACGTTTCGTTTGAAACTTTATTAAAAGAAAGTGACTTTGTCATTTGTACAGCACCGTTAACACCACAAACTGAGAATCAATTTGATTCAAAAGCATTCAATTTGATGAAGAATGATGCCATTTTCATTAATATCGGACGAGGTGCCATTGTTGATGAAACTGCATTGGTTGAAGCGCTACGAAATCATACTATTTTAGGTTGTGGACTTGATGTATTGCGTCAAGAACCTATTGATGTGAATCATCCTCTATTGAAACTTGATAACGCGGTGATTGTACCTCATATTGGAAGCGCATCACGTCTCACAAGAGATCGAATGGTACAACTTTGTGTTAATAATATTTTAGCTGTTTTAAATCATCAACTACCTATCACTCCGGTAAAAGTTAATAACTAAAAAGGTTTTTTAAACTCACGCAATCTAGGGATAATTATCCTTTTGAGGTTGCGTGAGTTTTTAGTGATTTAATCTAACAATTTTGTTAGTCGGTATGTAATTGTTTATTAGATGTTTTAGTCTTAAAATAATGATGTTCTAATAAAAAGAGGAACTTAAGTCTTTCCCAATGCGTGACGAAAAAATGTTTTACAAAGTCTTGATATCAAAGTGAAACATGCAATAATTATAAAAAATAGAATTGAATTATAATTCAATTGTGACTATAATGAATTGTAAAACAAAAATATAGAAGTAGCATTGTATTTTTATGTTAACGATTCGAGAAAGCTTTAAATTTTGACGAATATATTTTTATATGTAAGATGATTGTTTATATACATATCAAACAATCTAAGTTTAAGAGGTGCTATATGAAAACTAAAAGTAAAGAACCTAATAAGTATTATGAAAAAATGAAGCCTTACTTACTTACATTATTATATTTAGCTATATTTATAGCTTTATACTTAATATATGGTAGTGGCGATACACATAATAACTTCATTTATAATGAATTTTAATGAGGGAGAGTAATGATGGCAGAAATTATTAATACGTTAAATCATTTCGCTAAAGAACAGCCAGATAAGATAGCTGTTAGACATATAGAAGATGTCTTGACTTATAAAGAATTAGATGAAGCTTCAAGTAAGTTAGCACATCAATTACAAGATGGTAAAAAACCAATGGTATTATATGGACACATGTCTCCGTATATGATTGTCGGGATGTTAGGAGCAATTAAAGCGGGTTGTGGTTATGTACCTATCGATACATCAGTACCAGAAGAACGTGTAAAAATGATTATCGAAAAAGTTCAACCAGAATTTATTTTTAACACTTCAGATGAAACTTTAGAGCAATCTATCGGAAAAGAAATTTCTATTAAAGATATTCAAGACTCACAAGATCCTGTTATTTTTGATAGTCAAATGAAATATAACGATGTTGTGTATACTATCTTTACATCTGGTTCGACAGGAGAACCTAAAGGGGTTCAAATTGAATATGCAAGTCTCGTTGAATTTGCCGAGTGGATGGTATCACTGAATGGAGCTGGACAAGGTCAAGAATGGCTAAACCAAGCACCATTCTCATTTGATTTATCGGTCATGGCGATATATCCATGCTTAACGTCCGGTGGTACTCTTAATTTAGTGGATAAAGATATGATTAAAAAACCTAAACTGTTAAATGAGATGTTAATGAACACACCAATTAATGTTTGGGTATCTACTCCTTCATTTATCGAAATGTGTTTATTATTACCAAATCTTAATGAGAAGCAATATAATAGTTTAAATCATTTCTTCTTCTGTGGGGAAATTCTACCTCATAGAACAGCTAAAGCTTTAGTAAGTAGATATCCTAGTGCCACAATTTACAACACGTATGGACCTACAGAAGCTACAGTGGCTGTAACAAGTATTCAAATCACTCAAGAGGTATTAGAGCAATATAATCCTCTACCAGTAGGCGTATCACGACCAGGTACAACACTATCAACTACTGATGAAGGTGAGCTTGTTATTGAAGGACAAAGTGTGAGTTTAGGTTATCTTAAGAATGAGGAGAAGACTACAGCGGTTTTCAACTTTGAAGATGGTACTAGAACTTATCACACTGGAGATAAGGCTAAAGAAGAAGATGGATTATGGTTTATTCAAGGACGTATCGATTTCCAAATAAAGTTAAACGGTTATCGAATGGAATTAGAAGAAATTGAAACGCAATTACGTCAATCACAATATGTAAGAGAAGCAATTGTCGTACCAGTTTATAAAAATGGTAAAGTTGTACATCTTATCGGTGCTGTTGTACCTTATGATAGAGTTGAAGACAACTTAGAAATTACAACGAATATCAAACATGAACTTAAATCACGCTTACCAGAGTATATGATTCCGAGAAAGTTCGAATGGATGGAAAAATTACCACTTACTTCAAATGGTAAATTAGATCGTAAGAAGATTGCAGAGGTAGTTAACGGATGATTCCATATGGAACGTTTACCTTCTTCTTAATTGCTTTTATTGTGCTTATACCAGTTATAATACTCGGATTTTTAGGTAAGCGTAGTTATATTTATAACGGTATAAGTACCGCCATTATGATTGTACTTATCTTTTCTTCAGATAAACACAATCTTCTTGGTCAAAAGTATTTAAGTGTGCAATTGTTAAGTTTTATTATTTATGTAATTTGGCAAGTCGCATTAATCATGTTCTATTATAAGTCTCGTCAAAAGAATAATACATTTGCTAAATTTACTACTGTCATGGTGTTATCTATCCTACCATTAGCGATTGTGAAGATTCTTCAAAGTTCATGGTTAGGCGGACATCAGATTCATTTTCATGAAAGTAAATTAATCGAATTTGTCGGATTCTTAGGTATATCCTACGTAACATTTAAAAGTGTTCAACTTATTATGGAAATTAGAGATGGTTCAATTAAAGAGATCAAAGTTTGGAAGTTAATTCAATTTATTTCATTCTTCCCAACAATTTCTTCTGGACCAATTGATCGTTATAAACGTTTTGTTAAAGACGATAAGAAGGTGCCTACAGGTGGAGAGTATAGAGAGCTTGTTCTTAAAGCCATCCACATGATTATGTTAGGGTTCTTGTATAAATATATTATTGCGTACTTTATTCAAGTGTATGCAGTTAACCCATTACAAATGAACTTACACGGTTTAACACATATGTGGCTTTATATGTATGCATACAGCTTATACTTATTCTTTGACTTTGCAGGATATAGCTTGTTTGCGATTGCAGTAAGTTATTTATATGGAATTAAAACACCACCGAACTTTAATCAACCATTTAAAGCTAAAAATATTAAAGATTTCTGGAACAGATGGCATATGACTTTATCGTTCTGGTTTAGAGATTGCATTTACATGAGATCATTATTCTATATGTCTCGTAAGAAGTTATTAAAAAGTCAATTTGCAATGTCTAATATGGCATTCTTCTTAAACTTCTTTATTATGGGCATATGGCATGGTCTTGAAGTATATTACATTGTTTATGGTTTATACCATGCGGCATTGTTTATAGGGTATGGTTATTATGAACGCTGGCGTAAAAAACATCCACCACGTTGGCAAAATGGATTTACTACAGCATTGAGTATTATCATTACTTTCCATTTTGTAACATTTGGATTCTTAATTTTCTCAGGTAAATTTATTTAATAAAGGAGTAATTAATTATGGAATTTAGAGATCAAGTTTTAGACTTATTAGCAGAAGTAGCTGAAAATGATATTGTAAAAGAAAACCCAGATGTAGAAATTTTTGAAGAAGGTATTATTGATTCTTTCCAAACTGTAGGTTTACTTTTAGAAATTCAAAATAAATTAGATATTGAAGTATCTATTATGGATTTTGATAGAGATGAGTGGGCAACTCCTAATAAAATTGTAGAAGCATTAGAAGAGTTACGATGAAATTTAAACCTTTCTTACCTATCTTAATTAGTGGTGTGATATTCGTTATCTTCGTCCTATTGCCAGCAAGCTGGTTTACAGGCTTAGTAACGGATAAAACGCTAGCTGATAATAGAATTTCTTTAACAGATCAAGTATTAAAAGGCACGCTCATTCAAAATAAACTATTTGAGTCAGATAAGTATTATCCAATATATGGTTCAAGTGAACTTGGTAAAGATGATCCTTTTAATCCAGGTATTGCATTGAATAAACACAATTCAAGCAAACAAACGTTTTTACTCGGGACTGGAGGATCAACGGATTTGATTAATGCTGTTGAATTGGCATCACAATACGATAATCTCAAAAGGAAGAAATTAACATTTATTATTTCTCCTCAATGGTTTACCAATCACGGTTTAACAAATCAAAACTTTGATGCTCGTATGTCACAGACTCAAATCAACCAGATGTTCAATCAAAAAAATATGCCTGCTGACTTAAAGAAACGTTATGCTCAACGATTATTACAATTCCCGCATGCTCACAATAAATCATATTTAAGAGAGCAAGCGAAACATCCAGGGGAAGTTTCAGGTAACTATATTTCTGCATTTAAAGAAAACCAACTTATAAAAATTGAAGCAATTAAATCTCTATTCTCATTTAAAAAGCCTCCATTAGCACATGTTAAACCTGCTACTGAAGAAGATGCATCTTGGAATGAGATGAAAGATAAGGCTATAGATATTGGGAAGGCTAATACTAAAACTAACAAATTTGATATTAGAGACCCATACTGGAAGTTAATTAAAGAGAATAAACGTAAAATAAAACGTGATTATGAATTTAATATTGATTCTCCAGAATTCCAAGACTTACAATTATTAGTGCAAACTCTGCATGAAGCAGGTGCAGATGTACAGTACGTAAGTATTCCATCAAATGGTAGATGGTATGATCATATCGGTATAGATAAAGATAGACGTGAGTCTATTTATAAAAAAATCCATTCTACTGTAGTAGATAATGGTGGTAAAATTTATGATATGACAAATAAAGATTATGAGAAATATGTAATTAGTGATGCTGTTCATATTGGATGGAAAGGTTGGGTGTATGTAGACCAACAAATTGCTAAACATATGGATGGTAAAGATCCTAAAAATCATAAAGTTGATTACTCCAAGAATCAGCCACCAAAAAAAGACCACAAAGCCCATGACCATCACGAAAAGAAGCATCATGATGAATAATTTATAATAATCAAGCCAGAGACTACAAATAAGTAGTTTCTGGCTTTTTAAATATAAACGTTGTCAAATTTTTAAAAGTAAATCAAAACTATATGTTAATGAAGAGTATAAAATATAAAAGAAGCAGTAAGATAATTTCTAATAAAAATTATCTTACTGCTGTTAATTTGAGAATAACATCCCAGACTCAATCTATACTCATATATTCGATTAGAATACTTGTTCTACCTCGATAACACCAGGAACTTCTTCATGTAGTGCACGTTCAATTCCGGCCTTTAAAGTGATTGTAGAACTTGGGCATGTACCACAAGCACCGTGTAATTGTAATTTAACAATACCATCTTCGACATCAACAAGTGTACAGTCACCGCCGTCGCGTAGTAAAAATGGACGTAAGCGTTCAATGACTTCAGCTACTTGATCGAACATCGTTGCGTTCTCAGTAGGCATGTGACATGTCTCCTTTCAAGTCATTTATTTCATAATCATTATTAATTCATTATAATAGATTCAGTAGTAAAAATCTATAAAACAAGATGGGGGATTTTTAATGACTAAAATAAGTGTTGTGATTTATGGAGCTGATGTAATTTGTGCAAGTTGTGTTAACGCACCAACATCGAAAGATACATATGAATGGCTTCAACCTTTGCTAAAACGGAAGTTTCCAGAGCATCATTTTGAATTTACATATATTGATATTAATCGAGATACAGAGAATTTAACAGATCATGACGAACAGTTTATTGAAAGAATTCAAGAAGATGAATTGTTTTATCCATTAGTGACGATGAACGACGAGTATGTTGCTGACGGTTACATTCAAATGAAACCAGTTGTACGCTTTATAGAAACGCATTTTGAAGCGTAGTTTAATACAGAAATAAAGGCAAGTTCTTAAATGAGTAGAACTTGCCTTTAATAAATGATTTAACCATTATGATATTTATAAAGCCAAAGCACACCAGATTTTAAAATTGAAGCTAAACGACCAGTGACTGTACGATCCATTATATATGCGAAACCTTGTTTATCTCCAAGAGAACCTAAGAAGCCTTGGATTTTAATTTCAGGCATCTTATCTGGTAGTGATTCATTATTCCATTGCTTTTTGAGTACATCGGCAATTTGATCACCTTGTAGCTCGGCTAATTGTGCACTAGGTGCATGAGGAAGATCAGCACAATCTCCTACTACATACACATTTTTATAAGTTGGAACTTGATGATATTGATTAAGAATGACACGACCTGTATTGCTTAAATCGATTGGTAAGTTACGTACAACTTCAACAGGTTGTATTCCTGCTGTCCAAACTACTAAATCAATATCTTCAGGTTGACCGTTATTATATATCTTACCGGGTTCAACACGATCAATAACTGAATTTGGTACTACAGTAACGTCGTGTTTAGAAAACCACTTTGATATGTATTTACTTAGCTTTTCAGGGAAATTTCTTAAAATACGAGGGCCTCTATCGTATAGAAGAATCTCTAAATCTGAACGACTTTCACGTAATTCACTTGCTAATTCGATACCACTGAGTCCAGCTCCTACAATTCCTACACGCGCACCGGTAGGTAATTCACTGATACTATGAAAGGTTTCACGTGATTTAGATAATGTTTGAATGCTATGTGTATATTCTTCAGCGCCAGGAACATTATGGTATATATCTTCACAACCAAGCCCTATAATGAGTTCGTCGTAGTCGATTTTTGAATTGCCTACAGAAATGATTTGTTCCTCTAGATCAATATCATTGATTTCACCATATACTGTATTAATTTGTTTATTATCTGGAAATTGCATACGTACGTCTTTGTCTGATTTTGTACCTGCTGCTAGTGCATAGAATTCAGGTTTTAATCCGTGGAAAGGCATTCGATCGACTAACGTCACTTGATACCCCTCGGGAATTGAATTTGGTAAGATACGTGACATAATTCGCATATTACCATAACCCCCGCCTAGTAAAACTAAGTTTTTCATTTTTTATACCCCTTTATTCAATTTGTTTAATTTTTGAAAAATTATTGAGACCCTTTGAGACTATCTTTTAAAATGTGCCCGTTTACACTATAGATAGTTAACGATTTACTTTCTAAACCCCTGAATTGAAAGTAAATATGTATATGTCATCATTATATCTGTTTTTCAAAATGACTACAAACAAATGTAGAATACAATTTAATTTTTAGAAATAAGGGTATACCATACATGATGGAAATCATCAAGCTGACCGATAGGCATATGATTAGTAACTTTGTTATAATGTTAAGACTAATAAAATAGTAAGAAGGTGTCTTATGTTTCCGTTAGTAGAATTTTGTGTGTCGAACATGGCAAAGGGCGGAGATATCGTCTATGAAAAATTGGAAAATGATCCGGACGTAGATGTATTAGAATACGGATGCTTGCAAAATTGTGGCATGTGCTCTAGTGGGTTGTATGTACTTGTCGATGGTGATATTGTTGAAGGTGATTCGCCAGACGATTTATTAAACAATATTTATAAACACATTGAAGAAAACGATATTACAAATATGTTTTAATATATAACATAAATTAGCAATAAAATGATGTAGAAATTATAAAATTTCTTTGAGAAATTGGGAGGTAAATTGTATGCCAACAGTAATCTTAACTGAAGCAGCTGCATATGAAGTAAAAGATATGTTAGAAAGTAATGATATGGCAGATGGCTATTTAAAAATTAAAGTGAATGGTGGCGGTTGTACAGGGCTCACATATGGAATGTCTGCCGAAGAAGCCCCTGGTGAGAACGATGAAGTATTAGAATATTTTGGACTTAAAGTACTTGTTGATAAATATGATGCACCAGTTTTAAATGGTACAACAATTGATTTCAAACAATCACTTATGGGCGGTGGCTTCCAAATAGATAACCCAAATGCAATAGCATCCTGTGGTTGTGGAAGCTCATTCAAAACGGCTAAAGTATCAGGTAACCCTGAACAATGCTAAATAAGTCAAACCAAAGAACAGTATTAAATGATGTTAAAAGATTTTAGGCAATCCTGGAAACAGGGTGCCTATTTTTATTATATTATTTGGATGTTTTACAACGTTTCTATGGCATTTGTGAGAACGACGTTAGTTAAATTAAAATCTTCACAATCTAACTCTGTTGTAGCTTGAAAATGTAGCGTAAAAGCTATAAAATTAGAATTGGATTAAAAATTGTCTTTTGTGTGAACAACTAAAGATTTAACCTTGATAAAAGACGTAATAATTTAAGATGTCGACGAAGTCTATAACAATAGGGCAATTTACCTTGTCATAAGTTTATAGCCTTTATCTTCATTTTGGTTAAAATATTATGAAAGCTTAGGTGAATTAGAGATGGCTCAAGATCGTAAGAAAGTGCTAGTTTTAGGTGCCGGTTATGCTGGTTTACAAACAGTTACTAAATTACAAAAAGAAATTTCTGCAGACGAAGCAGAAATTACTTTAATTAATAAGAATGAATATCACTATGAATCAACTTGGTTACATGAAGCTTCTGCTGGTACAATCAATTATGAAGATTTATTATATCCAGTTGAAAGTGCTGTAAAACAAGATAAAGTTAACTTCGTAGTTGCTGAAGTGACAAAAATTGACCGCAATGCTAAACGCGTCGAAACTGACAAGGGAGTATATGACTACGATATCTTAGTAGTAGCTTTAGGTTTCGTAAGTGAAACATTTGGCATTGAAGGTATGAAAGACTATGCTTTCCAAATCGAGAACGTATTAACTTCTCGTAAATTATCTCGTCACATTGAAGATAAATTTGCTAATTACGCAGCTTCTAAAGAAAAAGATGATAAAGATTTATCAATCTTAGTAGGTGGGGCTGGCTTCACTGGAATTGAATTCTTAGGTGAATTAACAGATAGAATTCCAGAATTATGCAGTAAATATGGTATCGATCAAAGTAAAGTTAAATTAACTTGTGTTGAAGCGGCACCAAAAATGTTACCAATGTTCTCTGATGAACTTGTAAACTACGCGGTTAATTACTTAGAAGACCGTGGTGTAGAATTCAAAATTGCCACTCCAATTGTTGCTTGTAACGAAAAAGGTTTCGTTGTAGAAGTAGATGGAGAAAAACAACAATTAGAAGCTGGTACTTCAGTATGGACTGCTGGTGTACGCGGTAGTAAGTTAATGGAAGAATCATTTGAAGGTGTTAAACGTGGTCGTATCATTAATAAGCAAGATTTAACTATCGAAGGTCACGATGATATTTTTGTTATTGGTGATTGTTCAGCATTCATTCCAGCTGGTGAAGAACGTCCATTACCAACAACTGCACAAATTGCAATGCAACAAGGTGAACATGTTGCCAAAAATATCAAACATATCTTAAATGGTGAATCTAAAGAAGACTTCCAATACGTAAATCGTGGTACAGTATGCTCATTAGGTGCTCATGATGGTGTAGGTATCGTTTACGGTAGAGATATTACTGGTAAAAAAGCTGCATTAATGAAAAAAGTTATTGATACACGTGCCGTATTCAAACTCGGTGGTATCGGCTTAGCATTCAAAAAAGGTAAATTCTAAACTAAGCTAATTATATATAAATGTATTTCACCCTTCTGTTTATTAAGCAGGAGGGTTTTTTAATAGGAAACCTATAATACGTTATACATAAATGGAGGTATTTTATGAACATTTACATCAATGAAAAATCTAACACATATATTGAAACGCTCATCGTAGGATTACCAGAACACATTAATCAATTAAGAGACATTAAATATAAGAATCAATCAATTATTGAACAACTTGAGACGTTGAAGCAACATCATATTATTGGAAGCTCGGTTGGAAAGATATCGTCTACTTTGCTTTACATAAATGATCAGCCAAAGCGATTGTTAACAGTGGGATTGGGTAATCTTAAAGAGCTTTCTTATCAGCGATTATTAAAAGTTTGGGGATATACGTTTCAGTATTTAAAACAAGAACATATTAATGAAGCTGAAGTTCTTATAGATACATTTATGTCTAAACATAATGACGTAGTAGAGGTGGCTAAAACTCTCGGATTGCAGAGTGAACAATCCATTTATCAATTTGATAATTATAAATCAGATAAAAAAGCGCCTTATCAACCATCTATTTATTTACAAACTGAACATGATGAGATTGCTTCTGCTATTAATGAAGGTCAACAACTAGGGATGTCTATTAATTTAGCACGTGAGCTAAGTCTAATGCCTCCTAACATATTAACACCACAATATTTTGCTGAAGAAATTGAAGGTCATTTTAAAGATAAAAAGGTATCAGTAGATATTAAAGATGCGGAAACAATTGTATCAGAGGGCTTTGGGCTTTTACATGCAGTCGGAAAAGGTTCGGTGAATGGTCCTCGTTTAATAACAATAACTTACAATGGCGGAAAGTCGAATGATGCACCCATTGCTTTAGTAGGTAAAGGTATTACATATGACTCAGGTGGATATAGCATTAAATCTAAAATCGGTATGCAGACAATGAAATTCGATATGTGTGGGGCCGCAAACGTTGTTGGAATGATAGATATTATCGAGAGATTAAAATTGCCAGTTAATGTAGTGGGAGTTATTGCTTCAGCTGAGAATATGATTAATGAAAAGTCTATGAAACCAGATGATGTTTTTACGGCACTCAGCGGCAAAACTGTTGAAATGTTAAATAGTGATGCTGAAGGACGTATGGTGCTAGGTGATGCCGTTACATATGCTACGCAATTTCAACCACAACTTATTATGGATTTCGCCACTTTAACTGGTGCAGCAATTGTGGCACTTGGAGAGGATAAAGCAGCTGCTTTTCAATCTCACGCTAAAAATGAAATCAACAGTCTGTTAGATATAGCTAAATCAGTAGATGAAAAAGTGTTTGAATTACCTATCACAGATACTGAAAAGCAGTTAATTAGAAATTCGGACATAGCAGACTTAGTCAATCATACGAATGGACAAGGTAAAGCATTATTTGCAGCAGCATTTATTACGCATTTTAGTGGTCTGACACCTCATATCCATTTTGATATTGCAGGACCAGCTACGATTAATAAATCAACTTTTAAAGGTCCAAAAGGGCCAACAGGTTATATGATTCCTACTGTAGTAGAATGGTTGAAACAACAATACCAGTAACACCCTTAGAGTTGTAAAGATGATGTTCATTATGTGTGAAAGCATAATAGTATGTAATTAGTAGTTCTGAGGTTTTCCACAATTGACTTTAATTGAAGAATGTTTTTAACAAATATTTCATCACTTACCATCTCTTGACATAAATGACTCGGGTTAAAAGAAGCTGGAATCTAGCACACTTTTAATCCAGTCATTGATTACGAGTAGGATAATTAAGACTACAACAATAAAATATTTTGCATCATATTTTATATTGACATTAAATTTGTGTCTTGGTACTATTTAAAACATAAATACTTTAGTTCGATAGAGTGGTAAAGGATGGGGAGCGACATGATCAATGCAGTTGTTATAGCAGTTATATTAATGATCGTCTTATGTTTATGTAGACTCAATGTAGTCATTAGTTTATTTATAAGTGCACTCATAGGTGGTTTAATTTCTGGTATGAGTGTAGAGAAAGTCATCAGTGTTTTTGGGAAGAATATTACCGATGGAGCAGAGGTTGCTTTAAGCTACGCTTTACTAGGTGGTTTTGCAGCACTCATTTCTTATAGCGGGATTACTGATTATCTCGTTGGAAAAATTATTGAAGGCATCCATTCAGAAAATAGCAGACTTTCACGTATAAAAGTAAAAGTTATTATTATTCTTGCTTTATTAGCAATGAGTATTATGAGCCAAAATCTTATTCCAGTACATATAGCTTTTATTCCAATAGTTATTCCTCCATTAATTAGTTTATTCAATGATTTAAAAATTGATAGACGACTCATTGGTTTAGTAATCGGCTTTGGTTTATGTTGGCCTTACGTTTTACTTCCATATGGCTTTGGTCAAATCTTCCATCAAATCATTCAAAGTGGTTTCCAAAAAGCGCATCACCCAATTGAATTCAGTATGATTTGGAAGGCGATGTTAATTCCTTCAATGGGTTATATTGTAGGACTTATATTAGGTTTTATCGTGTATCGTAAACCAAGAAACTACGTACAACGTAATGTTGATGAACGTGAAACAGTCACTGAATTAAAGCCTTATGTTTTAATCGTGACAATCATTGCGATTTTAGCGACATTTATTGTCCAAACTTTTACAGATTCAATGATTTTTGGTGCGCTTGCAGGTGTGCTCGTTTTCTTTATTTCTAGAGTTTATAAGTGGTATGAACTAGATGAACAGTTTGTTGATGGTATTAAAATCATGGCGTATATTGGGGTAGTAATACTGACAGCTAACGGCTTTGCAGGGGTTATGAATGCAACGGGTGATATTGATACATTGGTTAAAGATTTAACAAGTATCACTGGTGATCATAAATTAATTAGTATTATTGTCATGTATATTATTGGTCTTATTGTTACTTTGGGTATCGGTTCATCATTTGCAACGATACCAATTATCGCATCATTATTTATACCATTCGGCGCATCTATTGGTCTTGATACTATGGCGCTTATCGCCTTAATTGGTACGGCAAGTGCTCTTGGTGATTCAGGTTCACCAGCGAGTGATTCTACTTTAGGCCCTACGGCAGGACTCAATATCGATGGACAGCACGATCATATACGAGATACGTGTATTCCGAACTTCTTGTTTTATAATATACCTCTAATTATTTTTGGTACGATTGCAGCTATGGTACTATAAAACTTGAAATGAGGTGTGTAAAGCGTGACCAATCTTTTGGAGACATTTGAAATGCGTGTTGAAGAAGAGGATGAAGGTGTTGTAATAATTTCAATGCCTGTTACAGACAAGGTTAAACAACCATTCGGATATTTACATGGGGGTGCAAGTCTCGCCTTAGGTGAAACAGCATGTTCTTTGGGTGCTGCTAATTTAATAGATACAACTCAATATATTCCTCTTGGCTTAGAAATGAATGCTAATCACATACATTCAACAAAAGAGGGACGTGTCACAGCAATTGCTAAGATCATACATCAAGGTCGTACAACACAAGTATGGAATGTTGAAATCAAAAATGACTCGAATCAATTAATTAGTATTATGCGTGGCACTATTGCTATCAAATCAATCAAATAAAAAAGATGCTCCTTTTAATGGTTTAAAGACGATTTAGTCTACATTAGAGGGAGCACTTTTTTAGTTTATGATATCTTTTTATTTAAACGATGTAATGCTTTACTAATTCTCTCAGCACCTTCTTTTCCACCCATGATATTTCTCGCAAAGGGTCCCAATTCTAAATCAGCAAGTCCCCCCACAACAAACAATTGAGGTAGCCATTCAAGTTCCTCACTTAATGAAGGATAGCCACACGAATTTAATGGGGCTTGTTCATCATAGATAAGATGTTGAATCAAAGGTTGATTACAGATTTTATTAACAAAGCCAGTGGCAAGTAAAATATGATGATATTTATAATGACAACCATTGGAAGTGATAGTCTTATTATTTATTTCATCTATAGGTGAATGGTGAATCATTAACCGACCCGCTTGTTCTTGTTTCTTCAATCGTAAAAATAACTCCATGGGCATTGAGCCCTTATGACGTTCTTCATTAATGACGTTTAAACGCGCTTCTGGTGAAGATATTGCTAGCAAGTGATTCATGCGTTTTGGGCCCAACCACCCAGGATCTGCATCAAAATCGTGTATTTCAATGTTTTTATTAAGCCATAAATGTAATTTATTATTATTATCTTGATGATTAATTAATTTTAATGTTAAATGCGCTGCTGAAATCCCTGAACCAACTATATGATTAGCCTTTTCTTCAATTGTTTGATCATAATTCTTATCAAATATATGAGTTACTTTAGGTTTATTAATAAATTGCGAAGGTATAAATGGTTGATGATTACATCCATTTGCTATAACTACGCAATCGGTAAGGATTGACTCTCCGTTATGTAATTCAATTTGCCATTTGCCTTGTTGATTACTCATAATTTTAGAAGCAATGCTTTGAATATGACTTTTGTTTAAATCGTATTGATGTACTAAATCATGAATATGATGCATAAACATATCTCTTTGAGGACGTTTATATGGGCCGTAATATGCCGAAGTATATTGATTTAATTTAGCATATTGTTTTAAATGAAAAGGTTGGGGATGTATATGATGCACAAATGGCGATCTTAAGAAAGGCATACTTATACGTTTGGTATACTCGTTGAATTGTTCACATAGGGAAGGATAAGGATCAATAATAGTTAGTTGATTGCTACTTATTCCTTCATTTCTTAGTTTAATTGCTACAGTTGTACCTTGAATTCCGCCACCAATAATAGTCCAATGCATGTAAAGCACTCCCTTAACTTTCTTATTTTTAAATCGGAATAATTACGATTTAAATCATATCACATTTTATGCATATAGACAAAAGACTATTGATGTATTATGTCGTATAAAAAAACTCTAAGGAAATATGTTTTATTATTTCCTTAGAGTTTTAGAACTATAATTTTGTATCCTTCATATCTTCTTTAATTTCATCAACTTTTGTATCTTTACTGTAAGGTGTTTGAATATTGTAGGCTGCTTTCATAATCATGTGACTAGAAAGTGGACCAGTTATGAAAACGAAGATAATGCCGATGATTAATTGCATATTGACGTAGCCTTCAGTGCCGATGAAATACAGGAAGGCACCAAAGAGTAGAAACATCGCCCCAAGTGTTGCTGCTTTACCGGCAGCATGGGCACGTGAGTAAACATCTTTTAGTCTGATTAAGCCTATCGCTGCAAAGGCACTAATCAAAGCACCTAACATGACAAAGATTACGGCAATACTAATGATGATCGTTGTTATCATGTTTAATCACCTTACCTTCATCCATAAATTTAGAAAAAACTGCAGTACCTAAGAAAGCTAGTATACCTACCATTAAAATAACTACTAGCATGTATTTAATATTTAATAAAATACTAAATAGGGCAATCACAGCCATCAACTGTAGTCCAATAGCATCAAGTGCAACAACACGATCGGCTAAAGAAGGGCCCAGAATGACACGTACTAACATGGCTAACATTGAAGCTACAACAATAATTAATGCAATAATAATGAAAATATTATGTGTCATTCGTTTTCACCCACCTTTCTTACTACCTTTTCTAATGAAGTTTTTATACTTTCAACTTCTTCCTCTTTAGTACTAAAGTCAATCGCATGAATGTATATTTTCCTACGATCATCACTAATGCCTAATACCACAGTTCCTGGGGTTAACGTAATAAGATTTGAAAGTAAGACAATTTGCCAGTCTGTCTTAAGATCTGTTTCATACACGAAAAAACCTGGTTTATTCGTGATATTTGGTTTGAGGATGATTTTCAGAACATCGAAATTCGCTTTTATCAGTTCACTTAAAAATGTAAGAATTAATACGATGATGCGATAAATTCTTACTAAATAAAAGCGACCTGGCATTACTCGATGTAGGAGGTAAACAAGTATAAGACCAAATAGAAATCCTAGAACAAAGTTATTTAACGTGTAACTATCCGTTACAAATAACCAAATGATAGCGACCAATAAATTGACGATAAATTGTGCGGCCATATTACTTACCTCCTAAAACGCTGTGAATATAGATATTTGGATCAGTGAAAGTTTCAGAACCTTCTTTAACTATAGGGAACAGTAAGTCAGCGGACAAGCCGAATAATACTGTAATAATAGTTGAAATAACGGCGATAGTTGTTAAGTAATTGACGTTCACTTTGCGTGTCATATCATAACCTTTTGCTTCACCGAAGAAACCTTTGAGAAAGATACGTATGACTGAATATAGAACGATTAAGCTTGATAATAAGACAATGATACCGCTTAGGTAGAATCCCTTTTCAAAAGTGGCCTGTACAATATAAAACTTCCCATAGAAACCACTCAATGGTGGTATGCCTGCTAGACTAAGTGCAGCAATAAAGAATGTCCATCCTAATACAGGATAGCTCTTGATTAGACCACCGAAATGTCGCAAGTCTGTTGACTTAGTTATCTTATACATAACTCCTATAAGTAAGAATAGTGAAGCTTTCACTAGCATATCGTGAATAGTGTAGTAAATAGCACCCATCATGCCACTTTCATTCATCATAGATACACCGACTAAAATGACACCAACTGCAATCATAATGTTATATAGAATGATTTTTTTAGTATCATAATAAGCTATGGCACCTACACATCCGAAGATAATTGTAAGTAACGCTAAGAATAGAATGACGTAGTGTGAAAAGCTAACCGTACTATTAAAGAATAAGCTGAGCGTTCTAGCTATAGCGTAGACGCCCACTTTAGTAAGCAGGGCTCCAAAGAATGTGATAATGGCTACAGGTGGTGCGTAATATGCGCCTGGCAACCATACGTACATAGGGAAGACACCAGCTTTAGTTGCAAAGACAAAGATAAATAAGATGAATACGATATTGACTAAGCCACTATCATGAACTGATAAATTAGATAATCTTTCACTAATATGCGCCAAGTTAAGTGTTCCAACTACTGAATAAAGTATCGCTACACCCATAACAAAGAATGAAGAAGAAACAACATTAACTAGAACGTATTTAATCGTTTCTTGAAGTTGAATTTTTGTCGTTCCAACGACTAGTAAACAATAAGAAGACATTAGGAAGACTTCAAAGAACACGAACATATTAAAGATATCACCAGTAGTGAAAGCGCCGATAATACCGATTAACATAAACATAATTGAAAAGTAGTAATAATATCGTTCTCTTTCAATGCCTATAGAACGATAGGAATATAAAATTACTATAATCGTTATAATAATACTTGTGATAATAAGTAAAGCACTAAAAACATCTAATACAAAGACAATGCTGTATGGCGCTTTCCATGAACCTAATTCTACTTTTAAAGGTCCTGAATGTAATACATTTTTTAAATTAAAAAGAGCTACAATCAATGTCAATATTGATCCAGCAAGTGCCACGTAACGTTTAATTAGCGGACGCTTTCCGATAAAGATAAGCAAGATTGCAGTCAAAATAGGTATCACAAGTGTTAAAACGAGCAGGTTACTCTCTTTCATCTTCAGGTGCTCCTTTCATACGCTCAACATTATCTGTTCCAAGTTCCTTATAAGTTCTAAATGCAAGTACTAGGAAGAATGCTGTTGTAGCAAATGCGATAACTATTGCAGTAAGGATTAGTGCTTGAGGTATAGGATCAACATAGCTGGATGTTCCTTTTTCATAGATAGGAACAGTACCATGTTTCAATCCACCCATAGTAATTAAAAATAAATTTGCTGCGTGTGTTAGTAAAGTAGTCCCCATAATAATTCGTATCAAACTTTTAGACAAAACGAGATAGACACTTATTGCTGTGAGAATACCACTAACAAATATCATGATAATTTCCACTATTCGTTCTCTCCAATCGAAATAATAATAGTCATTACAGTTCCTACTACTGCACAAAGTACCCCAAAATCAAAGAACATTGCCGTTGTCATATGCATGGGTTCTAGTAGGGGAAGCGGTATATCAAAAGTGACATGTGTGAAAAAGTTTTTAGACATAAACCAGCTTGCAATGGGTGTACCTACGCAGAACAGTAAGCCTATGCCAATTAAAACTTTGAAGTCCAGAGGAAAAATTTTACGCATTGCTTTTACATCGAATGCGATTGTAATGACTAATAGCGCACTCGCAAACAATAAACCTCCGACGAAGCCACCCCCGGGCGTATAGTGACCTGCTAGAAATAATGAGAAACCGAAGACGATGACCATGAAGAAAATGACGACAGCGGCGTATTGAAACATTAAGTTATTCTTTTGTCTATTCATGGTCATTCACCTCGCTTGATTGATTTCTCTGTTTAAGTCGAAGTTTAATCATCGTATAAACACCTAAACCAGCTATACCTAGTACGGATGACTCAAATAAAGTATCCATGCCACGGAAGTCGACAAGTATAACGTTTACCATATTTTTACCATGAGCTAAATCATATACATGGTCTTGGTAGAATTTTGTAATTGAAGAAAAATGTCTGTTTCCATATCCGATTAAACCTAAAATAATGACTACTAAACCAACACCAACAGAAATGATAGCATTGTTAATTTTGAACGCTGGCGACTCATTATAACGATTTAAATTTGGCAAATGATAGAAACATAATAAGAATAAAGCCGTAGAAATAGATTCAACAACAAACTGAGTTAAAGCTAGGTCAGGTGCTTTAAAGAATATAAATAATACTGAAATTGCATAACCTACAGCACTTAGCATAATTATGCTAAAGAGTCGCGATTTAGCAAATATAATTAAAAGTGAGGCAACGAGTAAGAATAGTACAATGCCACCTTCAAAAATTCTGAACTGACTTACATTTTTAAAATTAATACTAAATGGAACACTGATTAAAGTCACTAATGTAAGTAGTATTAAGATACCGAATATAATGACTAAGTTATTTCTAGAGAAACCAGTAACATAGCTATTGGTCATATTTTCAGAATAACTTGGAATCTTGCGTCCCATAGTATCGTACCAATGATTAAATTTAAGTTGATTAGGTTGAGCTTCTAATAATCGCACCCAATAGCTAAATGTAATGATAAGTAATATACCTATAATATATATAGCTATTGTTGAAATAAATGCTGGTGTAATTCCATGGAAAAGATGGAACTCGGCAGTTATTCCTGTAGATTGACTCACTGATTGAGTTGCAGGCTCGATAATAGATTGCGTTAAAATGCTTGGGAAAAGTCCAAATACAATAACTAAAAGAGTTAAAATAATTGGAGATAAAAGCATTAAAATTGATGATTCATGTGCAGATTGTGGTAAACTTTCACGCTTATATTTACCAAAGAATATATGCATAATAAATTTAATTGAATACACGAAAGTGAAAATACTACCTACAATCGCTATGATTGGGAATATAAAGCCTAAAGTACTGAGGCTCATTAAATTCGCATGTGTCACATCAATCATTGCTTCTAAAAATTTTTCTTTTGATAAGAAGCCGTTAAATGGTGGAACTCCAGCCATACTTAATGCAGTAATAACTGTGATAGTAAATGATATAGGCATGATTGTAAGTAATCCACCTAATTTTCTTACATCTCGAGTACCTGTAGAGTGATCAACACCACCAGTAATCATGAATAATGCACCTTTAAATGTTGCATGGTTGATTAAATGGAAAATGGCAGCAATGAAACCTGCAACATAAACTTGGCTATCAGCACCATTGTAGTGATAACTCACTGCACCTATACCTAACATGGACATAATCATTCCAAGTTGAGATACAGTTGAAAATGCCAAAATGCCTTTTAAATCTTGTTGTTTTGTGGCATTTAATGAAGCCCAAAAAAGTGTGACTAATCCTACTAAAGTGATTGTCCATACCCAACCTTCAGATATAGCAAAGATGGGCGTCATTCTTGCTATTAAATACAGTCCAGCTTTAACCATTGTAGCTGAATGAAGGTAAGCACTTACTGGTGTAGGTGCTTCCATTGCATCAGGTAGCCAAATGTAAAATGGTACTTGAGCTGATTTAGTAAACGCGCCAATCATGACTAATACCATTGCCAAGATAAAGAAAGGACTATTTTGTATGTCACTTGCTTTTTCAATCATCGTTTGAATGCTGAATGTATGGGCGGCTAACGATAATAGGATAATTCCTCCTAACAAGCTTAATCCGCCTAGAACGGTAATAATTAGTGATTTTTGCGCACCATAAATTGATGCTTTTTTCTCTCTCCAAAATGAGATAAGTAAAAAACTTGAAAATGAAGTTAACTCCCAAAATAAATATAAAATAATTAAATTATCTGAAAGTACAACTCCTAGCATTGCACCCATAAATAGTAATAAATAACAATAAAAATTCCCAAGTTGCTCAGATTTACTTAAGTAGCCAATGGAATATAAAACAACCAAGCTACCTATGCCTGTTATAAGGAGGCTAAAGAGTAATCCAAGGCCATCCACAAATAGATTAAAATTCATTCCAAAATGTGGCATCCAATTTAAGGTTTTCATTACTGTATTACCTGACTTCGTAATAGAAATCATAGATAAGAAATAGATAAATAAGAGTATTGGAACAGGTAATACAAACCATCCTAAGTGTATACGTTTAACGAACCGATACAGGATAGGAATAATGAGTGCGAATATTAACGGTAATAGTACCGCAATATGTAACAAACTCATTATGTTGTCCTCCTTTAAAAAATATTTATGACTTACATTATACATGAATGCTCTTAGTCTGAAAAACCTCTTAATCGCTTGAAGGCATTGATTTTGAGGGACTGTTAAATAAGAAGAAACACGTTAAATTTCACAGAAAAAATTTAAGTTTTGTAAACGTTCACGACATTTTTAAAAGAATTTTAGACAAATTCTCTTTTATATTGAATTGAATAATCCTCTTTAAGTTCATTTAAATTTTTAAGTGAGAGACGTGCATGTTCAGAATCATCATCCTTTAATTGATGTTCTAAATCTGTAATAGCTTGTTGAAGTGAATCCTCGTAATTCATTTCTTCTACATTGAATTCTCGTAGCTGTGAACGTTTTGCATATCGTTTTTCAAAGTGGCTTAAAGCCTTACGCTCATGAAAGTAGACACCTTTAGTTTCGTTAGGATTATGTAAATCACCTTGTTTAGGGTGTTTAATGACTTGTTCAACTTGTACTAAAACCTGATCGTCATTCTCTTCTCTAATAGTTACACCATAACTACCAGTCTTGTGAGAAAATCGATATAACATGCTATATTCCTTCCTTTCAAATGTGTTAAGATATGCTTATATCATAACATGAATGGAGAATTTAAATGGCGAACTATCCTCAGTTAAATACAGAGATTCAAGATAACGAAATTAAAGTCGTTATGCATACAAATAAGGGAGATATGACTTTTAAACTTTTCCCAAACATTGCCCCTAAAACAGTTGAAAATTTTGTGACACATTCTAAGAACGGATATTATGATGGCGTGACATTCCATAGAGTAATCAATGATTTTATGGTTCAAGGTGGCGACCCAACTGCTACTGGTATGGGCGGTGAAAGTATCTATGGTGGAGCATTTGAAGATGAATTCTCTTTAGAAGCTTTCAATTTATACGGTGCACTTTCAATGGCAAACGCTGGACCAAATACTAATGGTTCTCAATTCTTTGTAGTCCAAATGAAAGAAGTTCCTGAAAATATGCTAAATCAATTACTTGATGGTGGCTGGCCTCAACCTATAGTTGAAGCTTATGGTGAAAAGGGTGGTACACCTTGGTTAGACCAAAAACACACAGTATTTGGTCAATTGATTGATGGGGAATCTACTTTAGAAGATATCGCTAATACTAAAGTAGGCGCTCAAGATAAACCAGTTTATGACGTGGTTATCGAATCTATCGACGTTGAAGAATAAGATTAAACGTTAAAATGTTTTAAATGAATTAAAGCTTTAAGTCATTATATGTCTGGTTGATGTATATGACTTAAAGCTTTTTTTGTAGCTTTAAAATAGATTAAAAAGGTACGCGTTACACAACAATTTTTAGAATAATTGAAATTTATTATCGTTTTAGTTAGTCCATAAAAATGATTTATGCTATGATATGTGTGTTAAGAAAAATCGAAATAAGGGGTTATCACGTTGAATAATCACTATAAAGTAGGTCAACATATCAAGGTACGTGTGACTGGTATTCAACCGTATGGCGCATTTGTTGAGACCCCTGACCATACTGAAGGACTAATCCATATCTCTGAAATCATGGATGACTATGTCCATAACTTGAAGAAATTTCTATCTGAGGGACAAATTGTAAAAGCTAAAATTTTATCCATCGATGATGAAGGAAAATTAAACTTGTCTTTAAAAGATAATGATTACTTTAAAAATTATGAACGTAAAAAAGAAAAACAGTCAGTCTTAGATGAAATAAGAGAGACGGAAAAGTATGGGTTTCAAACACTTGAAGAACGCTTACCGGTCTGGATCAAACAGTCTAAACGTGCCATTCGTAACGACTGAATGACTGTACATTCGTGCCAATATGTGATGAACTCACTAAGAGTAATTCATCGCATCATAACGATAATCTTTACGATATATAGTCGTAGGATTATCGTTTTCTTTTTGTCTTAAAAGCAATTTTTAATTTATAAATTTAAATACGTTCTATCTTTGAAAAAATAAAAAGTGATACTAAGGAACACAGATTTAAGAAATCTGCGTAATCTCAACTAATTACCTTTCTAAAGGTAAAGTTTCGATAAAAATGCACGTGCAAGCAAAAAATTAGAGATATTTAAAACTTGCATGATATAGTCGTGACAACATAAAAACAAGGAGAGTATTAACACATGAATAATAAATATAAATCTTTATTCGAACCACTCGTGTTACCTAATGGTGTAGAATTGAGAAATCGTTTTGTTTTAGCTCCATTAACTCATATTTCATCGAATGATGATGGAACGATTTCTGATGTAGAAATTCCATATATTGAAAAACGTTCTAAAGATGTAGGACTTGCTATTAATGCTGCAAGTAATGTTAATGATGTTGGGAAAGCTTTCCCAGGACAGCCCTCAGTAGCTCATGATTCTGACATTGAAGGCCTAAAAGAACTTGCAAAAGCAATGAAGAAAAATGGTGCGAAAGCAATAGTACAAATTCACCATGGTGGTGCTCAAGCTTTACCTAATCTAACACCACAAGGTGATGTTGTCGCACCTAGTCCTATTACACTCAAGAGTTTTGGTCAGCAAGAACCTCACGAAGCGCGTGAGATGACTTCTGACGAAATAGAACAAACGATTAAAGATTTTGGAGAAGCAACAAGAAGAGTGATTGAGGCAGGTTTTGATGGTGTAGAAATCCATGGCGCGAATCATTACCTTATCCACCAATTTGTGTCACCTTATTATAATAGAAGAAACGATGTTTGGGCAGATAATCTTAAATTCCCAATGTCAGTTATAGAAGAAGTTGTTAAAGCTAAAAAAAATATGCTAATGATGACTTCATAGTGGGTTATAGATTGTCACCTGAAGAAGCAGAATCTCCAGGTATATCAATGGAAATTACTGAACAACTTATTAATCAAATTGCGAATCAACCGTTAGATTATATTCATATTTCTCTCATGGACGTTAATTCTGAAACACGAGATGGTAAATACAAAGGTGAAAATCGTCTTAAACTGATTCATCATTGGATTAATGGTCGTATGCCTCTTATTGGTATTGGCTCAATATTTACACCTGAAGATGCGTTGAATGCCATTGACAATGTCGGTGTAGAACTTGTTGCGTTAGGTCGTGAAATTCTTCTTGATTATGACTTTGTCGGCAAAATTAAAAATGGACAAGAAGATGAAATTATTAGTGAATATGATCCGAATAGAGAAGATCGTCATGAGTTACCACCAAATTTATGGAAACAATTTGATGAAGGATTCTATCCATTGCCTCGTAAAGATAAATAAACATTTCAATACTAAACCAAGTTCCAACTTAATAGAGGGACTTGGTTTATTTTTTATTCTAAAAGGTTGTAAGTTATAAATTAAAAGTTGTGGAAATATTGTAAATTTTGCTTGTAAATTGTAGCAATATTGTGTCATTATATTTGTAAGGGCTTTCAAAGATGTTGGTGTTCACTTTTGATGTGTTTAATTATTGATTTAAAATAGCCGACGCAAAAATTTTTAGAGGGTATTTCATTTTCAATAAAATAAAGCTTGAGAGCCGTTAGAAATCAGTTATGATATTGTTAATAAGTTTCATAATTTTGATAACAAAGGGGAGATATTATGACTAAATCTGAACAAATTATTGAATTGACTAACCACTATGGTGCACATAACTATGTACCACTTCCAATCGTTATTTCGGAAGCGGAAGGTGTATGGGTTAAAGATCCAGAAGGAAATCAATATATGGACATGCTTTCAGCTTATTCTGCGGTAAATCAGGGACACCGTCATCCTAAAATTATTCAAGCTTTGAAAGAACAAGCAGATAAAGTGACTTTAGTTTCTCGCGCATTTCATAGTGATAACTTAGGGGAATGGTATGAGAAAATTTGCAAATTGGCTGGTAAAGATAAAGCATTACCTATGAATACTGGTGCTGAAGCAGTCGAAACTGCATTAAAAGCAGCTCGACGTTGGGCTTATGATGTTAAAGGGATTGAACCTAACCAAGCCGAAATCATAGCGTTTAATGGTAACTTCCATGGTCGTACAATGGCTCCAGTATCACTTTCATCAGAAGCTGAATATCAACGCGGTTATGGTCCTTTACTAGATGGTTTCCATAAAGTTGATTTTGGTGATGTTGATAAGTTGAAAGAGGCAATTAATGAGAACACTGCAGCGATTTTAGTTGAACCTATTCAAGGGGAAGCTGGTATTAATGTACCACCAGAAGGTTATCTTAGAGAGATTAGAGAATTATGTGATGAACACAATATTTTATTTATTGCAGATGAAATCCAAGCAGGTCTAGGTCGTTCTGGTAAACTATTTGCTACAGATTGGGATAATGTTAAACCAGATGTCTACATTTTAGGAAAGGCTTTAGGCGGAGGCGTGTTACCAATTTCTGTAGTTTTGGCAGATAATGAGGTGCTTGATGTATTTACACCAGGATCACACGGTTCAACATTTGGAGGTAATCCGCTTGCTTGTGCAGTTTCTATTGCAGCATTAGATGTAATTATAGATGAAGACTTGCCGGGCCGTTCATTAGAACTAGGTGAATACTTCAAGGGTGAGCTTCAAAAAATTGAACATCCTTCAATTAAGGAAGTTCGCGGAAGAGGTTTATTCATTGGTATAGAGCTTAATGAAAGTGCTAGACCATATTGTGAAGCCTTAAAAGAAAAAGGTTTATTATGTAAAGAAACGCATGATACAGTAATTAGATTTGCACCACCATTAGTTATCACTAAAGAGGAATTAGACCTAGCATTAGATAAAATTAGAAGTGTATTTGAGTAAGTTCAAAAACTTGTAACATTCGCTTTGTAAACCCTTTAAAAAGCGTATACTTGTGTTACAATAAAATTTGAAAGCGAAATCATTAGTTAAAAAGAGGCGAATAGGATCATGACTGAGAATAATAATTTAGTGACTTCCACTCAAGGGATTATTAAAGAAGCATTACACAAATTGGGATTTGACGATGGAATGTACGATCTTATTAAAGAACCATTAAGATTTTTACAAGTTCGCATTCCAGTTCGCATGGATGATGGTACAGTTAAAACTTTTACTGGATATCGTGCACAGCATAATGACGCCGTTGGACCTACTAAAGGTGGGGTACGTTTCCACCCAGAAGTTGATGAAGAAGAAGTTAAAGCGTTATCAATGTGGATGACGTTAAAATGCGGTATCGTTAACTTACCGTATGGTGGTGGTAAAGGTGGTATCGTTTGTGACCCACGTCAAATGAGTATTCATGAGGTTGAACGATTATCTCGTGGGTATGTAAGAGCTATTTCTCAATTCGTTGGACCAAATAAGGATATTCCAGCACCAGACGTATTTACTAACTCACAGATCATGGCATGGATGATGGATGAGTATAGTGCACTAGATAAATTTAACTCACCAGGTTTCATCACTGGTAAACCTATCGTTTTAGGTGGTTCAGAAGGTCGAGACCGTTCAACAGCTTTAGGTGTTGTTATTGCAATTGAACAAGCAGCCAAACGTAGAGGTATGAATGTTAAAGACGCTAGAGTAGTTATTCAAGGTTTTGGTAATGCTGGTAGTTTCTTAGCTAAATTTTTATATGACTTAGGTGCCAAAGTAGTTGGTATTAGTGATGCTTATGGTGCATTACATGACCCTAATGGTTTAGATATAGATTATCTATTAGATCGTCGTGATAGTTTCGGTACAGTGACTAACTTATTTGAAGAAACAATCTCTAACCAAGAATTATTTGAATTAGATTGTGATATTTTAGTACCTGCTGCAATCTCTAATCAAATTACAGAAGATAATGCGCATGATATTAAAGCTGACATTGTTGTTGAGGCGGCTAATGGTCCAACAACTCCAGAAGCTACACGTATTTTAACTGAAAGAGGTATTTTACTTGTTCCAGACGTATTAGCAAGTGCTGGTGGAGTGACAGTATCTTATTTCGAGTGGGTTCAAAATAACCAAGGTTACTACTGGACAGAAGAAGAAGTTAATGAAAAATTACGTGAAAAATTAGTCACTGCATTTGATACAATTTATGAATTAGCTCAAAACAGAAAAATTGATATGAGACTTGCCGCGTATATTGTAGGTATTAAACGTACAGCAGAAGCTGCTCGTTATCGTGGTTGGGCTTAATATTTACAACTATATAAAGAAAGTGATAGGCAAACCTGCAACTTGTAATGAGTTGTAGGTTTTTTAAAGTTAAGAACCAGTTGAGAACTTCCGAAAAATATAAATAAATATATATATTTCAGTTTAAACAAGAAGTACTGATAAAACTGATGATAAATCTTAGTGAGGGTTTTAACGACATATTAAAAGACCTTGTGACATAGTTTAAATATCTCACAAAGTCTTTTTTAATAAGAGATTATTATTGTTGTTTTGAAACTGCTTTATATAAATCAGCATAGTTAGTGAAGACGCCATCTACACCATACTGATTTAAACGTCTCATATCATTAACTTTATTTACTGTATACGGGTGTACTAGGAAACCTAAATCTTTTAAGTGTCTAGTATTTTTTATATTCAAGTCCGTGTATTCTGGACCGACACCCACTGCATATGATTTAATCGCTTTTAAATCTTGTTCTGAAGCGTTTGTTAATTCGAATTTATTCATTAGTTTAATTAAAGGTACATTCGGATTCATTTGATGTAATTTTTGTAAGCTATCTCCGGAAAATGATTGCAACATCACATGTCCATTTTTTAATGAACTATTTGTTAACATACCATGTTGATTTAGAGTATTAAGTAATTGTTTTTCCATTCCTGGATAAACATTCGGTGATTTTGTTTCAATATAATAGTTGGCATTTTTGCCATATCTATCTAAAATTTCATCTAACGTAGGTACTTTTGCATTTTTATAATTCTTGTTGGCATATTTAGGATTTGCTTTGTTAAACCAACTTCCAGCATCAAGCTGTTTTAATTGTTTTAAAGTATAATGATCTACGCGTCCATGGCCATTTGTAGTACGATTTACCGTTTCATCATGCATGGCAACTAAATGACCATCTTTTGTACGTTGTAAATCAATTTCTATGTAAGAAGCGCCTAATTCATTATGACTTTTATCATAAGATTGAAATGTATGTTCAGGAGCATAACCACTTGCACCTCTATGAGCTATAGTTGTATATTTTTCTCCTGTAGGATTAGTAGACCAGTGAGGATGTGAATCGTTTGTTTTTCCACTTACTGAATCAGATTCAGGTTGACGTTTAAAATGGTTATCTTGAGTTGTATTAGTTGTTTGTTGTGTTTGACTTTGATTGGCTTTAACTCCTCTAGTATTAAGGAAGTTAGAGGTAGTAATACAAATGATACCTATAAATAGCACGACCAAACTCGTCAAAACTATTCTTTTAGATTTGAACATAAAAACATCCTTTCAAATTGATGTGATAAATATAAATTACACCATTTTAAAAGGATGAAAAAGAGAATGTGAGAAATTTTATATAAAATTTACTAACTTCAAATATTATTAAAAAACTTAATTAATATTTAACAAATTTCGAAGGTGTCATAACATCATTCAATCATATTTCAAAGATATTAAGCTAATAATGATTTTGCTACATTCAATTGATGTTTAACGGAATCTTGTCCTGTTGAGCCGTAACTTTTACGACGTTTTAAACAATTTTCAGGTTTTAAATAGTCATAAATATCTTCATTAATGCTAGAATGCTGTGCTTGATACACTGATAACGGTACATCAAGAAGATAAATACCTTTGTGAATACAATTTAGCACGATTTTACCAACAATTTCATGTGCAGTTCTAAAAGGAACCCCTTTACTTACTAAGTAATCTGCAAGCTCAGTGGCATTTGAAAAATCTTTTTTTACAGTTTCACTTAATCGATCAGTATTAACAGTCATTGAAGCTATCATACCTTCAAAGATACGTAGAGAACCTTTGACCGTATGAATTGCATCGAATAAACCTTCTTTATCTTCTTGTAAATCTTTGTTGTAAGCTAGAGGCAAACCTTTAAGCGTAACTAGCATACTCATTAAGTGACCTGCCGTTCGTCCAACTTTCCCTCTAATTAATTCTGCCATGTCTGGGTTCTTCTTTTGAGGCATAATAGATGATCCAGTTGAAAAAGCATCTGATAGTGTTATAAATTTAGCTTCATCCGTAGACCAGAAAATAATTTCTTCAGCAAAACGAGATAGATGAACCATAGTTAATGAAATATTATGCAACGTTTCGATAATGTAATCACGGTCGCTCACTGCATCGAGACTATTTTCATAAATATTAGCAAAATCTAAAAGGGCTTGTGTTTCATGTCTATCTATTGGGTGAGTTGTACCACTTAAAGCAGCAGCGCCTAGTGGTGATATATCGATACGTTTCAGACTATCATTGAAGCGTCCTTTATCACGCTCTAACATCCAGAAGTAAGTCATTACATGATGTGCAAAAGAAATAGGTTGTGCACGTTGGAGATGCGTATATCCTGGCATTATCGTATCTACATGTTCTTCAGCAAGTTTAATTATTTCATGTTGAAATGATTTGATTAATTCGATAATATTTTGAACTTCTTCTTTTGTATATAAATGCATATCTGTAGCAACCTGATCATTTCTACTACGTCCTGTATGCAATTTACCACCAGTTTCCCCAATACGTTGAATCAACTCATGCTCAATATTTAGATGTATATCTTCTAATGATGCTTTGAATTCAATATTACCTTCATTAAAATCCTTTTGAATATTTTTTAGTCCTTGAATGATAGACTGAGCTTCATCCTGTGTAATGATATGTTGATTCGCAAGCATTGTGGCATGTGCAATACTACCTTGAATATCTTGATTAATTAAATTTTTATCAAATTCGATTGAAGCATTAAAGTCATCAACCCAATCTTCTGGTTGAGCTTCAAATCTACCTCCCCAAGCTTTACTGCTCATCACTATAACCTCCATGTAACATTACATTTACTTGTGTTGGTAATCCATAGATGTCAATAAATCCTACTGCCGCTTCTTGATTGAATGCATCTTCTTTAGTGTAAGTAGCAAGTTTCTCATCATATAAAGTAAATGGTGATTTTCTACCGTTCACTATTGAGTTGCCTTTAAATAATTTAACTCTTACGTCACCTTCTACATATTGTTGCGTACTATCAATAAAGAGTTTCAAACTATCTGTAAGAGGTGAGAACCATAGTCCATTATAGATTTGTTCTGAAAATTGCTTTTCAATAACTGGTTTAAAGTGAGCAACATCCTTTGTTAAAGTAATTGTTTCTAGCGCCTTGTGAGCTTTGAGTAATACTTCAGCACCAGGAGTCTCATAAATCTCTCTAGATTTAATACCCACCATTCTATTTTCAACGTGGTCAATTCTTCCAATACCATGTTTACCAGCTAATTCATTTAAGTAAAGAATAAGGTCATCGAGTTGATAATCTTTACCGTCAATTTGAACTGGAAGTCCTTTTTTAAATGAAATAATAATCTCATCTGCTTTATCAGGTGTCTGTTCTAGAGGTGTAGTTAAGTCAAATGCATCCTCAGGTGGAGCAGCATAAGGATCTTCTAAAATACCACATTCATTTGCTCTTCCCCATAGATTTTGGTCGATAGAGTAGGGAGAATCGTGATTGATTGAAACTGGAATGTTATGTTTGATTGCGTAATCAATTTCTTCTTCTCTACTCCAAGCCCACTCACGTACAGGTGCAAATGCTTTTAAATTAGGGTTTAATGCTTTAATAGCCACTTCAAAACGTACTTGATCATTTCCTTTACCAGTACATCCATGTGCAATTCCAATAGAATTAGTTTTCTCAGCGATTTCCACTAGCTTTTTAGCAATTAATGGACGAGAAAGTGCAGAAACTAGGGGATATGCATTTTCATACATTAAATTTCCTTTAATTGCATAACTTACATAATCTTCACTAAATTCTTTTGTTGCATCTATAATGTGACATTCAATAGCTCCCATATCTAATGCTTTTTGATATACAACATCAAGATCTTTACCTTCTCCTACGTCTAAGCAACATGCTACGACGTCGTATCCTTTATCAATTAACCATTGCACTGCAACGCTTGTATCTAAACCGCCAGAATAGGCTAAAACAATTTTTTCTTTCATAAGTTTACACCTCTAATAAATTTTCAGAATTTTAATATGGATACATCATAGCAGATTACAGATGAAAATAAAACCATTTTATTACATAAATATTCAAAATTCGATAATGATGTAATGGGTGTATCAATTATTAAACTTTGTAATAACGGTATTTTTAATATATTTAAAAATTCTGTAAAATGAATATAAGATTAATAAAGAAATTACTGATAAAAACTATAAATAACTTGTAATTTAACTTAAAAATTCACAGAACAATCATTTTTCAGTCATTGAGATAGTCTTTGGAATTGAATAGCTCATTTAAACTTAGTAGAATTAAAATAGTACACATCATAGGAGGCAATAAGATGACTCATATTCAATTAGATTATGGTAAAACCTTAGAATTTTTCGACAAACATGAATTAGAACAACAAAAAGAAATCGTTAAAACGATTCATCATACAATTCATAAAGGTAATGGTGCAGGTAATGACTTTTTAGGTTGGTTAGACTTACCAGTAGATTATGACAAAGAAGAATTTTCAAGAATAGTGGAAGCATCAAAACGTATTAAGTCTAATTCTGATGTACTTGTTGTAATTGGAATCGGTGGTTCATATCTAGGTGCGAGAGCAGCTATTGAAATGCTAACTTCATCATTCAGAACAAGTAATGAATATCCAGAGATTGTATTTGTAGGTAATCATTTATCATCAAGTTATACTCAAGAATTAGTAAATTATTTAGCTGATAAAGACTTTTCAGTAAATGTAATCTCTAAATCAGGAACAACTACTGAACCAGCAGTTGCATTTAGATTATTTAAACAATTAGTCGAAGATAAATATGGAAAAGATGAAGCGAAAAAACGAATTTTTGCGACTACAGATAAATCAAAAGGTGCTTTAAAACAATTAGCAGATAATGAAGGATACGAAACTTTTGTAGTACCTGACGATGTAGGTGGAAGATATTCAGTTTTAACTGCAGTAGGTTTATTACCAATCGCAACAGCTGGTATTAATATCGAATCAATTATGATTGGTGCAGCTAAAGCACGTGAAGAATTATCATCTGAAGATTTAGAACAAAATATTGCATATCAATACGCAACTATTCGCAATATTTTATATAGCAAAGGTTACACAACAGAAATGTTGATAAACTATGAGCCTTCTATGCAATATTTTAATGAATGGTGGAAACAATTATATGGTGAATCTGAAGGTAAAGATTTCAAAGGTATCTATCCTTCAAGTGCCAATTACACAACAGACTTGCACTCTTTAGGACAATACGTACAAGAGGGTCGTCGTTTCTTATTTGAAACAGTTGTGAAAGTTAATCATCCTAAACATGATATTACTATTGAACAAGATAGTGAAGATTTAGATGGATTAAATTATTTAGCTGGTAAAACAATTGATGAAGTTAATACGAAAGCTTTTGAAGGAACACTATTAGCGCACACTGATGGTGGTGTTCCTAATATCGTAGTTAACATACCTCAACTAGACGAAGAAACATTCGGCTATGTCGTGTATTTCTTTGAACTTGCGTGTGCAATGAGTGGTTATCAATTAGGAGTTAATCCATTCAACCAACCTGGTGTAGAAGCTTATAAACAAAATATGTTTGCATTACTAGGTAAACCAGGATATGAAGATAAGAAAAAAGAATTAGAAGATCGCTTATAATTTTTCGATTGTAAGTTATCATTCGAATATAGTAATTTTATAGCCAAGGCTTGAGAATATTTCTTAAGTTCTTGGCTTTTTTCATACTCTGTTTGAGATTTTATAATTAATTTTCATATAAATACCAAAAAGAGTATTTATCACTAAAATTTGATTTATGTTGTGAACAAAATTTAGTTGTTTCAAAAAGCGTAAAATACCACTATAATAATAAAGTAATATTAACCCTAGAAAGGATTTGATGTTTTGTCGTTTCATCAATTAGAAGAATGGTTTGACATATTTCGGCAATTCGGATACATTCCTGGGTTCATTATGCTCTATTTAAGAGCAATTGTACCTGTGTTACCTTTGACACTCTATGTTGTGTTATTAATGCACGCTTATGGGTCAATTCCGGGAATTATCATCAGTTGGTTAGGCATCGTAACTGGTACATTTACTGTATTTTTAGTGTGTAAGAAATTAATTAATACTGAAAAAATGAAAAATGTGAAGAAAAGAAAATCTGTACAAAGACTTATAAGTTTTATAGATAGACAAGGTTTAATACCTTTATTTATTTTACTATGTTTTCCATTTACACCTAATACATTGATTAATTTAGTAGCAAGTTTATCTCATATTAAGGTAAAGTATTATTTTATTGTTTTAACTATTTCAAAACTTATTTCAATTACTATTTTAGGAGTAATGGGAAGAGAAGTAACTACTATTTTTACTAATCCTATTCGCGCATTAATAATGTTATTATTACTCGTTGCACTTTGGTTTATTAGTAAAAAAGTGGAAAAATATTTTATGGGTTCTACTAAGGAGTGACAATGTGCAACGCACGATTAAATATTTGATTTCCTTAATTTTTGCAATTATTATTGTACTATTCATTCAAACATTTATTGTTGTTGGGGCGGTTATACCAAATCATGATATGTCTCCAACTATGAAGAAGGATGATAGAGTAATTGTTAATAAAATAAAGGTGACTTTCGATTTACTTAAAGATGGGGATGTTATCATGTATAGTCGTGACAATAAAATCCATTTTAGTAGAATTGTTGGTAAACCTGGAGAATCAATTGAAATTAAAAATCATAACTTATATAGAGATGATAGACGCGTCAATCAACAATATGGTGAAAATAGACAAATAAATAATATTGCATTACGAGATATTAAAGATTCAGATGGAGATACTGTACCACCTGATTCATATTTTGTATTAAATGATAATGATGATAAAAAATCAGACTCAAGACGCTATGGTTTAATTGATAAAAAAGATATCATTGGCGATGTGAGTTTAAAATATTATCCTTTTAAAGACTTTGCCTATGATTTTTAGAAATTAGAAGAGGTGTGAAAATTGAAAAAAGAAATAGTAGAATGGATTGTCGCCATTGCCGTAGCGCTAGCACTTATATTTGTAATTGGGAAATTTATTGCTAAGCCGTACACTATTAAAGGTGATTCAATGGATCCTACACTTAAAGATAGTCAACGTGTAATGGTAAATATTATTGGTTATAAAATTGGTGGCGTGAAAAAAGGTAACGTCATTGTTTTCCACGCTAATAAAAAGGATGACTATGTAAAACGTGTTATTGGAACGCCAGGCGATAGTGTTCAGTATAAAAATGACACTTTATACATCAATGGAAAGAAACAAAAAGAACCATATTTAAATTATAATGAAAAGCGAAAACAAACCGAATATATTACAGGAACATTTAAAGTTAAAGACTTACCAAATGCTAATCCTAAAACAAATGTAATACCTAAAGACAAATACTTAGTTTTAGGTGATAATCGTGAAGTAAGTAAGGATAGTCGCTCATTTGGTTTAATTGATAAAGATCAAATTGTTGGTAAAGTATCATTTAGATTCTGGCCGTTTAACGAATTTAAATCAAATTTTAATCCGGAAAATACCAAAAATTAAAAAGTATACAAAATGATTTTAATAATGGGGATGTCTATAATTAAAAATTATAGACGTCTCCATTTTTTATTAATATTAGAACCTAACTTTGATGTGATAATATAAAGGATAAAGGAGTGAGGGAATGTTATGGAATTAAATACATATATCGGTAGAGCTGGTACGGGCAAATCAGCTTCGATGTTAAATTATATAAAGAATGAAATGAAACATGATCCTTTAGGCGATCCCATCGTATTAATCGCTCCAACTCAGAGTACGTTTCAATTAGAACAAGCTTTTGTAAATGATTCAGAACTTAATGGAAGTTTGAGAACAGAAGTCCTTCACTTTGAAAGATTAAGTCATCGTATTTTTCAAGAAGTAGGGGGATATACAGAACAAAAATTATCTAAAGCTGCTATGCAAATGATGATTTATCATATCGTTCAACAATATGATTCAGAACTTAAATTATACCGTTCTCAATCTAAATATTATGGCTTTAGTGAAAAACTTGCTGAACAGATTCAAGATTTTAAAAAATATAGTGTTACACCGGACCATTTAGATCAATTTATTACAGAACATCAATTACAAACAAGAACGCAACATAAACTAGAAGATATTACTCTAATTTATAAAGAATTAGAATCTCGCATGAGCGGTGAATTTATAACTACTGAGGATAGTTTAGAGCGTTTTATTGACCAAATGTCTAAATCTGAGTGGCTCAAACGGGCAGAAATATTTATCGATGGTTTCTACAACTTCTCAACACTTGAATATAGGATTATTGAAGCTTTAGTACAACATTCTAAGAGTGTCACAGTTCTACTAACAACAGATGGTAATCAAGACCCATTCAGTCTATTTAGAAAGCCATCAGAAGTTTTAACACATCTTGAAGACATTGCGAATCAATTAAATATTCACTTAAATAAAACCTTATTTCAACAAAAGTTTCGATTTGAAAATGATGATCTCAAACATTTAGAAAGTGATTTTGATGCTTTGCAAATGACACCTCAATCTCATTCAAATCATGTGGAAATACTTGAATCTTCAAATATGCGTGAAGAAGTAAATGAATTAGCAAGACGAATTATTAGAGATGTTCGTGATCATCATTTGAGATTTCAAGACATTGCTATCTTATATCGTGACGAATCATATGCATATTTATTCGAATCTATTTTTTCTTTATACGACATTCCCTTTAATATCGATACTAAAAAGTCAATGTCACACCATCCAATTATGGAAATGATTCGTTCTTTAATAGAGGTCATACAGTCAAATTGGAATATTAACGCAATGTTGCGTTTATTTAAAACAAATGTACTAACTTCACAATTTAAGAATAGTAGCTACTTAATAGATTTATTGGAGAATTTCGCATTAGAGCGCGGTGTATATGGTAAACGTTGGTTGGATGAGGAAGTATTTCATGTTGACCAATTTAATAAAATGGGACGTAAATCTCATGCTCTAACCCCTCAAGAAAAAGAAACTTACGAAGAGGTAGTTCGTTTAAAGAATAACGTCATTAATAAAGTTCTTTACTTTGAAAAAGCGATGAGTGACGCTACCACTGTGAGAGATTTCGCGACTGCTTTTTACGAAAGTATGGAATATTTTGAGCTGCCAAACCAACTCATGACTGAGAGAGATGAGTTAGATGTAGAAGGTAAGCATCAACAAGCGGAGGAAATCGATCAAATTTGGAACGGATTTATTCAAATTTTAGATGATTTGGTAACAGTTTTTGATACTCAAGAGATGACTTTGAAACAATTTCTTGAAGTGTTTGATATAGGATTAGAGCAACTAGAATTTGTCATGATACCACAGACCTTAGATCAGGTAAGTATTGGTACAATGGATTTGGCTAAGGTCGATAATAAACGACATATATACATGGTAGGTATGAATGATGGTTCATTACCTCAACCGGTATCTTCATCTAGCTTGATTACAGATGAAGAAAAGAAATATTTTGAACAAAATGCACAAATTGAACTAAGTCCGACATCAGATATTTTACAAATGGATGAAGCATTTGTTTGTTATATTGCTATGACACGCGCACGAGAAAAAGTAACTTTTTCATATAGTTTGATGGGAAATTCAGGCGATGAAAAAGAAATAAGTCCATTTTTATCACAAATTAAAGATTTATATCATCATTTAGATATAGTTAATATTCAACAAGAACATGAAGAACAACCAATAAGTCTTATGCAACATGTGCATCAAACTAAAATTGAATTATTTGATGCATTGCGTACATGGTTAGACCATGAGGACGTGGATATAAGATGGCTAGATGCATACCAAGTGATTCGAGATGATGAGCAATTAAATGATGGATTGGATTATCTTATCACTTCTCTAACTTATGATAATGAAACAGTACAATTAAATGAGACACTTACAAAGCAATTGTATGGAACAACTATTAATGCAAGTGTGTCACGTTTTGAAGGCTATCAACAATGTCCATTTAAGCATTATGCCTCCCATGGTTTAAGGTTAAATGAACGTTCGAAATATGAATTACAAAACTTTGATTTAGGAGATATATTCCATTCAGTGCTCAAACATATTTCTGACCGTGTAGAAGGTGACTTTAAAAACTTAGATCGTAAGAAGATTAAAGCGCTAACTGAAGAAGCATTAGAGTTGATACTGCCTAAAGTTCAATTCAACTTATTGAATTCAACAGCCTACTATAAGTATTTATCTAGAAGAATAGGTTCTATAGTAGAAACAACTTTAAATGCATTAAAGTATCAAACAGGCTTTTCAAAATTTATACCGCAAAGGTTTGAGACAGGATTCCGAAAATCACCTAGAAATAAAGATGAATTAGTTGCGCAACCTCTACATACTAAACAGGGAATCCCAATTAACATAAGAGGTCAAATCGATCGGATTGATACGTATACTAAAGGCGATCACAGTTATGTAAATATCATTGATTATAAATCTTCAACTGGTAGTGCGACTTTAGATTTAACGAAGGTGTACTATGGTTTGCAAATGCAAATGATGACTTACATGGACATCGTCTTACAAAATAAAGATAGATTAGAACTTACTGATATCGTTAAACCTGGTGGATTACTTTATTTCCATGTCCATGAACCACGTATTAAATTTGATAACTGGTCTAAAATTGATGAAGATAAATTAAATAAAGAACTAATTAAAAGTTTCAAAATGAGTGGTCTTGTAAATAGTGATGAGGAAGTAATAGATGCTTTAGATAAGCGTTTGGAACCAAGCTTTAATTCAGATATCGCCCCAATTGGTTTAACTACTAAAGGTGCCATAAGTAAGAATACGAGTCGTGTAGCGAATGAAAACGTTATTCGTCAATTTATTCAGCACAACAAAAATAACTTTATCGATACGGCTACTCACATTATGGATGGCCATACAGAGGTAGCCCCTTTAAAATACAAAAATACTTTACCATGTCAATTCTGTAGTTATCAGTCAGTATGCCATGTAGATAGTATGATAGATAGTAAACGCTATAGAACTGTAGACGAGTCTATTAAACCTATAGAATTAATCCAAAATATGATTGACGAAGGTGGTGACCAGTGATGATACCAACTAAACCTAATGACGTAATTTGGACTGACGCACAGTGGCGTAGTATATACGCTAAAGGTCAAGATGTACTCGTCGCTGCTGCCGCTGGTTCAGGTAAAACTGCCGTATTAGTTGAACGTATTATTCAACGTATTCTCCGAGATAATATGGACGTTGATCGTTTACTAGTTGTAACATTTACAAATTTAAGTGCGCGTGAAATGAAGCATCGCGTAGATCAACGTATTCAAGAAGCTTCTCTTGCAGAACCTGAAAATGAACATTTAAAAAATCAACGTGTTAAAATTCATCAGGCTCAAATTTCTACATTACACAGTTTTTGTTTAAAATTAATTCAACAACATTACGATGTTTTAGATATTGATCCTAATTTTAGAACAAGTAGTGAAGCTGAGAATGTCTTATTATTAGATCAAACAATTGACGATGTTCTTGAACGTCATTATGACATTTTAGACTCAGATTTTATCGAGTTAACTGAGCAATTATCCTCAGATAGAAATGATGACCAATTTAGAAATATTATTAAACGTTTGTACTTCTTTAGTATTGCGAATCCTAATCCATTCGAATGGTTAGATCAGTTATCTCAACCTTATAAAAATGAAGGCCAACAAGATCAATTGCTGAAATTACTTAATGATTTGGCAATGATATTTCTTAAAGCTGCTTATGAAGAGATTATAAAAAGTTTTAATTTGTTCTCAATGCTCGACAATGTGGAAAAGCAATTAGAGGTAGTGGAAGATGAACACCGCTTTGTTTCTAAAGTGATCGAAGGTGACATGATTAATTCTGAATTATTGGTCTCACATGAATTTGTGAGCCGTTTCCCTTCAATTACCAAAAAGATTAAAGAAGCAAATGAAGGTATGGAAGAAGCGTTAGATGACGCTAAGAAACATTACGATAAATACAAAAGTCTAGTTAGTGACGTAAAAAATGATTATTTTTCAAGAAGTGCGGATGATTTGAAGTTAGATATGCAGAAATTGGCTCCCAGAGTAGCCTATTTAGCTCAAATCGTAAAAGATGTGATAGAGGAATTTAGCAAGCAAAAACGAAGCCGTAATTTACTGGACTTTGCAGATTATGAGCATTTTGCCTTGCAAATACTCACTAATGATGATGGTACGCCTTCACATATCGCAAAAACGTATCAAGAACATTTTGAAGAAATCCTAGTGGATGAGTATCAAGATACAAACCGTGTTCAAGAAAAGATTTTATCTTGTATTAAAACAGGTGAAGAGTACAACGGAAACCTATTTATGGTAGGTGATGTTAAGCAATCAATCTATAAATTTAGACAAGCTGATCCAAGTCTATTTATTGAAAAATATAATCGGTTCACTAGTGAAGGGGAAGGTACAGGTATGGTCATCGACCTATCTCAAAACTTCCGTTCTAGACAAGAGGTACTTTCTACCACAAATTATTTATTCAAACATATGATGGACGATAACGTAGGAGAAATAATATATGATGATGCGGCTCAATTATATTATGGAGCACCATACGATCAAACTGATAATCCTGTACAACTTCGTGCATTAATTGAAGCGGATAAAGAAACGAGTGAATTGACTGGAAGTGAGCAAGAAGCCAACTACATCGTAGAACAAGTAAAAGATATAATTGCAAATGAACAAGTATTTGATATGAAGACTGGAACATATAGAAGTTCAACATTCAAAGATATTGTAATACTTGAGAGAAATACTGATAATGCGCGTAATTTGCAACAAGCTTTTAAAAATAGTGATATTCCCTTCCATGTTAAAAGTAAAAAAGGATATTTTGAACAAACTGAAGTACAACTTGTTTTATCATTTTTAAAAACTGTTGATAATCCCTTACAAGATATATATTTAGTAGGGCTCATGCGTTCAGTTATTTATCAATTTACTGAAGATGAATTAGCAGAAATTAGAGTAGTTAGTCCTAACGATATTTATTTTTATCAATCGATTCAAAATTATATTGAGGATGATAATTCTAAAACTCATTTAGTTCATAAACTACAAAGATTTATAAAAGATATAAAAAATTATCAAGATTATAGTCAAAATCAACCTGTTTATCAGCTAATAGATAAATTTTATAACGACCATTTCGTAATACAGTACTTTAGTGGTCTTATTGGTGGTAAAGGTCGACGTGCAAACCTTTATGGCTTAATTAATAAGGCTATCGAGTTTGAGAACTCTAGCTTTAGAGGTTTATTCCAATTTATTCGATTTATTGATGAATTGATTGATAGAGGAAGAGATTTCGGTGAAGAAAATATAGTTGGACCAAATGATAATGTTGTTAGAATGATGACCATTCATAGTAGTAAAGGATTAGAGTTTCCGTTCGTTATTTATTCAGGACTTTCTAAAAAATACAATGAAAAAGACCTGACTCAGCCTGTAATTCTAAACCAACAATACGGATTGGGAATGGATTATTATGATACTGATAAAGAAATGGTTTATCCATCATTATCCTCAGCAGCCTATCGCGCTATTAATAGAAAAGAGCATATTTCTGAAGAAATGCGTCTTATTTATGTAGCATTAACTCGCGCTAAAGAACAATTAATTTTAATAGGTAGAGTCAAAAAAGAACAAGAATTGACAGAACTTGAACAATTACCTATATCTGCAGATCTTATTGCAGTGAATGAGCGCTTGACGGCTAAAAATTCATTTAAATTTATTTACAGTATTTTATCCAAACATCAATCAGCATCTTTACCTGATGATCAGAAATTCGAACGAGATATTGAAACACTTAATTCTGAAGTGAAACCACGCGTAACGATTACAATTGATCACTACGAAGATGTATCTACAGAAGAGGTCACGCCTGAAAATGAACGTCGAACAGTTAACGATATTGACGACATTAACAGTGGAAATGATGACGTAAAAGCTAAGATTCACCATCAATTAGCATATAGATACCCTTATCAAGAAGATACTTTAAAACCTTCAAAGCAGTCTGTATCTGAACTTAAACGTCAACTTGAAACTGAGGAAAGTGACACAAATTATGATAGAGTTAGACAATACCGTATCGGCGTAGCGACATATGAGCGACCTAGATTTTTGAGTGAAAATAAGAAACGTAAAGCCAACGAAATTGGTACGTTAATGCACACAGTCATGCAACATCTCCCTTTTAATGAATCAGGATTAACAAGAGAAGAGCTAGATTCATATGTTGATAAGCTGATTCAACTTAATATCATTGAAGAGGATGCCAAAGCTGATATTAAATATGATGATATTATGAGATTTATTGAAAGTTCCTTGTATTTGCAAATTGCACAAGCAGACAAAGTGTATACTGAATTGCCGTTTGTAGTTAATCAAGCTATGGTCGATCAATTACCTGAAGATAATCAAGACGTTTCAATTATCCAAGGTATGATTGATTTAATTTTCCAAAAGGATGGAAAATACTATTTCGTTGATTATAAAACAGATGCATTTAATCGACGAAAAGGGATGACTGATGATGAGATTGGTCAACAACTCAAACAGAAATATCAAATCCAAATGGAGTATTACCGTAATACGTTAGAAACTATACTCAAACAGCCGGTTCAAGGTTATCTATATTTCTTTAAATTTGGTATGTTAAAGATAGATGAATAAAAATGTGTTTCAATTAGTTAGAATAAATATTCGCTATGTCAGTCATAAGTGTAAGGCTTATGATGACGTAGCGTTTTTATTTATTGATATCAAATATCCTATTAAGAAATTTCTTAATTTTCTTACTTATATGTTTGTTATTTGAACTTAGATATAGTTATAATATGTAATAAGATATAGATGAGGAGTTGATTATGAATGAAATTTTTATCATTCAAACACAATGACAGAACTTCATACGGGGTAAAAGTTAAACGTGAAGATGCTGTTTGGGATTTACCAATGGTTTTTGCTGAATTTGGTGAAGAAGATTTTCATCCCAAAACATTACTACAAGGATTACAACAAAACCAGACTTTAGATTTTCAAGAACAAGTACGTAAAGCAGTTGTGGCTGCTGAAGATAGCGGTAGAGAAACAGAGTTTAAAATTTCGTTTAATGATGTAGAGTTTTTACCTCCAGTTACACCTCCAAATAATGTTATTGCATTTGGGCGTAATTACCAAGATCATGCGAGCGAATTAAATCATGAAGTTGAACGTTTATATGTATTTACTAAAGCTGCTTCATCTTTAACTGGTGATGAATCAACAATTCCTAATCATAAAGATATTACAGACCAATTAGATTACGAAGGTGAACTTGGTATTGTCATTGGTAAATCAGGTGAGAAGATTCCTAAAGGTTTAGCTTTAGATTATATCTATGGTTATACAATTATTAATGATATAACTGACCGCACAGCTCAAAATGCGCATGACCAAGCATTCTTATCTAAAAGTTTAACTGGTGGCTGTCCAATGGGACCTTATATCGTCACTAAAGATGAATTACCAACCCCTGAAAATGTTAACATCGTAACTAAAGTGAACAACGATATCCGTCAAGATGGTAACACTGGACAAATGATTCTTAAAATTGATGAGTTAATTGAAGAAATTTCTAAATATGTAGCACTACATCCAGGTGATATTATCGCGACAGGTACACCAGCAGGCGTAGGAGCAGGTATGGAACCGCCACAATTCTTGCAACCTGGTGATGAAGTTAAAGTTACAATTGATAACATTGGTACGTTAACGACTTACATTTCAGAAAAATAATTAATTACTACTAAATTTTAAAAGCTTGTTGTATATAGATAGGCTGTCGATAAAATTACTTTTATCGACAGCTTTTTAGATTTGAGTTAACTCATCATTTATATTTCTTACTACATACAAAATGATAGAGTTATAAAATTTAAAAGTGCTGCTACATTTATAATTTCTAAATATGTTATGATAGTTGAGAAAATAAATATATGGGGGGACACAAGCATGTTACATGTCCATATCTTAAGTTGGGTATTAGCAATAGTATTATTTATCGCAACTTATTTAAACTTTTCAAAAATACAAGGTCCTTCACCTTACTTTAAACCATTACATATGGCATTAAGACTATTTATGTTACTCACATTATTTACTGGTTTCTGGGAATTAATTAAAGAATTTATCGCAGCAGCTCATGGCGATGGTGGAAACCATATGTTACTTACTTTGAAAATGCTATGTGGTTTAGCGGTTATTGCTTTAATGGAAGTAACCATAGCTAAAAGAAAGAAAAAAGAAGAAGGACATAAATTCTTTTGGATTACAATCGCGCTAATTATTATAACAATGGCTATTGGCATCATCTTGCCATGGGGCCCATTAACTAAAATGTTTGGTTTAGGTTAAAGTAATTAAAACAAGAAACTGCGTCTATACGTCATTGTATAGTACGCAGTTTTTTTATGTTCTTTTGGTTACATTATAGATTTTAAATATTACTTTATTAGATAGAGCAAGGTTATGAGCGATGTAAATGTGCTTTATCTAGCTTTGTAACCAATCATATTAATTAAATCTTTTGGGTGACTATATGGTGGAGCATAAGCAACTTCAAATTCTGTTAATTCATCAACTGTCATTTGGTTCATCATTGCTATAGACAAGACATCAATCCTTTTATCTACGCCTTCTTGTCCAACTGCAGCGGCGCGTAAAAGTTTACGTGAAGTTTTGTCATAATATACTCTTAAATGTAGGGGAGTATTTCCTGGGTAATAACCAGCATGAGCTCCTTGTTTAACTTCTACCATTTCATAATCAAAATGAGAAAGTTCATTTGGTTTAACACCCACACTTGCGAATGTATAATCAAAGAATTTAACAATATTAGATCCTAAATACCCTTTAAATGTAATTGATTTATCTCCAGCTAATTGTTCTGCAATAATGCTAGCCCCTCTGTGTGCTCCCCATGCCAATGGTACTTGAGCTTGTAAATCAACATGTCGATAAAATGAAGTTATAACATCACCTAAAGCGTAAATATTGGGTATATTTGTTTGAAATTTATCATTTACTGGTATGAAGCCGTGATCATCTAAGTGAATATTAGAAGATTGAATAAAGTTCGAATGCGGATGTGTTCCTACGCCTTCAATAATAAGGTCGTATTTTTCAGTTATCCCAGATGTAAAAGTAACTTCATTACCTTTAATTTGATGAATTTCTTCGTCAAATCTGTAAGAGATATTTCTTTTTTCTAATTCATCGATAATAGGGTGATTCATATCTTGATCCATTAGTTTATTAATTTGCTCTGAACGATGAATTAATGTGACGTCGAGCCCACGAGTATATAAGTTCTCTAATACTTCTAGTGATATATAACCAGCACCGACTACCAACGCATTTTTAGCATGGTTATTAGAGATAAACTGATCAATTGCATCAGTATCTTCTAAATTTCTTAAATTAAATGAAATATTGCTATCAAATCCTAGATTATTAGCCCCAGCACCAGGACTTAAAATAAGCGTGTCATATGATTCTTCAAATGTTTCTCCGGTTTGTCTATTCACAACAGTGACTGTTTGATGCTTATCATTAATTTCAGTTACTTCATGATAGGTTTTAACTTTAATTTGCTTTTTATCATAAAATGATTCTGGTGTATAAGCTAATACTTTTTCCCTTTCAGTAACAAGCTGACCAATATAATAAGGTAGGGCACAGTTAGCAAAGCTCATGTCTCTATCTTTCTCAAATACAATAATCTCGCTTTCTTTATCTAAACGACGAATCTGACTAGCGCAAGTTGCACCGCCTGCAACAGCACCAATAATGATTATTTTATTCAAATTGTGAACTCCTTTTATAAAAAATTAAAAAAATAAAAAGGGATACATCATCCATGTCATCCCCTTTAATACTTATCTTTATTAATAATAACGAATATTCAAATCAAAGAACTCATTTAAATAGCGACCTATACCATCTTCGTTATTACTATATGTCGTATCATTTGCGACATCTTTTAATTCCTGTAAACCGTTATTCATTGCAATACCATGTGATGCATATTTAATCATTTCTATATCATTATCTTCATCACCGAAAGCAATCACTCGTTCATCTGCGACATTAAGATACTGTTTAACGCATTTGATGCCTCGTGCTTTATTAATACCACGTTTAACGATTTCTATAACAGGAAATGGTGCACCCCAACGACGATGTTCAATATTCTCAGCGTAAAAATGAGTTAACATATCCTTTATTTTAGGAATATTATCTTCTTCTGCTTCAACAAGTAAAGAAGTTGGAGGTTCTGTTAGTTGCTCTAATAAATTACCTGTTTGTATTTTAGGATTCCCCATTGAAAATCCTTCAAATAGGCGTGGATCATGATTATTAATGAATACATAATCTTTTACTTCAGCTATGATATTTGTAACATGAGATTGTTGAAGGGCAGTTATTATATTTTTTGAAATTTCTACATCTAAAACTTCATGTATTGTAGTAAAATCGTTAGCTTTAGGATGATGGACGTAAGCGCCATTGAAATTGACAACCGGTGTATTCATATTTAATTCATGATAATAGATTTGACTTGCTCTATATGGACGACCAGTAGCAATCATAATATGATGGCCACGTTGTTGTAGTTCAGTTAAAACTTGTTTTGTATAGGATGAGATTTCTTTGTTGTCATTTAATAATGTTCCATCTAAATCTAGACAAATTAAATAAGGTTGCATATAAGACTCCTTGTGTATCAATTGTTCATGTAACAGTATCATAGCATTTTATTGGCGTTTTGTCGGATATTTGATATATTAGTATAAAGATAATTTTAAAGAGGTGATACTAATGGAGGAAGCATTAAAAGATAGTATCCTAGGGGCTCTTGAAATGGTAATCGACCCTGAATTAGGCATTGATATTGTCAATTTAGGTTTAGTATATAAAGTTGATGTAGACGATGAAGGTCTATGCACAGTTGAAATGACTTTAACTTCTATGGGCTGTCCTTTAGGACCACAAATTATTGAACAAATTAAAGGTGTATTAGCAGAAATTCCTGAGATTTCTGATACAGAAGTAAACATTGTTTGGAATCCGCCTTGGAATAAAGACATGATGTCTCGTTATGCTAAGATTGCTCTCGGTGTTGGATAACTAATAAATGACTAGGAATAGTTACACATTTTTACTTTTAAAATGTGTGTAGCTATTCTTTTTTGTTTAAACATATAAATTTTTTATGATAGCGCTATTTAAGATTAAAGTGAGTTAAGAAATTTTTAATAAATTGACATTACTATTTAAATTGAATTAATGTTACAAATATATTACAATACATAAGGCTTACTACATTTCGGGAAATGAAAATTCTTGCATAAAAGTGTTTAGATTTGCGCGTTATATAGTGCATGTTTAATGAAAATGTGAGGTATTTGACATAAATTTATTAAGTTAATAAGAATGAAACAGTAATTTTCAATATTTAATATGTATGGAAAATTGAATAAGAAGTGTATTAGATGAACTGAAAAGCATTTGTTTTATCATGGGAAATTATAAAAAACTCAATTTAACTGTCTAACGAATTAACTACTTATAGGGAATGAATGTTAACAATGGAAAAAGAATTAAAGAAAGGTCATCAACGCGGTAAAAAAATGCGTTATATGCCTGGACTTGATGGTTTGCGAGCAATTGCTGTTATTGGAATTATAATATATCACTTAAATAAAAAATGGCTTACTGGCGGTTTTTTAGGAGTGGATACATTCTTCGTAATTTCTGGTTATTTAATTACTAGTTTATTATTAAAAGAATACGAAGAAACTGGAATAATTAATCTCAAAAACTTCTGGATTAGACGTATAAAGAGATTGTTACCCGCAGTTTTAGCATTGCTAATTGTTGTTGGACTTGCAACACTGATACTTGAACCGGATAATATTGTAAGAGTTAAACATGATATTGTTGCAGCGATATTCTATGTTTCAAACTGGTGGTATATTGCTAAAGATGTTAATTACTTTGAACAATTTTCATTTATGCCATTAAAACATCTGTGGTCACTGGCTATTGAAGAACAATTCTATTTGTTCTTTCCTGCGATATTGATATTATTATTGCTTACGATTAAGAAATATAGAAATGTGGCAGTAATATTTTGGATTATATCATTAGTATCACTTTTATTGATGGTAATTATCTCACAGCCACATATGAATCACTCACGTGTCTATTTTGGTACAGATACCAGATTACAAACGCTTTTATTAGGTGTACTTCTTGCATTTATGTGGCCACCATTTAAACTCAAGACTCAACCACCTAAAGCATTAAGAGCAACAATTGATACTGCTGGAATAGTCGGGTTAATATTTTTATTCATTCTATTCCTTACCGTTAAAGATGATAGTGATTGGATTTATAACGGTGGATTTTATATTATTTCAACGATGACCTTGCTTATTATAGCAAGTGTAGTTCATCCTGCAACTTTAGTTTCTAAAGTATTAGGTAATCCAGTTTTTGTTTATATAGGCAAACGTTCATATAGCTTGTATTTATGGCATTTTGCAGTGATTAGTTTTATCCATAGTCACTATATAGATGGTCAAATACCAATATATGTCTATCTACTTGATATCATTTTAACGATAGCGTTAGCTGAGTTATCTTATCGATACGTCGAAACACCATTTAGAAAGCAAGGTTTCAAAGCATTTGCTATAAACAAACGTTTCAAGCCTCAGTTTATTAGAACAATTATTACTATTGTATTAGCTTTGCCACTTATTTTAATACTTGCAGGTGCGTTTGATAAATTAGGTAAAGATAACATTAATGATAAAGCGCAAACATTTAACACTAGCGAAAATGATAAATATCTTATCCGTATGTTACCTATCGATGACATTAAACTTACTGCTGACGGAAGAACTGAAGAGGGTAAAGAGGATGAAGTATATTCTAATATTAAACCATTGCTAATTGGTGACTCGGTCATGGTAGATATAGGTGAGCAATTTAAATCTAGAGTTCCTAAAGCAAATATTGATGGTAAAGTAGGAAGAAATTTATATCAAGCATTACCTTTAGTAGATAGTAATTATAAACATTATAATCAGCCTTCAGATCAAGTTGTCCTTGAATTAGGTACAAATGGTGATTTTACTGAAGATCAACTTGATAATTTAATCGAAAAATTTGGTAAAGCTCAAGTGTATCTCGTGAACACTAGAGTACCTCGTTCATATGAAGGCCATGTAAATGAATTAATGGCTGATGCTGCTAAAAAACATAAAAATGTAAAACTTGTTGATTGGTATCAACGGTCGGAGGGGCATACAGAGTATTTTGCTCCTGATGGTATTCACCTTGAAAATAGTGGTGTTGAAGCACTCACTGATGAAATTCTAAAAAATATGAAAAAGAAATAGCTTAAAATAAGGAACTAGTTTGACGTATAAATTACGTTAGGCTAGTTTCTTTTTGTGGTAAAAATGAGAGTGATGGATATAAATATCTACTTCAAGAAAAAAATAAAAAGGTCAAAAAGTAAGTGTAAATCATTGAATTAAAAGTAAAGAAGGTCTATAATGTAATTAAGGTCAAAGAAAGTCAAAGTCAAAAATCAATTTTGACCTACTCTAAATAATAGAGGTGATAACAATTGGATATTAATCAAATGACGTATGCTGTTCAAGGAGCTTTACAAAAAGCCGTTGAAGCAAGCAAAGAATATGAATTACAAAATATTGAAATCGAAGCTTTATTAAAAGCTGCTTTAGAAGAAAATGAAAGTTTGTTTAAAAGCGTATTAGAAAGAGCAAATATTGATGTTGATCAATTAACGAAAGCTTATGAAAATAAATTAAAAAATTATCCAACAGTACAAGGCGATAATGTTCAATATGGTCAGTATATAAGTCAAAAAGCGAATGATTTACTAAATAAAGCTGAAACTTATATGAAAGAATATGATGATGAATTTATTTCTATGGAACATTTATTGCGTGCTGCAATGGATATTGATGAAACGACTCAACAATATGTCGGAAATAAAACTGAAGTTATTAAAGAAATCATTACTAAAATTAGAGGAGGAAATCATGTGACATCTCAAAATCCTGAAGTAAATTACGAAGCTTTAGAAAAATATGGTCGCGACTTAGTAGAAGAAGTTCGCCAAGGAAAAATGGATCCTGTTATTGGTAGAGATGAAGAAATACGTAACTCTATCCGTATTTTAAGTCGTAAAACTAAAAACAATCCCGTACTTATTGGTGAGCCCGGTGTAGGTAAAACAGCTATAGTTGAAGGTCTAGCACAACGTATAGTTAAAAAAGACGTTCCTGAATCATTGTTAGATAAAACCATTTTCGAATTAGATTTAAGTGCCTTAGTAGCTGGAGCGAAATATAGAGGGGAATTCGAAGAACGACTTAAAGCTGTGCTTAAAGAAGTAAAAGAATCAGAAGGTCGAATTATTCTCTTCATTGACGAAATTCACATGTTAGTAGGCGCTGGTAAAACTGATGGCGCAATGGACGCTGGGAATATGCTTAAACCAATGTTAGCACGTGGTGAATTGCATTGTATTGGAGCAACTACACTTAATGAGTATCGAGAATATATTGAGAAAGATTCCGCTTTAGAACGTCGATTCCAAAAAGTTGGTGTGAGTGAACCTGATGTAGAAGATACTATATCCATTTTACGTGGTTTGAAAGAACGCTATGAAGTTTATCATGGTGTGCGTATTCAAGACCGCGCTTTAGTTGCAGCTGCAGAATTATCCGATAGATATATAACTGATAGATTCTTACCTGATAAAGCAATTGACTTAGTCGATCAAGCTTGCGCTACAATTCGCACTGAAATGGGATCTAACCCAACTGAATTAGATCAAGTCAACCGTCGTGTAATGCAATTAGAAATTGAAGAAAGTGCTTTAAAAAATGAATCAGACAACGCAAGTAAACATCGTTTAGAGGAATTGCAAGAAGAGTTATCTAATGAAAAAGAAAAACAAGCTTCTTTACAATCTCGTGTAGAACAAGAAAAAGAAAAAATTGCAAAAGTACAAGGAAAACGTGCAGAATTAGACCGTAGCCGACAAGCTCTAGAAGATGCTCAAACTAAAGGTAATCTTGAAAAAGCTGCCGAACTACAATATGGTACAATTCCTCAATTAGAAAAAGAATTAAAAGAATTCGAAGAGGCTTATCAAGATGAAACAGGTGAGGATAGCGAAAGAATGATTCGTGAAGTTGTATCAGATGAAGAAATTGGAGATATTGTAAGCCAATGGACAGGCATTCCAGTATCTAAACTTGTAGAAACTGAAAGAGAAAAACTTCTTAGCTTAAGTGACATCTTGCACGAACGTGTCGTAGGTCAAGATAAAGCAGTTGATTTAGTATCTGATGCCGTTGTTCGAGCACGTGCAGGTATCAAAGATCCTAATAGACCTATCGGTAGTTTCCTATTCTTAGGACCAACTGGGGTAGGTAAAACTGAATTAGCCAAATCACTTGCAGCATCATTATTTGATTCTGAAAAACACATGATTCGTATTGATATGAGTGAATATATGGAGAAACATGCTGTCTCTCGTTTAATTGGTGCGCCTCCAGGTTATGTAGGCCATGATGAAGGTGGACAATTAACTGAAGCAGTCAGACGAAATCCTTATTCAGTTATTTTATTAGATGAAGTAGAAAAAGCGCACAGCGATGTCTTCAATGTGCTACTTCAAATATTAGATGAAGGTCGACTTACTGACTCTAAAGGACGCAGTGTTGATTTCAAAAATACAATTATCATCATGACAAGTAATATTGGATCACAAGTGTTACTTGAAAACGTTAAAGACGCTGGAGAAATTAGCGAAAGTACTGAGAAAGCGGTAATGGATAGTTTACATGCTTATTTCAAACCTGAAATCTTAAACCGTATGGATGATATTGTATTATTTAAACCATTATCAGTTAGTGATATGAGTATGATTGTCGATAAAATCTTAACTCAATTAAACATTAGATTATTAGAGCAACGAATCTCAATTGAAGTATCTGATAAAGCTAAAAAATGGCTAGGTGAAGAGGCTTATGAACCACAATTCGGTGCTAGACCATTAAAACGCTTTGTTCAAAGACAAATCGAAACACCACTTGCCCGCATGATGATTAAAGAAAGCCTACCTGAAGGTACAACAATTAAAGTAGATTTAAATTCTGACAATGAATTACAATTTGACATTGAAAAACCAGAAAGAATTTAATTAAATAGAATGAATCAAACAAAGATCCAAGAAAGTGTGTGCAAGTCACTTTCTTGGATTTATTTTTTAAAGTTGCTCTTTCTTTATAAATGATTTAAATGTATCAATAAAATTCTCCAAATATTTGGTTTTCTTTCTATAATAAATATAAGTATAAGAGACAGGAGGAACAATATGTTCTGATTTATTAATTAATAAGTTGAAATCGTTTATATATTATCTTGCTATACTATATCTGGGTACTTAGCTTCTAAATATTTAATAGAATATTTAAACTTTAAATATCTTTCGGAGATATCTTTATTAGCGTTTTTAGTGTTATTTTTTACTGGTCAAATAAAATTAATTATAATAAGTATGGTATTTTTAGGTATATCTTCAGGATTAACCCGACCTCAAACTATAAAAGGAATATCAAATACTTCTTATTTAAAGCAAGTTTTAAATAATGCTGAAAACTTATACTTCATTATAAATACATCTTTTTTATATTAGGTGGTTATTTATATTCTCTCGGAACCATTCAATACGTTCTGTTGTATATATTGATGCTTTATATCATTTGTATAATAATAATTATATTACTAAGGAGAAGACAACATGATAATCAACACTAATTTTAAAAACAACATTATATCTTATGACTATGCTGCAGGTGCACAACCTACTCATCTAATACATAATAACCCAATTAAATCTTTTCCATTTACTGTAGAAGATTTACCATTCGGTACAAAATATATTGCTTGGACATTAATAGATTATGATGCTATTCCAGTATGTGGCTTCCCGTGGATTCATTGGGCAGTTGCTAACGTGAGTGTAAATAGCGATACAATAGATATTGTTGAAGACCTTTCTAGAATTAAAGGTGACTTTGTACAAAGTAAGAACAGCTTTGCAACAGGTTTATTAGCTGAAGACTTTTCAGATATTGATAATTATTATGTAGGGCCTACGCCTCCAGACAAAGATCATTACTATGAACTTGTAGTTTATGCTTTAAGTGAAAAGCTTAATTTAAAAAATACTTTCTATTTAAATGAATTATTACATCAAGTTGATTCTAAATTATTAGATAAAGCAAAAATTAATTTAGTAGGTAGAAAAGTTTAAGGGATAGGGCATCTTCCTCATAAACAATAATAAAACTCCATTTTGGTAAAAAAAAGACGAGAATACGTATGAACAATTAAGTCATCGTATCTCGTCTTTTTATAAATATTACTATGAATCGTATTGATCTGAACCTTTGCTTGGTTTCATAACCGCACCTAAAATAGCGATAAAAATTGTGAATACAACAGCCATAATGATTGGATTAATTACATTAAGCGCTGGACCACTGTTAAGGCTATTCAATACGAAGTTAACCATTTCAAGCAATAATACTGCCCAAATAAATGTCATGAGGTATTTCATTGCCTATAACCTCCGCTTATAAAATCGATAACTCTATTTTAAGTGAAATATTTAAGTTTGTATAGTAGTAATCAAGGATTAAGTCCTATAATTTTAACCTTTTTAGGATTAAGGATATCATACAATTATTATGAGCAAATTGTTGTTATTAATCACTTAAGCTATTTAAAGGTTTTGAGGTCATAGATAAGCCTAAAACGCTACTTTTGAAAAGAGGTATAAAAATGAATCTACTTGAGTTTGAAAACAAAAATGTGTTAAATTAATACCTGGTATTAAAAATTTATTTAAGAAGGTGTACGACCATGAACGTGGGTATTAAAGGTTTCGGTGCTTATGCTCCGGAAAACATTGTAGACAATGCCTATTTTGAACAATTTTTAGAAACTTCAGATGAATGGATTTCTAAAATGACTGGTATTAAAGAAAGACACTGGGCAGATGAAGATCAAGACACATCTGACTTAGCGTACAATGCGAGTGTTAAAGCAATTGAAGATGCTGGAATTCAACCAGAAGATATAGACATGATTATTGTAGCAACTGCAACAGGTGATATGCCGTTTCCTAGCGTAGCTAATATACTACAAGAACGTTTAGGAACTGGCAAAGTAGCAACTATGGATCAACTTGCTGCTTGTTCTGGATTTATGTATTCAATGATTACTGCTAAACAATATATTCAATCTGGTGATTATAAAAATATATTAGTTGTAGGTGCTGACAAACTATCCAAAATAACGGATTTAACTGACCGTTCAACTGCTGTCTTATTTGGTGATGGTGCTGGTGCAGTAGTGATGGGTGGAGTTTCTGAAGGCCGTGGAATCATCAGTTATGAAATGGGTTCTGATGGTAGCGGTGGAAAATATTTATATTTAGACAAAGAAACTGGTAAATTAAAAATGAATGGCAGAGAAGTATTTAAATTTGCTGTAAGAATCATGGGTGATGCATCAACACGTGTAGTAGATAAAGCAGGTTTAACGTCAGATGACATTGATTTATTTATCCCTCATCAAGCAAATATTCGCATTATGGAATCTGCGAGAGAGAGATTGGGTATAGAAAAAGAGAAAATGAGTGTTTCGGTGAATAAATATGGTAATACTTCAGCTGCTTCTATACCTTTAAGTATCAATCAAGAGTTACAAAACGGAAAAATTAAAGATGACGATACTTTAGTCTTAGTTGGCTTCGGCGGAGGCTTAACATGGGGCGCAATCGTTATCAAATGGGGAAAATAGGAGGATAACGTATGAGTAAAAATAATAGAGTTGTTATAACGGGTATCGGAGCCTTATCTCCAATCGGTAACGATGCTAAAACAACATGGGCAAACGCATTAAAAGGAGTAAATGGTATCGATAAAATTACACGTTTAGATACCGAAAAATATAATGTTCATCTTGCAGGTGAGCTAAAGGACTTTAATATTGAAGATCATATTGATAAAAAAGAAGCACGTCGTATGGATCGTTTCACACAATATGCCGTTGTTGCTGCGAGAGAAGCGGTACAAGATGCGAAGTTAGATATCAATGATCAAACAGCTAATAGAATTGGTGTTTGGATTGGTTCAGGTATTGGTGGCATGGAAACATTTGAAACTGCGCATACTACACTTGTTGAAAGAGGACCACGTCGCGTAAGCCCGTTCTTTGTACCAATGTTAATTCCTGACATGGCTACTGGACAAGTTTCAATAGACTTAGGTGCTAAAGGTCCGAATGGTGCTACGGTTACAGCTTGTGCAACTGGTACAAATTCAATTGGTGAAGCATTTAAAATCATCCAGCGTGGTGACGCTGATGCGATGATTACAGGTGGTACTGAAGCTCCAATTACTCACATGGCAATTGCTGGGTTTAGCGCAAGTCGAGCTTTATCTACAAATGATGATAAAGAAACAGCTTGTCGCCCATTCCAAGAAGGCCGTGATGGTTTTGTCATGGGTGAAGGTGCAGGTATCGTGGTTATAGAATCATTAGATTCTGCTAAAGCGCGTGGAGCTGAAATTTATGCTGAAATCGTTGGTTATGGTTCTACTGGAGATGCATATCATATCACAGCACCAGCTCCAGAAGGTGAAGGCGGTTCAAGAGCTATGCAAGCTGCCTTAGACGATGCAGGTATTGAAGCAAAAGACGTTCAATACTTAAACGCGCATGGTACGAGTACGCCTGTAGGCGATTTATATGAAGTTAAAGCTATCCAAAATACATTTGGAGAAGCTGCAAAATCTCTAAAAGTAAGTTCAACAAAATCAATGACCGGTCACTTATTAGGTGCAACAGGTGGTATTGAAGCCATCTTCTCAGCACTATCAATTAGAGACTCTAAAGTCGCACCTACCATTCACGCGGTCACACCAGATGAAGAATGCGATTTAGATTTCGTTCCTAATAAAGCTGAAGACTTAGATATTACTTATGCTATGAGTAATAGTTTAGGCTTCGGTGGACATAACGCTGTATTAGTATTTAAGAAATTTCAAGACTAATTGAACATAAATAAAAATCTTCAAGTGAGTTTATAGATGGCTCACTTGAAGATTTTTTATATGGAAAAAGAAATAACAATTTTAATTACCAAGGACATATATTTTATAATTTAATAGGTTTCTCTTTATACTACAGTCTTATAATAAATCTTTCTACGAGTTTTGAATCTTTACATCTCACAAAATTATCAATCCTACAGGTTTCCTAAATATTAATGGAAACTAAGGAGAAATAAGTAGACTTATATTTAAACTATTCATATAAATTCAATGATTTTAATTTTAAAATTAGTGAAGATACTTAGTAAATAAATTAACAGAATATTCTAAAAATACACTTGTAATATAATTTATTAATAGTAAACTGTAAAAAGCAACTAAGAATCAACAGGAGGGAATTGGATGAAAAAATGCTTTAAGTATTTAAGTTTATTTTTAGTGATTATACTAGTGCTTAGTGGCTGTGGTAAAGGTAAACAAGAAGATGCATCTAGTGATGAGAGTAAGACAGCTTCGTCCGAGCATAAAGGCGGAGTCTTGAAAGTTGGAATGCCAGCCGCGCCAACTGGAGTTTATTCTTCTGTACTAAGTTCTGATCACACAGATTTTACAGTTGAAAGTTATTTCAATGAAGCTTTAATGAAAATTGATAAAAAAATTAAACCAAAACCATATATCGCATCATGGAAAGATATAGATCCTGGTAAAAAGATTGAGTTTAAGATTAAAAAAGGAATCAAATGGCATGATGGTAATAAATTTACTATAGATGATAGGATTTATACTTTAGATGTATTAGCTAATAAAGATTATGATGGTCAATACTATCCTTCTGTGGAAAATATTAAAGGAGCAAAAGAAGTACATGAAGGAAAAGCAGATCATATTAGTGGTTTAAAAAAATTAGACAACTATACTATGGAAGTTACATTTGATAAGAAAAAACTTAACTATCTTACAGGATTTGTTGGCGGACCGTTACTAAGTAAAAAATATCTTAGTGATATACCAGTAAAAGATTTGTCTAAATCTGACAAAATACGTAAGCATCCTATTGGAATTGGTCCTTACAAAGTTAAAAAAATAGTGGCTGGAGAAGCTATTCAGTTAGAAAGATTTGATGATTATTGGCAAGGAAAACCAGCTCTAGATAAGATTGAATTAAAAGTAGTAGATCAACCGCAAATGATTAAAGCTTTAGAAAAAGGAGATATTGATTTAGTTGATGACGCCACTGGACCCATGGCTAAAGAAGCTAAAAAATCTAAAAACAATTTAAAAGTTTTATCTACTCCAAGTCTAGATTATGCAATTATTGGCTTTGTTTCTCATGATTATGATAAAGCTAAAAACAAAACTGGAAAAGTTAGACCAAAATACGAGAATAAAGAGCTAAGACAGGCTTTATTATATGCGATAGACAGAGAAAAGAGGGTTAAAGCATTCTTTAATGGTTATGGTTCAGTAATTAACTCATTTGTTCCAAGTACGGAATGGATTGCAGCTGATCCTAAAGATTTAAAAGATTACAAATATGATCCTGAAAAATCTAAAAAAATCTTAGATAAGTTAGGTTATAAAGATAGAGATGGGGATGGTTTCAGAGAAGATCCAAATGGAAAACCTTTTGTAATTAACCTCAAACATTACGCTGGAACAAATCCTACTTTTGAACCTAGAACAGCAGCTATTAAAGATTTTTGGGAAAAAGTTGGTTTAAAAACTAAAGTAAAATTAGTTGAATTTGGTAAATATAATGATGACTTAGCCGATGCCTCTAAAAATATGGAAGTTTATTTCAGAAGTTGGGCGGGTGGAACTGATCCAGATCCTTCAGACTTATATCATACTGATAGACCTCAAAATGAAATGAGAACCGTTCTACCAAAATCAGATAAGCTTTTAGATGATGCTTTAGATTTCGATAAAGTTGGCACAGATGAAAAGAAACGTAAAGAACTTTATGTTAAATGGCAACAATATATGAATGAGGAACTACCAGCTCTGCCTATGCTACAGATGAAATCAATCGCTATAACTAATAATAAAGTACGCAATTATGATATTCAATTAGGTACTGAAGCACAATTCTATAAAGTGACAAAAGATAATTAATTTAAGTAAACCTCGACCAAATGTCGGGGTTTATTTTTAAGGGGGGATAAGAATGGAGCATCTTTTAGAAGTTAAGGAACTTGAAACATCACTTCTAATTAATAAGCAATGGTTTCCAACTATCGATAAAGTAAGCTTTAAATTAGATAAAGGAGAAGTTTTGGGTATCGTTGGTGAATCTGGATGTGGGAAATCTATACTAAATAAATCAATTATCAAATTATTACCTGAAAAGATTTCAAAAATTACTAATGGTGAAGTTCTTTTTGAAGGAAAAAGAATAGATAAATATAGCGAGAAGGAATTCTTAAATATTAGAGGTAACGATATTGGAATGATATTTCAAGAACCAATGACAGCATTAAACCCAGTTTTTAAAATAAAGAATCAAATAATTGAGAGTATATTAGTGCATCAGAAGAAATCTAAAAAAGAAGCCTATAAAGAAGCTAAGGAATTACTTTTGAAAGTTGGAATTTCTAGACAGGATGAGGTGCTTAATAGTTATCCTCATCAACTTTCAGGTGGTATGAGACAAAGGGTTATGATAGCTATGGCCATTTGTTGTTCACCTAAATTATTAATTGCAGATGAACCAACTACTGCATTAGATGTAACTATACAAGCTCAAATATTAGATTTATTAAAAAATATACAAAATGATACTCAAATGTCTATTATTTTAATTACTCACGATTTAAGTGTAGTTTCGGAATTTTGCGATAAAGTAATGGTAATGTACGCAGGTCAAATTGTAGAATATGGAGATTTAAAATCTATACTAAACAAGCCTAAACATCCTTATACAAAAAAATTATTAAAAACAATTCCTACTTTAGAAGATGAACGGGATAGATTAGAAACTATTGAAGGAATCGTACCATCTATCACTGATTTTCAGTTAGATAAGTGCAGATTTGCTAATAGATGTGATGAAAAGATTGAAGTATGTGACTCTCAATGTCCGAAAATGACTCATGTTGATAGTTCTCTAGTTCGTTGCCATTTATATCAAAATCAAAGTGAGGAAGAACATCATGAATAACATATTAGATGTGCAAAATGTAAAAAAATACTATGAATTAAAAACTGGTTTATTTCAAAAAAATCAATATGTTAAAGCTGTAGATGACATTTCATTTTCTATCAAAGAAGGACAAACATTTGGCTTAGTGGGAGAGTCAGGATGTGGGAAATCAACTATTGGTAAGACAATTGTGAGGTTAGAAAATGTTACGAGTGGAGACATTAAGTTATGTGGGGAAAATATTACTCATTTGAAAGGAAAGAATTTAAGAGAAGCTCGTCAAAATTTTCAAATGATATTTCAAGATCCCTATGCATCATTAAATCCTATGCAAATGGTTGGAAACATTATTGCTGAACCACTACTTAATTATAAAAAAGTCTCTAAAGCAGAAGTAAAGAAAGAAGTTGTGCATTTATTAAAATGTGTAGGTCTTAGTGAAGAAGCATACTTTAAGTATGCTCATGAATTTTCAGGAGGACAGCGACAACGTATTGGAATAGCAAGAGCTATTGCTCTAAGACCGAAGCTAATAGTTGCCGACGAACCGGTAAGTGCATTAGATGTGTCGGTTCAATCTCAAGTATTAAATATTTTAAAAGATTTACAAGATGAATTTAAATTAAGTTATCTTTTTATTGCACATGATTTAAGTGTAGTTAAACACATTAGTGACATCATAGGTGTCATGTATTTAGGTAATATGGTTGAAATAGCTTCTCATGAAGAAATTTATACAAAACCTTTACATCCTTATACACAAGCACTCATTTCTTCTATACCTCAATTTAATCAAGAAAAAAAGAACAGAGTAATCTTGAAGGGAGAGTTACCTTCACCAAGTAATCCACCAAGTGGATGTCCTTTCCAAACTAGATGCCCTTTGGTTCAAGATAAATGTAGGAGAGAGAAACCTAAACTGAAAGAAATAATTAAAGATCATCAAGTAGCTTGTTTTTATCCAAACCATGTAGGGAGTGTAGCTAATGTTTAAGTTAATAATAAAAAGACTAGGTCTAATGATTCCATTGCTCATTATAATTTCGATGGTAGTTTTTGCATTAGCAATTATACAACCGGGTGATCCTTTTTCAGGACAACATGGTACGAATATTAAACAAGAAGCATTAGATGCTCAACGAGAAAAATTAGGTCTTAATGACTCAATACCACAACAATATATTAGATGGGCAAATAATATTATTCATGGAGATTTTGGTGAATCAATCAAGTATAAAAGACCAGTAATGGATCTCATTAAAGAGAGACTACCCAATACCATTCTTTTAGGTAGTGTATCTCTCATTATTACCTATATTATTTCTTTTACTTTAGGAATAGTATCTGGAAGATATGCATATACGATTAGTGATTACTCAATACAAGTATTTAACTACATAATGCTAGCTATTCCTTCTTTTATAGCAGGTGTATTTGCAATATTTTTCTTTGCCTTTCAATTAAATTTATTTCCTTTCCAAGGTTCTGTTGATATTAATGTTCAAGAAGGTACGTTCTCATACTATATAAACAAGCTTTATCATACGATTTTACCAGCGGTTACATTGGGATTGTTATCTACTGCAGGTTATATACAATATTTACGTAATGATATTATTGAAAATTCGCAAAAAGATTATGTATTAACTGCTCGATCTAAAGGACTTTCTACAAATCGAATTTATATGAAGCATATTTTGAGAAATTCTTTAATTCCAATAATTACTTTTCTAGGGGCTGACATAGTTAGTATATTGGGTGGAGCTGTAATTACAGAAACTATTTTCTCTTATAACGGTATTGGAAAATTGTTTTTAGAGTCAGTAACAGGACAAGATTACCCAGTTATGATGGCAATGACATTATTTTTCTCATTTTTAGGTTTGCTAGGAAACTTAATTTCAGATATTACGTATGGCTTTGTTGATCCACGAATACGAAGTAATTAATGAGAGGATGATTATCTTGAAGAAAAAACCAAATTCACCTTTTAAAATTTCTATGAAGAAATTTTATCATAACAAACTTGCGATGATTTCTTTATCATTTTTAATAATTGTTGCAATCATATCTATTATTGCTCCTTTAATAGCTCCTTTACCAATTAATAAACAAGATTTATTAAATATAAAAGGTGATATGTCTATTGAAAATTTGCTTGGTACTGATGCTGGTGGCAGAGATAACTTCAGTAGATTGTTATATGCGGGTAGGATTTCTCTTACTATAGGGTTTACGTCTACGGTAGGAATGCTTTTAATTGGAATATCAATTGGCGTTATTTCTGGGTATTTTGGTGGAGTATTAGATACTGTTCTAATGAGAATTACAGAGTTTGTTATGTTATTTCCATTTCTAATTTTTGCAATAGTACTCAATGCAGCATTAGGAGATAAAATAAAAAATCCCTATGGTTCAGCAATTATTTTAGTATTTGTAATCATAATACTGAGTTGGGGTGGTATTGCTAGACTTGTTAGGGGAAAAGTTTTGCAAGAAAAAGAGAATGAATACTTTTTAGCTGCACAATCAATTGGAACACCTACCTATAAAATTATACTAAAGCATTTATTACCTAATATTTTAAGTGTCGTAATTGTACAAGCAACATTAACTTTTGCAGGTATGATAGTTGTAGAATCAGGGCTTAGCTTTCTAGGATTTGGTATAAGTAAGTCTATTCCTTCTTGGGGAAATATGTTGAGTGATGCACAAGAGGGAGATGTATTAAGTGGTAAACCATGGATATGGATGCCTCCTGCTTTAATGATAACTTTGACTATTTTGAGTATCAATTTTGTCGGAGAGGGACTCAAAGATGCATTTAATCCTAAAGGAAGAAAATAAAAGTTTATAAAAAAAGTTACTGGAACTTTCCTTTCCAGTAACTTTTTTATTTTATATTATCTTTTACGTCCTAATCCCATAGCTTTTTCCATTTTTTTCAATGTTTTAAATGAAGCTTTATGAGCTTTGTCTCGCCCTTTATCCAAGATGTCATCTAAATCATCAGAATTGTAAAAGTTCTCATATTTCTCTTGGAAATTAATCAAGAAGTCTTTAACGATCTCTGCTAAGTCACCTTTAAATTTGCCATAACCTTCACCTTCGTATCTAACTTCAATATCTTTAATAGGTTCATCAGTTAGACCTGAATATATAGATAAAAGATTTGAAACACCTGGTTTATTTTCACGATCGAATTTAATAATGCCATCAGAATCCGTTACGGCACTTTTAATTTTTTTTGCTGCCACATTTGGCTCATCGAGTAGTGAAATAAAGTTTTTCTGATTATCATCACTTTTACTCATTTTCTTAGTTGGGTCTTGTAAACTCATCACACGTCCTCCAACTTTAGGCATGCGAATTTCTGGTTTTACTAAGACATCATTATAACGACTATTAAAACGATCTACTAAATTACGGGTAAGTTCCATATGTTGCTTTTGATCATCGCCAACTGGAACAATGTTAGTGTTATAAATTACTATATCTGCAGCCATAAGAGGTGGATATGTTAATAATCCTGCTGGCACACCATCAACCCGTTTTTGTGCTTTATCTTTAAATTGTGTCATACGTTCAAGTTCACCAATAGAAGCAATTGTTGTAAGCATCCAACCAGCTTGTACGTGTGCAGGGACTTCAGATTGAATAAATAAAGTAGATTTATCTGAGTCAATTCCTGTAGCTAAATATATTGCTGCTAATTGACGAATTTGTTTACGTAATTTCAAACGATCTTGTGGTACCGTTATGGCATGTTGGTCAACAATACAGAAAAAACAATCATAGTCATCTTGTACATCTACAAATTGTTTTAACGCACCTATGTAGTTGCCGATAGTAGGAATACCACTCGGTTGAATTCCTGAAAATAAAGTTTCCATATTAGATGCCTACTTTCTAATTAATATTGTTTAGATAACATTATAACAGTATTTCGTTAAAATGTAAGTTGTGTTAAAATATTAATATAACTGGGTATATACTAAAAGCGAATTAAAAATTTGATGAATTTCAAGATTTCTCAGAAAAATTAGGATTTTCTCATTTAATTTTAATCTTAGATAGTTATACTATTAAGTGTAAGATTAAGAAAGCTTAAAAATTCAATTTCTTAAATCGATAATAATATTAAAATAATGAATTTAATTCATTCTATAGGAGAGTGAGATGTATGGTAACATTATTTACTTCACCAAGTTGCACATCTTGCCGTAAAGCGAAAGCATGGTTACAAGAACATGACATTCCATATACGGAGCGTAACATTTTTTCTGAACATTTAACAATTGATGAAATTAAACAAATTTTAAAAATGACTGAAGACGGAACAGATGAAATTATTTCAACTCGTTCTAAAACATATCAAAAATTGAATGTAGATATTGATTCTTTACCTTTACAAGATTTATATTCTATTATTCAAGATAACCCAGGATTATTACGTCGTCCTATTATCTTAGACGACAAACGCTTGCAAGTTGGATATAACGAAGATGAAATTAGACGTTTCTTACCAAGAAAAGTTCGTACGTTCCAATTACAAGAAGCACAACGTTTAGTTGATTAATAACTAACATAACTATGTGATATTATCACTTTACTTAAAGATTAAGAACAACACTATTCATTGTTAATAGTGTTGTTTTTTGCATGTTATATTACCTTCTAAAGTAGTAGTTTTTTGTTAAATAAATAGGGAATATGTTAATATAGATTACCGATTAAAATTAGTTAAATTTAATCAAACAAATAGATTGTAATTTACGTTCCGTTCTAATACAATATGGTTACTATTCATCGACTGTAAGGAGTGAGATGATATGAGAATAGAACGCGTTGATGACACAACAGTTAAATTGTTTATAACATATAGCGACATTGAAGCACGAGGATTTAATCGTGAAGACTTATGGACTAACCGTAAACGCGGTGAAGAATTCTTCTGGTCAATGATGGATGAAATTAACGAAGAAGAAGATTTCGTGGTAGAAGGTCCATTATGGATTCAAGTACATGCTTTTGAAAAAGGCGTGGAAGTGACCATCTCTAAATCTAAAAATGAAGACGCAATGAACATGTCAGATGAAGATACAAATGATCAATTTGATGATCAAGTGAATGAATTATTAGCACAAACCTTAGATGGTGAAGATAATTTAGAAGAATTATTTGAGCAACGTCAACAACAGAAAAAAGCTGAACAACAGGCAAATAATCAACGAACTCATAAACGTGCTAACGTAAGAACTGTAATTGTTAAATTTGATGATTTAGAACATGTTATTAATTATGCATATCATAATAACCAAAATACTACTGAATATGAAGATTTATTATATATGATTGATAATCACTACTATTATTCAGTTCATTTTGATGACTCTGTAAGCCAAGAAACTATTAATGATAGCTATAGTCAATTATTAGAGTTTGCTTATCCAACAGATAAAACGGAAGTATACTTAAATGACTATGCCAAAATTATCATGAGTCATAATGTTACTTCTCAAGTTCGTAGATATTTTACAGACTCAGAAGAATAACACGATTTATCTCACAAGGTACCAAATTAAGGTGCCTTGTTTTTTTTATAAATTTTTAAAGTAAAAATTTTGTTCTCCTCGTTGTTATATATGAGGTGATGAAATGTTAATAGCAATGAATAGAATGAATGAGCGAGTTTTAGCGAAAAATGCGAAGAGAAATCAAATATATCGGTGTCCTTATTGTCTAGGGGAAGTTATATTACGACATGGAGTTAAAGTTATACCTCATTTTGCACATAAAGTTAAAAGTACTAGACTTTGTTATAAAGCTGAAACGTATAATCATTACCAATTAAAAATGCTATTAGCACAAAAATTTGAAGCAATAAATTATGATGTTGATATTGAACCCTTTTTTAAATGTATCAAGCAATATCCTGATTTAGTGATTAACCAAAGACACGCCATCGAAATTCAGTGTTCCACAATTAGTACGACTGAAATAATTGAAAGAACCCTTGGTTTAAAAAGTATAGGCTTAAAGGTTTATTGGATAATCAATGATGTGAAAAAAAGAGGGGATTTTATTGAACTTACACAATTTCAAACTACTTTTATTAATCCTATTCATCGTACCCTAATAACCTGGGACTTCACAAAATCAAGACTCATAGTTTACACGCACCTTCAAAATATCGCTGGAAAAAATTTATTTGCAAAAAACATACCATAAAAATTAAACAACTTTTCAATACATATCAATCAGAACAAGCACAAATCTATAAATTATCTAAAAGAACAATCAATAATTATATTCTACAGTGTAGAAGGAAAAATTCGGTTCTTGAACCAACTCTAAGTGCAATATATCAGCTACAAATGAATGATAATGAAGTATGTATAAATACAGGTTTTATATTTCCAAATCAAATATATATTGAAACACACCCAGTTGAATGGCAACTCAATTATCTATTATTAAGACGTAAATATGACAGACATCAAAGTTGTGACTTATTAATGTCTATCATTAAATTCAGATATTTCGCATACCATAAGTATCATAAGTTGACTATATTAAAAGATTTGTTAAATGACTTCGAGAAAATGTATTATAACAGATGTTTAAGCGTGCAAAACCAATCCTAAAATGAGAAAATTATATTATTGATATAATCAAGGAGGTTTACTTTATGAGTCAACAATTAACAAGAGAAGAGCAGGAACGTAAATATCCTGAGTATACATGGGACTTAACGACGATTTTCGAAAACGACGAGGCTTTTGAGGAGGCGTTCAAGGAAGTAGAGAATGAGTTAGGTAAGGAAGAACAATTCAAAGGACATTTAGGTGATAGTGCTGAAACTTTATATAATGCCTTAGCACTTGAAGATGAATTAGGAACTAAACTTGAAAAAGTCTATGTCTATGCTCATTTGAAGCAAGACCAAGATACTGCTAATGATAAATATACTGGTCTAGAAGCGCGTGCACATCAATTATTAATTAAATACAGTTCTGCATGGAGCTTTTTAGTGCCTGAAATTTTACAGTTAGATCAATCTACTATTGAACAATTTGTTTCCTCATTTGATAAATTAAAACAATATGAGTTCGACTTAAAATTAATTAACGAGAAACGTCCACACATTTTAGATGCAGACACAGAGAAACTATTAACAGAAGCACAAGATGCTTTATCTACACCTTCAAATGTTTATGGAATGTTTAGTAACGCAGACTTAGAATTTGAGGACGCCATTGATAAAGATGGGGAAGCACATCCGTTAACGCAAGGTACTTTTATAAAATATTTAGAGTCTGATGATCGTAAATTAAGAGAATCAGCATTTAGAAATGTATATAAAGCTTACGGTTCACATAACAATACACTAGGTGCAACGCTAGCAGGAGAAGTGAAGAAAAATGTATTTAATGCTCGAACTCATCATTATAATTCAGCTCGTGAGCGTGCTTTAAGTAACAATCATATCCCAGAGGCTGTATATGATAATTTAGTCAAAACAGTGCATAAGTATCTTCCATTACTTCACAGATACACTAAATTAAGAAAAGAGTTATTAGGTATTGAAGATTTAAAAATGTATGATCTCTACACACCTCTAGTTAAAGATGTGAAATTTGATATGCCATACGAAGAAGCTAAATCGTGGATGTTAAAAGCACTAGAACCAATGGGCGAAGAATATTTAAACGTTGTTAAAGAAGGTTTAGACAATCGATGGGTTGACGTCTATGAAAATAAAGGTAAACGCTCTGGAGGTTATTCTTCAGGAGCGCATCTTACAAATCCTTTCATTTTATTAAATTGGTCAGATACTGTTTCTGATTTATACACTTTAGTACATGAGTTTGGTCATTCAGCTCATAGTTATTTCAGTCGTCAAAATCAACCTTCAAACTTAAGTGATTATACGATATTCGTTGCAGAAGTCGCATCTACATGTAACGAAGCGCTTTTAAGTGACTATATGGATAAACATTTAGACGACCAGCGTCGATTGTTATTGTTAAATCAAGAATTAGAACGCTTTAGAGCTACTTTATTCCGTCAAACTATGTTCGCTGAATTTGAACATAAAATTCACCAAATCGAAGAGGCGGGCGAACCATTAACACCTAACCGAATGAATGAAGAGTATGCGAAGCTTAATAAGCAATACTTCGGAGATGCTGTTGAAACAGATGAAGATATTAGTAAAGAATGGTCACGTATACCACACTTCTATATGAATTATTATGTATATCAATACGCTACAGGTTATAGTGCAGCACAAAGTTTAAGTCATCAAATTTTATCAGAAGGTAAACCAGCTGTAGAAAGATATATTAATGAATTCTTGAAAAAAGGTAGCTCAAACTATCCAATAGAAATTCTAAAAAATGCAGGCGTAGATATGACTACACCTAAACCTATTGAAGAAGCGTGTGAAGTATTTGAACAAAAATTAGATGCATTTGAAAAACTTATGAAAGCTTAGTACGAGTGTATTCGCTTTCAATTTGAACAGATTGTGACAATTTATGTATATAATTAAACAAAGGTTGAAAAGGGGTATGCACCGTGTTATATTATGAACATGAAATTAATCACATAACAAACATACCCCTTTGTTTGAAGTGAAAAATTTCTCCCATCCCCTTTGTTTAGCGTCGTGTAATCAGACACGGCGTTTTTTTATATTTAATTTTAAAATACTATTTTCTGTTGTGTAAATTATACAGTTCCTATACATAAAAGAGTATAAGATGATTTTCAATATAAATACTAAAAGACGGCTAGTTTTATTTTACTAGCCGTCTTTTTGCATTAAATTATTAAGGCATTTTTGATTTCCAAAAATCGCCTTCTGGATATTGTAATTTCTCAACTTTTTGTTGTAAGGAAAGTTTTTTTAATTCTTTATTAAGTAACTTTTCTGGCCACTCGTAAATGGTTAAAAGTTCTTCCATCGTTACTAATTGTTTCTTTTGAATGTACACTTCTAATTTAGGTGGAAGATTCTTCTCAATAGGTTTTCCCATTAATTCGTTTATGATGTAAGTATAGATATGATATGGGTATAGACCTTCAACTTTTAAACCTTCTTCTTGGACGTCTTCACTAAAGAAAACAAGAGAGGGCGCTTGCTCAATGTCCATTTCTCTAGCAATATGGAGATCTACCTTTAGGCTATCAGTAAGCTTGCTCTTCTGTAAATCTTCCTTAAATACTTGATAATCAATACCTGCATTATTAATACAATCGCAAATCATATCTTCGGTAATGATATCGCGTTTAGGTATGATTTCATTTTGCATTAAATGAATAAATCTTTCAGCCCTCAAACGTCCTTGTAATTCAGCTGCTTTATATGCCAGAGCAATGTTATCGAAATCCGATGTACTTTGAGCCTGACACTTAGTTAAAACTTTCAAGGAAGGGTTTAAAATGTGTCTTACTCGGATATATTGATTATATTCAATTCTTAATTTTGATAATATAGCTGATAGCTTAAAACATTCTTTGCTAAAAGGATCAAAAAAAGAATAAATTTCTATTTTACTTACAGGTGATAGATTAGCATCTTCACGACTCTTGTTATCCAATATTCTTAATTCTTCAGCCATGTATTTTCACCTACAATTATTTTTCGGAATTTACCATGTGGTTTGCAGTTAAGCGTAATCTTTCAAATAAATACTCACCAACACCTGCAGGGAAATTTGCATATTGAATCGCAGTATACATATTTTCTAACCATGCATCTCGCTCATATTCAGTAATTGTAAATTCCATATGTCTTCTTTTTAACATGGGGTATCCATGTTCTTGAGTATATAAGTCAGGGCCGCCAAGAAATTGAGTTAAAAACTGTTTCTGCTTTCGGCTTGTTTCATTAAAGTCCCCTGGAAATAAATAATTAATACGATTGTCTCTTTCGACTAGATAATAGAAATAGTCAATCATTTGATACAGAGCGTCTTGACCTACTAACTCATAAGGTGTTTTAGACATAATATCACCGTGTTCCATTAATATATATCTAATATAACATGAATTTTTACATTTGAAAGTAATTTGCCTTTTCTGAACATATTGCTATTTATCACTTGCTTTTTTCTTTTCTTCAAAGAATCTTTGTACTTTGTTTAAAGGTTTTTTATGTTTTATATCGAATTCCTGAAGTAATTGTTTAAACTTTTCATAACCTTCATCGTACGAACCAACTTCATATTCTAGTTCGTAGTCAACTTTATTTAGGTATTCACTTTTATCTAATACAAGTAATTCGTTTTGATATTGAGTTTCTATTCTATATGTTGTTAAATCCCCTAAAATAACTAATTCTTCGTCTAAAACATTAAATTGTTCTTCAATAATATTTCTTATATCATCTGGTAGTTTGGAGTTTGATATTGAATCATTCATCTTTGGTTTAATATCAGTTGCGTGGTTATACTCCATTAATCCAACTTCAGCAGGTACCTTCAAAGTCATTTCATATGTATTATCTTTAACTCTGATACGTAATGCTGAACGATGATCTTTAAGTTTAAAATCTATAGTATCAATATAATAATTAGTTTGGCTAAATGGTTTTTCATTTTTAAAATAAGTGTTAAAAATTTTATCGTACAAATCTTTGGTTAAGATTTGTTTGAACTCAATTTCATTATTTGTTGCCATTGTAAACACCTCAATCATTTACTTTTGTTCATATTTAAAGCATTTACAATTATGACGAATTTCTTCTATAAATTAAAGTAATTTAATAGCACATTTAAGTTTGTGAAAAATTTTGTGAGGTCGTTTTAACTCTGAAAATTAACTTATAACGTATGTAGACTTCGGAATATATAAATTACTTGAAAGAAAATGAAAATCTGTAATTTAATCTAAGATTTCAATGCAAGTTGTGGCGTGTTTTGTAAGCGTATATTATGTTAAACTAGTATGGAATAAGGAGGAAGACAGGCATGCGTATTTATATAAATGAAATTAAAGTTAAAGATGATGGCATTTATTGCTTCTCAGAGGACCCAACAGATGGTCTAGAGGAAGTTGGACAAATGCTTGTTGATAGTGATAATTATGGATTCGCATATCTATTAGATGACGGTGAATCGTATTCTTATCTAATCTTTGTGCAAGAGACATGGTCACTGTTACATGAAAATAGAGATAAGAAGATTATCATCAATAACGATTTAGAATTGAAACATTTCCAAGAAGAACTAGATTACATATTAGAAAATATTGAAGGAAATAATAACTATGGTAAGGAGTTTGTTTCAGCTGTTGAAAAAACTTTCGAACTAGAGTGAAGCGGAGTGAAACAAAATGAACCAGTGGGATCAATTTTTAACACCTTATAAACAAGCGGTAGATGAATTAAAGGTAAAACTTAAAGGTTTGCGTAAGCAATATGAAGTAGGTGAACACACGTCACCTATCGAGTTTGTTACAGGAAGAGTTAAACCTATATCAAGTGTTATCGATAAGGCAAATAAAAGAGGTATTCCGTTCGACCGCTTACATGAAGAAATGTATGACATTGCTGGATTAAGAATGATGTGCCAGTTCGTGGATGATATTGATATTGTTGTTAATATATTAAGGCAACGAAGAGACTTCAAAGTCGTAGAAGAACGAGATTATATCCGTAATACTAAAGAAAGTGGCTATCGTTCCTATCATGTAATTATTAAATATCCTATTGAAACATTAAACGGACAAAAACATATTCTAGCTGAGATTCAAATAAGAACATTAGCTATGAATTTCTGGGCTACAATAGAACATACTCTTCGTTATAAATACGATGGAGACTATCCTGATGAAATACAACATCGTTTGGAAAGAGCAGCTGAAGCAGCATATTTATTAGATGAAGAAATGTCTGAAATAAAAGATGAAATTCAAGAGGCACAGAAGTATTATACTCAGAAACGTGCGAAGAAACATGAAAATGACTAATGAGGTGTAGATGATGCGTTATACAATCCTAACTAAAGGTGATTCGAAATCGAATGCATTAAAGCATAAAATGATTAATCATATGAAGGATTTTCAAATGGTAGAGGATAGTGAAAATCCTGAAATTGTCATATCTGTTGGTGGTGATGGAACGTTACTACAGGCATTTCATCAATATAGTCATATGTTATCAAAAGTCGCCTTTGTAGGGATTCACACCGGTCATTTAGGTTTTTATGCAGACTGGTTACCTCATGAAGTTGAGAAGTTGATTATTGAAATAAATAATACTGAATTTCAAGTGATAGAATATCCATTATTAGAACTAATTGTGAGGTATAACGACAATGGATATGAAACACGATATCTTGCTTTAAATGAAGCTACAATGAAAACAGAAAATGGTTCAACATTAGTTGTGGACGTTAATATACGTGGTAAACATTTTGAGCGATTTAGGGGAGATGGATTATGTATATCAACACCGTCCGGTTCAACTGCTTACAATAAAGCCTTAGGTGGAGCGCTTATACATCCATCATTAGAAGCAATGCAAATTGCTGAAATAGCTTCTATTAATAATAGGGTGTTTAGAACAGTAGGATCTCCTTTAGTTCTACCTAAACATCATACTTGTTTAATTACGCCTGTTAATCATGACACGATTAGGACAACTATTGATCACGTAAGTATTAAACATAAAAATGTAAATGCCATTCAATTTAGAGTAGCAAATGAAAAAGTAAGGTTTGCTAGATTTCGACCATTTCCTTTTTGGAAAAGAGTTCATGATTCATTCATATCAAGTGATGATGAAAGATGATTTTCAAATATGTTATCGAGAAATCAGAAACTGTTAAATCTTTCTTACAAAGAAATGATTACTCTAAAAAGACGATTAGCGCCATTAAACATAATGGCGCTTTATCTGTAAATGGACGTTCTGTAACAGTTAGAAAAGAGATGGCTATCGGAGATCACTTTGAAGTTCATATGCCAATTGAAACACCGAGTTCAAATTTGTTACCTTATCCAAAACCTTTAGATATCGTATACGAAGATGAATTTATACTTATAGTTAATAAACCTCAATTACAAAATTGTGCACCTTCAAGGGAACATCCTCATGAGAGTTTAGTAGAGCAAGTATTAGCTTATTTGATGAATAAAGATGAGCAGACAAATCCGCACATTGTCACTAGATTAGATCGTAATACATCAGGGCTCGTCTTATTTGCCAAGTTTGGACACATTCATCATTTATTTTCAAAGGTGAAATTTGAAAAAGAATATATATGTTTAGCTTATGGTCGTACTCAATCTGAAGGTGTTATAGAAGCACCAATTGCTAGAGACAACGAAAGTATTATTACAAGAAAAGTCTCTGACAAAGGAAAATATGCTAAGACTAGTTATTACACTATCGCTCAAAATAATAACTTGAGTTTATGTAAAGTGAAACTTCATACAGGGCGAACCCATCAAATCAGAGTTCATTTCCAATTTATGGGTCACCCTATAGTAGGGGATGATTTATATGGTGGCATACATCCTCTAGTAAAGGGGCAAAGTTTACAATGTTGTTCACTTAAGTTCGTTCATCCCATAAAACATAATAAAATCACAATAAATGTTGATTACAAACAATTAATTCAATTATTTAACGTGCTATAATAAATATGCTTTGGAGGTGTGAATATTGTCTAACGACACAGAGATTAAAGATAAAGTGCGCGAAGACGTATATGATGAAGAATTATTAAATAGATTATTAGATGGAAATGACATCGACCAATTTAGAGATGAATTTTTAGCAATGCATAATTACGATCAAAGTGAATACTTTGAAGACACGGATGATAATAATAGACAAAAAATATTTGAATTCTTATCACCTAAAGAAGTTGCTAATTTCTTTGATCAATTAGATATTGATGACGAAGATTACGAAGAACTTTTCGATAAAATTAATGCCAATTATGCAAGTCATGTATTAGAGGAAATGTCTTATGATAACTCAGTTGATATTTTAAATAAATTATCAAAATCTAAAGTCGCTAGCTTACTAACATTAATGGATAAAGATGAAGCTAATGAAATAAAAGCTTTATTACATTACGAAGAAGATACAGCTGGCGGTATCATGACAACGGAATATATCGCATTAAAATCCACAACACCAGTGAAAGAAGCATTAATGCATGTAAAAGAACAAGCACCTGATGCTGAAACGATTTATGTTATTTTCGCTGTTAATGAAGCGGGACAACTGGTAGGAGTTTTCTCTTTAAGAGATTTGATAACTGCTGAAAATGATTCTTATATCGAAGATGTGATGAGCGAACGTGTCATTAGTGTGAATGTGGCTGATGACCAAGAAGATGTTGCTCAGGTCATAAGAGATTATGATTTTATTGCAGTGCCAGTTGTTGATTATCAGAACCACCTATTAGGTATCATTACTATTGATGATATTTTAGACGTAATGGATGAAGAGGCAAGTGAAGACTACTCTCGTTTAGCCGGTGTATCTGATATTGACTCTACAAGTGATTCAGTTATCAAAACAGCCAGTAAACGACTTCCTTGGCTAATTGTCTTAACTTTCTTAGGAATGATTACTGCTACTATTTTAGGAAGTTTTGAAGATACATTATCTCAAGTCGCTTTATTAGCTGCGTTTATTCCAATTATTAGTGGTATGTCTGGTAATTCAGGTACTCAATCCTTAGCTGTTTCAGTACGTAATATTTCTACTGGTGAAATTAATGAACAAAGTAAATTTAAAATAGCTTTAAGAGAAGCTGGAAGTGGATTTTTATCTGGTTTAGTTTGTTCAGTGGTACTATTCTTAATTATTGTAGTTATATATAGACAACCTTTATTAGCACTAATAGTTGGAGGCAGCCTTACATGTGCAATGACTGTCGGAACATTAGTTGGCTCTATGATTCCATTAATCATGAATAAATTTAAAATAGACCCAGCAGTTGCAAGTGGTCCTTTCATTACTACTATAAATGATATTGTAAGTATGTTAATTTACTTCGGTTTAGCAACATCATTTATGTCATATTTAACTTAGGAGGTCGCATGGAGTTTTTATCATTAGTTATCGTAGTTGTTGCTGCATTTTTAACTCCTATTATCGTTAACCGACTTAACATTAATTTTCTGCCTGTGGTAGTGGCAGAAATCTTAATGGGTATTGTCATAGGTCATTCTTTCCTTAATATTGTGGAAAGAGATTCTGTACTAAACATATTATCTACTTTAGGCTTTATATTTTTAATGTTTTTAAGTGGATTGGAAATTGATTTTAAAGCATTTAAAAAAGATTCACGTTCTAGACAAGGAAAGAATAAACAAGAAAAGAATTTACCAAGTCATTTAAATTTAGCTTTAACTGTATTTGGTTTTATCATGTTGATTTCTATCATCTTGGCTTACGCTTTTAAATGGTTAGGTTTAGTAGATGATGTATTATTAATGGTCATCATTATATCAACTATTTCTTTAGGCGTTGTCGTACCAACACTTAAAGAAATGAATATCATGCGTACAACAATAGGTCAATTTATACTTTTAGTTGCAGTTTTAGCTGATCTTGTAACGATGCTTTTATTAACTGTTTATGGCGCTATTAATGGCCATGGAGGCAGTACGATATGGTTAACTGGCATACTCATAGTATTTACAATTATTTTCTACATACTCGGTGGCGTATTTAAACGCATGTCATTTTTACAAAAGTTAATGGATGGCACAACTCAAATTGGGATTCGTGCAGTTTTTGCATTAATAATTTTATTAGTAGCACTTGCTGAAGGTGTAGGTGCAGAGTATATTTTAGGTGCATTCCTAGCCGGTGTTGTTGTCTCATTATTAAATCCCGATGAAGAAATGGTGGAAAAATTAGATTCATTTGGATATGGATTCTTTATTCCAATATTCTTTATTATGGTGGGTGTAGATCTCAATATACCATCTTTAATTAAAGAACCATCTCTGCTCTTAATTATTCCAGTGCTCATCATAGCTTTTGTAGTGTCAAAGCTTATCCCAGTTTTATTTATAAAACGTTGGTTTGATACTAAAACGACGATTGCTTCAGCATTTTTATTAACTTCAACTTTATCTTTAGTCATAGCGGCTGCGAAAATCGCAGAACAACTTAAAACGATTTCAGCTGAGACCTCAGGTATATTAATTTTAAGTGCGGTCATTACTTGTGTATTTGTGCCTATCGTTTTTAAAAAGTTGTTCCCAATACCCAATGAGGTTAATCGTCGAATTGAAGTGAGTTTAATTGGTAAGAATCAGTTAACTATTCCGATTGCTCAAAATTTAACATCACAGTTGTATAATATTTCGTTATATTACCGTAAGGATTTAAGTGATAGCAGAAAATTATCTGACGAAATTACAATGGTAGAAATTGCCGATTATGAAGAGAATTTATTAGCTCGTTTAGGTTTATTCGAAAAAGACATCGTAGTATGCGCAACTAATGATGATGAAATTAATAGGAATGTAGCATTAATGGCAAAGAAATACGGTGTCGACCGTGTGATTTGTAGATTAGAAAGCTCTAATGAAGACGCGAAAATTAAAGCGCAAGGTATTGAGGTGTTTAGTAATTATCTAAGTAATAAAATTTTACTAAAAGGTTTGATAGAAACTCCAAATATGCTAAACCTTTTAAGCAATGTAGAAACATCTCTTTACGAAATTCAAATGTTAAATCATCATTATGAAAATATACAACTGCGTAATTTCCCGTTTGGAGGCGACATCATATTCGTACGAATAGTACGTAATAATGAATCATTAGTACCTCATGGTGATACACAACTACGTTATAAAGATCGTCTTATTGTGACTGGTTCGAAAGAATATGTCGATGAACTTAAACAAGAATTAGAATTCTATTATTAAAACTACAGCTTTAAATATCTTTAAGGTGGAAGTTAGAAAACAAACATTAGTATTAACGCCTATAATTGGATTTTAAACCAATCCAATTGTAGGCTTAATTATTATTAATCCAGTTTCGATAATTTATTGCGTTATTAGGAGTGTAGAACTTGAGTTACAAACTTCTCGATTTTCAATATTTTTATGATTGTTTTATCAAAGAATAAACAGCATTGTCTAAACATTAATCAAGGTCTAAAATACTTTATTATCAGGTACTAAAAGTGTTAAACTAATTATGGTAGATGGGTTATTTAAGAAACAATTTTATAACCGTTGAAAAAAGAATTGATTTTTTATTAAGGAGTTATACTGTAATGTTAAATTTAGAGAACAAAACATATGTCATCATGGGTATTGCAAACAAACGTAGTATCGGATTTGGTGTAGCTAAGGTATTAGACAAATTAGGTGCAAAGTTAGTATTTACATATCGTAAAGATCGCAGCCGTAAAGAATTAGAAAAATTATTAGAACAATTAAATCAATCTGAACATTATTTATATCAAATTGACGTACAAAGTGATGAAGATGTTATTAACGGTTTCGCTAAAATAGGCGAAGAAGTAGGAAATATTGACGGCGTTTATCATTCAATTGCGTTTGCTAATATGGAAGACTTAAGAGGACGCTTCAATGAAACTTCACGTGACGGCTTCTTACTTGCACAAGATATTAGTTCTTATTCTTTAACAATCGTTGCGCATGAAGCTAAAAAGCTTATGCCAGAAGGTGGAAGTATCGTTGCAACAACTTATCTTGGTGGTGAGTTTGCTGTTCAAAACTACAACGTCATGGGTGTTGCTAAAGCAAGCTTAGAAGCAAATGTTAAATATTTAGCGCTTGATTTAGGTGAAGATAATATTCGTGTGAATGCTATTTCTGCAGGACCAATTCGTACTCTAAGCGCGAAGGGTGTAGGTGGCTTCAATACAATCCTTAAAGAGATTGAAGAACGTGCACCATTAAAACGAAACGTTGATCAGGAAGAAGTAGGTAAAACAGCAGCTTACTTATTAAGTGATTTATCAAGCGGTGTAACTGGTGAAAATATCCATGTTGACAGTGGATTCCACGCAATTAAATAACAATGCATAATATTTGAAGCGGTTGAGTAATTGACTCAATCGCTTTTTAATATTGCTTATTAACGATACATTAAGTATGCCGTTGTTAGATTGAAGTGTTAGTGATATTGCATTAGTGGGTTTAGACGTTTTCAATAAAAAAACATCACTTACTCGAAAAAAGTAAGCGATGTTGAAACTGTTTATTTAATATCTTTAACGTCACTGTTAGCTTTATCAATAATTCTTTGACGATATTTAAAGATGTTGCTAACTAATGTTTTAATTACTGCATATAATGGAACAGCTATTAGAATTAATGTAAATCCACCTAAATCTCCTGCAGCTAAGATAACAACAATAATTGTAAGTGGGTGAATACTTAATGATTTACCCATAACATTAGGAGTAATTACGTTTCCTTCAAGTTGTTGTGCTATTAATGTAACAACACAAACCCATATAAATGTTGTTGGGCCTTCAATGATGCCAAGAATAGCCGCGGGTGTAAATGAGAGCCATGGACCTAGGAAAGGAATTAAATTTGCCACACCTGCAAATAATACAAGTAATGGAGTGTATGGTAATCCTATGATTGTATAACCAATGTAAAGAATAATACCTAGAATCACACTGACTGTTACTTGACCTTGAATATATGATTTTAAAGTGAAGTTTAAATCTTTTAATAAATCTACGATGAATACTTTTCGTTCACCTTTAAAAAATTTCCCTATAGCTGGAATAAATTTCTCATGATCTTTCAACATATAAATTAAGAAGAAAGGTACCATGATTAATAAGAAAACTGTTGAAATGAATGATGTAATGTAAGTGACTGAGTTAGATAAAACTGATGTTGCGCCATCACCTACAGATCTAACAGCCTTATTAATACGATGAGTCACATCATCAGGTAATTTGTCCATTTGTTTTAAAGAGAAATTAATAATATGTTCAGCTTCTTTTTGTAACGCTGGTGTCTGTTTAATTAAATTATTAATATTCGAAATAATAATCGGTGCGATAAATGATACCACAATTGCTATAATTGCAATTAACCCGATAAATATCGTTAAAATACTAGCCCAACGTGGAAATCCCCATCTTTCCAAAATATTTTGAAAAGGTAAACATATGTAAAATAGAAAACCACTGATTAGGAATGGAAGGAATACAGAGCCGATAATCGTCGCAATAGGTGTAAATACTTCATGTACTTCCATAAATAGTTTGATGAGTATGAACAGCATGATAATAAATATGCCGGTTCTAAACCAAACTTTATTTAACATAAACCTCTTTCCTCCTATAGTAATACTTTTATTTATTCTTAATAAGTATATCTTAAAACCATATCTTAAAAAAGGGAAAATACTTTATAAATCATAGTTAAAGACGCTATGAAACAGCTTTCGCTTAATTTTTTTAAAGGTTCTCCATATTTTGAAAATTAGTAATAAGATACTGAGGATTCTGCTTAAAACCATTTTAGAGAATTTAAATGTGTTGCAAGTCTTGATACAATGATAATACTACTATGAGGGGGCATACGCATATGACAGAGTTTAACGCTGGAAAAATAAATAAAAAAGTAATACACAGTGACATTCTAGATAGAGATGTGACACTCTCCATTTATTTACCTGAAGAATATACTGAGTTGTTTAAGTATCAAGTTATTATATGCTTTGATGGATTAGATTTCTTAAGATTCGGTAGAATTCAACGTACATACGAACAGTTGAGAAAGGATAATTCTATTCAAAGAGCAATTATTGTCGGGTTTCATTATGAAGATGTTGATAAACGACGAGAAGAGTTTCATCCATCAGGCAGTCGTTCACATTTGACAGTTCAAGCAATTGGTAAAGAAATATTACCTTTTATTGATTCTACTTTTCCAACTTATAAAGTAGGTAATGCTCGATTGTTAATTGGAGATAGTTTGGCTGGTAGTATCGCTTTAATGACTGCTCTAACATATCCAACTATATTTAGTCAGGCAGCAATGCTAAGCCCAATGTATGACGATAATGTTAAACAAAAAGTAGTTAATTGTGATAATAGAAATCAACTTACACTGTGGCACGCAATTGGCTTAGAGGAGGAAGACTTCACATTACCTACAAATGGTAAACGTGCTAATTTTCTTACGCCTAACCGTGAATTAGCTGACCTTATTAAAGATTATGATGTTGATTATTACTATACTGAGTTCGAGGGTGGGCATAGTTGGAAATCATGGAAACCATTATTAGGAGATATTCTTGAATATTTCTTGAGTGATGTCATTCCAGATTAAGCGTTCTCCCTAATATTTATACTCTATTAGTGAAGTCTATAAATATAAATCTTACTAAATGTAGATATTTCAGAAATGTAATTGTTTTCACTTTAAAAGTAACGGTTTTCAAAAAATTTTGATATAATGGAAATATGTTAAACAAAGGAGGAATTTAAATGATTCTAGGATTAGCATTAGTTCCGTCTAAGTCATTCCAAGAAGAGGTGAATGCTTATCGTAAACGCTATGATACGCATTATGCACAAATCATGCCTCATATAACAATTAAATCTCAATTTGAAATTGATGATAATGAATTAGATTCTATTAAAGAAGAAGTGAAAAAACGTATTAGTGACATTCAACCAGTTGATGTTCATGCAACGAAAGCTTCAAGTTTTGCACCAACAACTAATGTTATTTACTTCAAAGTAGCTAAAACTGACTCTTTAGAAAAACTTTTTGATCAATTCAATACTGACGAGTTTTATGGTAAGGCTGAACATCCATTTGTTCCGCACTTTACAATTGCACAAGGCTTATCAAGTCAAGAATTTGAAGATATCTATGGTCAAGTAAAATTAGCAGGGGTAGACCATAAAGAGACAATTAACGAACTTTCTTTATTACAATATAGTGAAGAAGACGATAAATGGACAGTAGTAGAAACATTTGAGTTAGGATAATTAATATAAATGATTGGATGAATTGTACAAGGGTGTCGATTCATCCTTTTTTTGTAGCGGATTTTTATGTTTTATCTCAAATGAAAAAAAGAAGTACATTAAGCCAAAGAAAAGCCTATCAATGAAAATTCATCAATAGGCTTCGAAATACTTTATTTCCTTTTTTGTCTACTACTTATAAAGTAATAACCATAGAATACAGCTAAAGATAGGAAAATCATAGCTGAGAAGTAAAATGTATTATTTAAATTATTTGTAAATTGAGTGATTAATCCACCAACTAATGGTCCAATCATAGATCCAAATCCTTGAACACTATTAAATACGCCCCAAGTTTCTTCTTGTTCTTCGGGATTAATATGACCAGCCATAAAAGTATTCCACGCAGGTAAAAGTATTCCATACATTAATCCAATAAAGAGACCTATTACCCAAACTAAGTAGATATTAGTTAACAATGATAAAGCAAATATTAATAACGTATATAATATGAAACCACCAAAGATAATGGTATACATAAATCCACGACTATTATTATCAATAATCTTTGATAAGAACAACATTGAAAATGCACAACCAATACCACCTATAATGATTGCAATAGTGTATTCAACCGTAGAAACTTTGATTACTTTTGTAGCGTATTTAGGAAGTATAGGCACTAATGCTGAAATTGCTGCACCTTGTAGTAATATCCCAGGAAATAATACGAGATGTCGTTTTGTAACATCAACGATTTGTTTAAGCTGTTCTGAGACAGGTTTCGTATTATAATTCGTTAATTGTATATTAACAAAATAATATAATACCCATGCGATAAGAACTACGAGAGACATCATGAAAGCAAAGTGAGTAGGGTGTACTTTGATTAACAAGTTCATTACGACCATGCCGACTAATAAACCTAGTAACCATGAGAAGTATACATACCCCATTTGCTTACCACGATTATTCTCTTCAACACTTGATAACATGATGACCCATATCGGACTAACGGCTATTCCTAGCATAATAGAACTAAATATGATTACGAATGGTGATGCTGGGAACCAGATGACTAGAAACAAACTTACAAATGCGAGTAAAAAGCCTGCAGTTAAAACAATCTTTGCACCAAATTTCTTAAGTAAAAATCCGATAACAAAATTTGTTGCTGCATCAGCTATAAAATGTATAGAAAATGCAAATGAAGTAATTGCGATTGCAATCGACGTCACTGTTGGCAAGAAGTTAATATAGCTAAGTATGTACATGCCTCGTGCAAATTCCATTAAGAATAAAATAACTAACATAATAACAAAATTTTTGTTATTGGAGTAATTATTTAACGAAGAATCTTGCATATAAAGGAACCTTTCCGTAGATTTCTTCTGGTTGAGATGAGTGACCAATTAAATCTAATAAATCTCTACATAGCTTCTGAGTAGAATAACTTACTTTTGATAATCGCATTTGATTTGTCATAGCTTCTAGTCTGTCTTCATGGTTTGTTAAATGAGATACGATATCGATGGCTTCATTTGGTGTGTCAGCAATTTTACCGAACCCTTTATCTTCGAAATAATGAGCATTTTCAAGTTCTTGACCAGGTGCTGGATTTAAGAAAATCATTGGGATACAACGTGTGAGTCCTTCAGAAATTGTAATCCCACCTGGTTTAGTAATCATTAATTGACTTGAAGCCATCCATTCATTCATATAGTTGGTATAACCCAAAATTAAAACGTTTGGATTATGTTTGAATTTTGCTTTTAAAGAGCGTTTCAGTTCTTTACTACGTCCGCATATCATCACTATTTGAGAGTGAGGACTTTTTTCTAAGATTTCATTAATCATATAATCGAAACCTTTAGAAACTCCAAATGCACCTGCTGACATTAAGATAGTTGGTTTGTTTGGATCTAAATGATGCTTAGACAACCAAGCTTCTTTATCAATGGAGTCTTCAAACTTATCAGCAATAGGGATTCCAGTTACTTTTATATGAGAAGCTGGCACGCCTGCTTCAACGAAATCATCTTTAGTATCCTCTGTAGCAACGTAATATCTTTGAGAATCTGGGGTAATCCAATTTTTATGCATGCGATAATCTGTCATAACAGTTGCAATTGGAATATTAATATTAAATTGCTCAGTAAGTACTGACATGACAGGTGTAGGGAATGTTAAAAGTATTAAATCTGGTTTTTCTTTTATGAGTAAGTTGATTAATTTATTTAATCCGTAATATTTATAAAAACATTTATCAAGCTCGTTAGGGCGGCTATAATAAAAACGTTTATACATATTTCTAAAATATTTAAAGCTATTGATATACCATTTTTTACAAATAGAAGTCATAATTGGGTGAGCTTCCATAAATAAATCATGTTGTATTACTGATAAATGATCTAAATTCATTTCATTCAATTGGTTGACAATACTTTGTGTGACTTGCATATGACCGTTACCAAATGATCCAGTAATAATCAATATCTTTTTATTTTGAGTAACCATTTATAGCCACCCTCCATTAATTTTTAAAATTTATAATAAGTGTAACGTATTTTCATACATTATAAAAGGAATTAAGCGACATGAAGTTGTCGCTTCTTAGCATGATAAATACAGTGTGCAACACATTTCAAATTCATGAATTAACTATGTAAACTAAGTAATTTAAATTTTTATTTATGCATTATACCACACTCATCTTCAAAATAAATTTTTAATTACTCAATCTAAACTTCGTACTAACACAAAATAAACTTATTAAAAACTTTATATTTTCTTAATCTACTTTCATACTAGCATTAATTAAGGGAAATGTATTGGGATGATTGGGGCTATAGAAATATTTTTAAGATATTTTTACTTAAGCTTAATAAAAATTGACTTAATTTTACAATGAAGAATATTTTTAATTAAATTTTTACCTCCTATTAAATATAGAAGGACTTTATTTTAATAACGAACCTCAATAAATAAGAATAAATTTATCAACACTAGTAAAATGTGTATAATAGAATTATTGTAAAAAAAGGAGCGATACATTTTGAATGCGAGTGCGTTGTTCGAGAAAATAAGAGTGAAAAATGTAATTGGAACACTAGATAAAAATGTAGATGATATTACTACTGATTCACGTACAGCTAAAGAAGGAAGTATTTTCGTAGCATCTAAAGGATATACGGTAGATAGTCATAAATTTTGTCAAAATGTAATTGAACAAGGTTGTAGTATTGTAGTGGTAAACAGGGAACTTGAACTTGATGGGGAAGTGACTCAAGTTGTTGTTCCAGATACATTAAGAGTAGCTAGTTTACTAGCACATACGTTATTTGATTTTCCAAGTCATCAGTTGACTACATATGGTGTCACGGGGACTAACGGAAAAACATCAATTGCAACAATGATTCATCTCATTTATAGAAAATTAAATAAAAATAGTGCCTATTTAGGTACCAATGGATTCCAAATCAATGAAACAAAGACTAAAGGTGCCAACACAACGCCTGAAACAGTTTCATTAACTAAAAAGATTAAAGAAGCAGTTGATGCTGATGCCGAAGCTATGACAATGGAAGTATCGAGTCATGGTTTATCACTTGGTCGGTTAAGAGGTGTAGAATTTGATGTTGCGATTTTCTCAAATCTAACACAAGATCACTTAGATTTTCACGGCACTATGGAAGCATACGGCCACGCGAAATCATTATTATTTAGCCAACTTGGTGAAGATTTAGCTAAAGAAAAATACGTCGTACTTAATAATGACGATGATTTCTCTCATTATTTAGCAAGTGTGACACCTTATGAAGTGTTTACATATGGCATAGATAACGAAGCTCAATTTATGGCTAAGAATATTAATGAATCGTTACAGGGTGTGGAGTTTGATTTAAGTACACCATTTGGAGATTATCGAGTTAAATCACCATATGTAGGTCGATTCAATATCTCTAATATAATGGCTGCTATCATTGCAGTTTGGAGTAAAGGCGCTTCTATGGAAGAAATTATTAATGCGGTAACTTCTCTTGAACCCGTAGAAGGACGATTAGAGGTGCTCGATCCTTCATTACCAATTGATTTAATTATTGATTACGCTCATACAGCAGATGGTATGAATAAATTGATTGACGCTGTAAAACCTTTCGTTAAACAGAAATTGATTTTCTTAGTTGGTATGGCTGGAGAAAGAGACATGACTAAAACACCTGAGATGGGTAGCGTAGCATGTCGTGCAGATTATGTTATCTTTACTCCTGATAATCCTGCAAATGACGATCCTAAAATGCTTACAGCTGAGTTAGCTAAAGGTGCAACTCATGATAATTATGTCGAATTTGATGATCGCGCTGAAGGCATTAAACATGCAATAGATGTTGCTGAACCTGGAGATACAGTAGTATTGGCATCTAAAGGAAGAGAACCTTATCAAATTATGCCTGGCCATGTGAAAGTTCCTCATAGAGATGATTTAATTGGATTAGAAGCTGCTTATAAGAAATTCGGCGGTGGACCTGTTGAAGATTAAGCAACTTCAGTATAATGAACTAATAATAAATATTTATTTCTATCAAAATAGCGATAGAGGCGTTATGTTGATAGCGATTCCTGACTTATTTTGGTCTGTAGAACTGCCCCTCGACTTAACTATTAATGAGTTACATGAAGAATTGTTAATGCAATTTTTTAATTTTTATACTGAAAATGAAGCCGATGCACTCGCACGTGACATTTGTGATTGGATAGCAACAAACTAAAAGGAGAATGATGAATGAATTTAAAGGAAGAAGTAGAGTCAAGAAAAACATTTGCCATCATCTCGCATCCGGATGCTGGTAAAACTACCTTAACTGAAAAATTATTATACTTCAGTGGAGCGATTAGAGAAGCTGGTACTGTTAAAGGTAAGAAAACAGGGAAATTCGCTACAAGTGACTGGATGAAAGTAGAACAAGAACGTGGTATTTCTGTAACTAGTTCAGTGATGCAATTTGATTATGATGATTATAAAATTAACATTTTAGATACACCAGGACACGAAGACTTCTCTGAAGATACGTACCGTACTCTTATGGCAGTAGATAGTGCTGTCATGGTCATTGACTGCGCAAAAGGTATTGAACCTCAAACTTTAAAACTCTTCAAAGTATGTAAAATGAGAGGTATTCCTATATTTACGTTCATCAATAAACTTGACCGAGTTGGTAAAGAACCATTTGAATTGTTAGATGAAATTGAAGAAACATTAAATATTGAAACGTATCCAATGAACTGGCCTGTGGGTATGGGTCAAAATTTCTTCGGTATTATAGATAGAGCGACTAAAACTATTGAGCCATTTAGAGATGAAGAAAATTTATTACATCTCAATGATGATTACGAATTAGAAGAAGATCATGATATTAAAAATGATAGTGCCTTTGAACAAGCTATTGAAGAAATGATGCTTGTTGAAGAAGCGGGCGAAGAATTTGATAATGATGCGTTACTAAACGGTGAGCTCACACCAGTTTTCTTTGGTTCAGCTTTAGCTAACTTTGGTGTTCAAAACTTCTTAAACGCTTATGTTGACCACGCACCGATGCCTAACGCTCGTCAAACAAATGAAGATGTTGAAGTAAGTCCATTTGATACAGACTTCTCAGGATTTATTTTCAAAATACAAGCGAATATGGATCCTAAACACAGAGACCGAATTGCGTTTATGCGTGTTGTTAGTGGTGCCTTTGAACGTGGTATGGATGTAACATTACAGAGAACAAGTAAGAAACAAAAAATAACACGTTCTACTTCATTCATGGCGGATGATAAAGAAACTGTTAACCACGCTGTAGCTGGTGATATTATTGGTTTATACGATACAGGTAATTATCAAATAGGGGACACACTTGTCGGTGCTAAGCAAAAATATAGTTTCCAAGATTTACCTCAATTTACGCCTGAAATCTTTATGAAAGTTTCAGCTAAAAATGTAATGAAACAAAAGCATTTTCATAAAGGTATTGAACAACTTGTACAAGAAGGTGCAATCCAATATTATAAAACGCTACACACCAATCAAATTATTCTTGGTGCTGTAGGTCAATTACAATTTGAAGTGTTCGAGCACCGTATGAAGAATGAATACAATGTTGATGTAGTAATGGAACCAGTTGGAAGAAAAATCGCGCGTTGGATAGAAAATGAAGAAGATATTAAAGATAATATGAACACTTCACGTTCTATATTAGTGAAAGACCGCTATGACAACTTTGTCTTCTTATTTGAAAATGAATTTGCTACTCGTTGGTTTGAAGAGAAATTCCCTGATATTAAGTTATATAGTTTATTATAAGTTTTGAGTTTAACTTTATTGACAACGGGGTATTCTTTAAGAACGTATTAAACGAAGTAGATACGATTTAGATTGTGTTACTTGTACAATCTATGTATACTATTATTAACAAATGAATACCTATGACAACTTTGTCAGAGGGGAGTAACTAGAGGATAGTAGAACTTTAATTATTAGCAACTACTATTTAACACTTTATCGTCATTACGAAGGTAAGTCTTCCGGTAAAGTGGGCAATACAATTGCTTAGTGAGACCTTTGCTATTATTTAGCATAGGTCTCTTTATTTGTATTTTTTAATAAAGGAGTTGTCCACTATGGATCCAAGTTTGATTTTACCTTATTTATGGGTACTCTTAGTGCTTGTGTTCTTAGAAGGTTTATTAGCAGCTGATAACGCAATAGTTATGGCTGTAATGGTAAAACACTTACCACCAGAACAACGTAAGAAGGCATTGTTTTATGGTTTATTAGGAGCATTTATATTTAGATTTATAGCCTTATTCTTAATTAGTATTATTGCGAACTTCTGGTGGATTCAAGCTGCAGGTGCAATCTATTTAATCTATATGTCTATCAAGAATTTGTGGGATTTCTTCCATAAATCAGAAGAAGAGCATCATAAAGACTCAGGTGATGATCATCACTATGATGATTCAGGAAATGAAAAGAAAGTTGGGCCTAAAGCATTTTGGGGCGCAGTTTTCAAAGTAGAATTTGCAGATATTGCCTTTGCTATTGATTCAATGTTAGCTGCTTTAGCTATAGCAGTGACATTACCTAAGATGGGGATTCACTTCGGTGGAATGGACTTAGGTCAATTTATAGTAATGTTCTTAGGTGGCATGATTGGTGTCATTCTTATGAGATTTGCTGCAAATTGGTTCGTTGAATTATTAAATAAATATCCAGGTTTAGAGGGAGCAGCCTTTGCCATCGTTGGTTGGGTTGGTATTAAATTAGTTGTAATGGTTCTTGCGCATCCAGATATTGGCGTTTTACCAGAAGAATTCCCTCATGGTGCTTTATGGCAATCCATTTTCTGGGCAGTGCTTATTTTACTAGTGATTATAGGATGGTTTACTTCCGTCATTAAAAACAAAAAGAAGAATAAATAGTTTATTATTTAAACATTGCTCCACTCATCTAACCTTTTGAGTGGAGTTTATTTTTAACTTTATTGTATTGAACATTGCAGTTTTATAGTTAAAATATTAAAATTTAAACTATAATCAAACTCGATAATACTGTATTGAAAACCTTAGAAATAACTAAAATTTAATAATTTTTACATATTTAACTAATATAAGTGAATATAGGAGTGGGTCATCAATTGGATAATGATAAAAAACAAGTCATACCCCGTAGTCAGTATCGTCGAAAGCGACGTGAATATTTTCATAATGAAGAAAGAGAAGAACGTATTAAACGTGAACGAGAAGCTCTAAAACAGCAAGTTGCTAAAGAAAAACAACAATCCAAGGTTAACGAAGAACGCGTTAAAGATAATTTACGTAAAGCAAGAATTGAGAAATTAACTCAAGAAGAAATTCAACAACAACACGAAATAGCAAATCAAAGGCAAAAAAATAAACATGAAGAGACCAATCAAACAGATGCATTAAAACCTTCTTCAATGAGCAAAAAATCTTCTAATTCTAAAGAATTAGGTGATCACACTCAAACACATTTAACTTCAGAGGATAGACCACGAAGTGAAGTTGAAGATGAACAAGTAAATCATAATCATAAAGAAACAAGAGTGCCATATTCAATCACTAACCAACCGAAGGACATAGAGGGTGAAGACAAAACCGTTAAAACCGCTAAAGAAAATGATGACAACGTTCAACAAGAACAGTCTAATATAAATGAAACAACAGATAAAAAAGAGGTTAGCACTAAAGATAGTGATTATGAGAACAATAATCAGATAGAAACTTCTAATAATATAACAGATAAGAGAAAAAATAATGATAAGCGTCATTTAGATTCTGAACAAAACAAAGAAAAGCCATATTCATCTATAAATCATCATTCAGATGATAAGGAAAATGATGATGACAAAGGTAATGATAAATATTCAAAGAAAGATTCTCTAAAAACGAGTAATAAAAATGATAATTTTGAATACATCAAGAACGCAATAATTGCTTTCTTTAAAGAACACTGGCCAAAACTTTTAATTATCATAGGTATTATCTTATTATTACTTATATTAAATGCTATATTTACAACAGTTAATAAAAATGATCATACTAATGATAGTGCTTTTAATGGAAATGACAAGAATTATACAACTACAATGAAAAACGCTAATAACTCTGTCAAATCAGTAGTAACTGTTCAAAACAATGTATCTAATAATACTACTATTCCTAAAAGTAAATCAGGTTCAGATAATGAAATTGGTTCGGGTGTCGTCTACAAAAAAGTAGGCGACTCTATTTATATTTTAACGAATGCTCACGTAGTCGGAGATAAAGATAAACAGAAAGTTACATACAATAATAATAAGTCTGTTGAAGGAAAAGTGGTTGGCAAAGACAAATGGTCTGATATTGCTGTTGTAAAAGCTAAGTTATCAGATGAAAGTATGAAACCAATAACTTTAGGTGATTCAAATAACTTAGTATTGGGACAATCAATATTAGTTGTTGGTAATCCTTTAGGAGTAGATTTCAAAGGTAGTGTTTCTAAAGGGATTATTTCAGGTTTAGATCGTCATGTACCTGTAGATATAGATAAAGACAATAGTTATGATGTGTTGATGAAAGCATTTCAAGTTGATGCCCCAGTTAATCCAGGTAACTCTGGAGGAGCTGTAGTTGATAAAGATGGTAGACTTATAGGTATTATTTCGTTGAAGATAGATATGGAAAATGTAGAGGGTATGGCCTTTGCAATTCCGATTAATGATGTACGTAAAATAGCACAACAATTAGAAGACAATGGAAAAGTGCAATACCCTAACACTGGTATAAAAATAAAAAATGTAGCAGATATTTCAAGTGAAGAACGAGAGGAAGCCAACCTTCCATCAAGTGTTAACAATGGTGTGCTTGTTAATGATATTAAAGAAAATAGCTTAGGTGAAAAATCAGGGTTGAAAAAAGATGATGTAATAGTAGAATTAGATGGTAAAACCGTTGAAGATAATTTACGCTATAGACAAATTATTTTTAGCCATAGAGATGATTTAAAAACTTTAACAGCTAAAATCTATAGAAATGGTACAGAAAAAACTATTCAAATTAAACTGAAATAAACGTTGAGGTGAAATTTATGTCTATATTAAGTCAATTACTTAAGAAATCAAGTCCTCAACAAGGGATTGTTCTTTATTACCTCTTTGCCATTGTGGTTGCATTTTTATTATTAAATTTACCTTTTGTACATAAACATGGAGTTGATGTTAATCCTATAGATACATTGTTTGTTGCGGTTTCTGGAATTAGTGTGACAGGATTAACACCAGTAAATATAGTTGATACTTATTCTACCTTTGGACAAATAATCATTTTGATTATTTTAAATATCGGTGGAATAGGTGTCATGGCTATCGGTACATTACTCTGGGTAGTGTTGGGTAAGCATATTGGTATAAGAGAACGACAACTTATCATGTTAGATAATAATAAAGACACGATGAGTGGTACTGTAAAATTGATTTTAGAGATTGTAAGAACAATATTTGTAATTGAACTTGTAGGCGCATTATTATTAGCATTTTACTTTTATCGAGATAATCCTGATTTAAAACACGCTTTTATGCAAGGTGTGTTTGTATCGGTTTCTGCTACAACAAATGGTGGTTTAGATATAACGGGAGAATCTCTTGTGCCATATGCAAAAGATTATTTTGTTCAAACAATAGTTATGTTTCTAATTGTTTTAGGTTCGATTGGATTTCCTGTTCTTCTCGAACTTAAAGCATACATAAAAAATAGAGTAACTAATTTTAGATTCTCATTATTCACTAAAATAACAACGTCTACATATCTATTTTTATTTGTATTCGGTGTACTATCTATATTGTTATTAGAACATAACCATGCCTTCAAGGGATTGAGTTGGCATCAGGCTCTATTTGATTCATTATTTCAGTCTGCGACTACACGTAGTGCTGGCTTACAAACAATTGATGTGTCACATTTCAGTGATGCCACAAATATTATAATGAGCATATTAATGTTTATTGGGTCCTCTCCAAGTTCGGTTGGTGGAGGTATCCGTACAACTACTTTTGCTATTCTTATTCTTTTTATTATTAATTTTAATAATACTGCTGATAAAACAGGTATCAAAGCCTTTAATAGAGAAATTCATATTATGGATATTCAACGTTCCTTTGCGGTATTTACAATGGCATCAATTCTAACTTTTGTAAGTATGATTATTATTGCTGCTACTGAACAAGGTAAATTGACATTTATACAAATCTTTTTTGAGGTAATGTCAGCATTCGGTACGTGTGGCTTAAGTTTAGGTGCAACTGATAATATTAGTAATTTAACTAAAATTGTACTAATGATTTTGATGTTTATCGGACGAGTCGGCTTGATATCATTTATTATTATTTTAGCTGGACGTAAAGAACCTGATAAATTTAGCTATCCTAAAGAACGAATTCAAATAGGATAATTTTTATAAAATACTTCTGGTAAATGAATACTATTTATCAGAAGTGTTTTTATGTTTAGATAAGTTTTTATTAATTATTGTGTTTTGTTTTCCAAAGGCATGATTTGAATTACTTTTATATTAATTACACTACAAGATATTTACATGTTAAACTTACTTTAATGAGAGGAGTGGCTAGATGGAAAAAAATGAAAATATTACTGTAGATGTGATTGCAACCTCAGATATGCATAGTCACTTCTTAAACGGGGACTATGGATCAAATATCTACAGAGCAGGCACATATGTCAAAGATGCTCGTAAACAAAATAAGCATGTTATTTTACTTGATAGTGGAGGTAGCTTAGCAGGTTCGTTAGCAGCATTTTATTATGCGGTAGTAGCTCCTTATAAGCGTCACCCTATGATTAAATTAATGAATGCTATGCAATACGATGCCAGTGGGATAAGCCCTAATGAATTTAAATTTGGTTTGTCATTCTTAACGCGTTCAGTTGCGTTAGCCCGTTTTCCTTGGTTATCAGCAAATATAGAGTACACAGTGACGCGTGAGCCATATTTTTCAACACCATATACAATTAAAAACTATGATGATTTAAAGATAGCTATTGTCGGATTAACAGCTGATGGTTTAATGAAAAATGAATATGCTGAAATGGAAAATGATGTCAGTATTGAAAAGACGCTTCTCTCAGCTAAGCGTTGGATTAGATATATTCATGAAGTTGAGGAGCCAGATTTTCTTATAGTTATTTATCATGGTGGTCTTAATAAAATTAGTAATAAGAGTAAACGAAACGAAAGAAATGCGAACGAAGCTGAAAAAATTATGGAAGAATTAGGTGTCATCGACTTAATTATTACAGCTCATCAACATCAAACTATTGTTGGTAAAGATCATGAAACAGTTTATGTACAAGCAGGTCAAAATGCTGAAGAGTTAGTACATTTATCAATTCATTTTAAAAAGCGTACGAGTTCATATGAAATAGAAAATATCGAATCAAAAGTGATAGATTTAAATGACTATAATGAAGATCAAGATTTACTAAATGAGACGCATTATGATCGTAAAGCTGTCGAGTACTGGGCAGATGAAATTATATCTAATAACAAATTTAATCTAATTATTGATAGTATTGAAGACATTATTTGTCAGCCACATCCATTTGCTCAATTACTTCATGATGGTATCAAAGCTGCGTATGATTATAAAATCTCATGTGTGCACCTACCTATAAACGGAGAGGAAGGACTAGGTGGAGTTATTCGCAATAGGGATTTATATGAGGCATATCCACATCCAGACAAACCTGTTGATCTAACGGTAAGAGGGAAAAACATAAAAGATATTCTAGAGTATAGCTATTCCCATATAGAATTCGAACAAGGAAAATTAAGTTTAACAATTATTGATGAAACGTTGTTTACATTCTGGCAAGGTATTAATTATACAGTCGATATGAAACAACAGCCATACCACAGAGTTAAAATAGATAATATAGATGAGAATCAAATGTATAGAATCACCATGACAGATTATTGTTATAGAAATTACAAAGATTACTTGAAAGATGCGATTGTTCATGAAACTCACGATGAAACAATGGGGGGACTGATTAGAAATAATCTGAAAAATGCAGATTACAATGTTAAAGTAATGAATAATTTTAAAGTTAATCTCTAATTTGTCTCTCAATATATAACAACGTTATGATTAATAAAATTACTTCAACAAAAAAAGCATTTCTTAACCCGCAAGAGAAGGGTTAAGAAATGCTTTTTATCCATGAAATATTAATAACAATATTATAGCAACAATTTGTGCTATTGAAGTAGTTGCTATTCGTCTAGTATATTCATAACTTAATGATAAAATGATTTGAGTTACAAAGATAAAGAATACAATCCACCAATTATCAAGGTAGATAAATAATGAACTTGAACAGATTGCAACTATTAATATGCTTACCCATTTAGGTAAGTTGAAACGAATTAATTCTTTTTGTAAAACAGTTCTCATATATAACTCATGACACGGAATTACGAATATTAACGTAATGAGCATTTGCCATTTGAAATAAACGCCTGTTCTTGATAATTCTTTGATTAATGATGCGTACGATAATTCTGATGAAATAAGTGAAAAAATGAGTTGTACGATTATAAGTACAATACTTGTGATTATACCAATTCCAATTGAAGTTAATAATCGTTTAGATGCAATGTCTCTTTGATAAAAAACATAACTTATTCCTGCTATTAGCATAATGCCAGTGTATAAGTACCAGTACTCTTGGTGTTCACCCCACATCACAAATAAAATTGCGTGAAAGACGATGAAGCTTATAATAAACCAAATTAAAGCTTTAGAAACATTTTTCATTATAATTAACCTTCTTGTTCAACGATTTTATATCGCTTATGATTAATGACAGTTTTCTCAGGTAAATCTAATTCATTAAAGTTTTCCATAATTGTTAAGTCTACAATAACAGAATTGTCATTAATTTTCTCTACACGGCCTCTTAAACCGTCATAAAATTCTACAATATTACCTACTTCTGCAACAGTCATAATGACTCCTCCCTTAAATCATAGCTAGATAATATTGTACTAAAATTTACATAACAAATAAACTAATATCCTTAAAAAACTAAGATTGTTATATATAAATATGAAAAGTAAGACATAAATGAGTAAATAATTGGAATTTTTAATATAAATCATTCATAACTAGGGTAAGGGCATATAGAAAGATACTTTAAGGAGAGGAATGTTATGAAGTTTATTAGTAATAATAATATTACTGATCCCACGCTCAATCTAGCAATGGAGGAGTACGTTCTTAAAAATCTTCCAGCTGAAGAAAGTTACTTTTTATTTTATATTAACAGACCTTCAATCATTGTAGGCAAGAATCAAAATACAATTGAGGAAGTTAATAAAGAATATATTGATAAGAACAGCATTGATGTTGTGCGTCGTATATCTGGAGGTGGTGCGGTATATCACGATACAGGTAATTTAAACTTTAGCTTTATTACTGATGATGATGGCAATAGTTTTCACAACTTTAAAAAGTTTACATTGCCGATTGTGCAAGCTTTACAATCTTTAGGAGTTAATGCTGAAATGACGGGCCGTAATGATATCCAAGTTGGTGAAGCTAAAATTTCAGGGAATGCAATGGTAAAGGTTAAAAATAGAATGTTTAGTCACGGCACTCTGATGTTAAATTGTGAACTTGATGAAGTTCAAAATGCGTTAAAAGTTAATCCTGCTAAAATTAAATCTAAAGGCGTTAAATCTGTAAGAAAACGTGTGGCTAACATTGATGAATTTTTAGAAGAACCACTAAATATTAATGAATTTAAGCAAATTATTCTAAAGACTATTTTTGGGGAAAATGAAGTAGAAGAATATGTATTAACTGATGACGATTGGACTAAAATCAAACAGTTAAGCAACGAAAAATACCGTACTTGGGAATGGAATTATGGTAAAAATCCTAAATATAATTTTGAGCGTGAAGAAAAATTTGAAAAGGGATTTATACAAATTAAATTTGATGTTAAAAAAGGACGTATTGAACATGCGAAAATATTTGGAGACTTCTTTGGAGAAGGCGATGTAACCGAACTTGAATATGCACTTGAAGGTTGTTTACATGACTTCGAGCATATTGAGGAAGCATTATCCAATTATAATCTATACCATTATTTTGGTGATATTGATAAATATGAAATTATAAGATTAATGTCTTAAATAAAATAAAAAAGGTCTATTCTCTAAACTTAAATTAAAGTAGGGAATAGACCTTTTATAATGAGTGACTCGAATCTAATTTATTCACTGAGAAAAGCCTCCAATTTTTTATATTCATCTATGTACTGTTTGAAATCTTTCTCATTCTTATTAACAAGTGCTTCGTCGATAAGAGTCTCAAGTTTTTTCTTCCTAGCTTCTCTTAATGCTTCATCAATTACAAGTTCTACACCTAAATCATTAACTGTTGTTACAAAGTCTTCAAGTGTAGTGTATTTTACATTTGTATTATGATTCATGAAAATCACTACCTTTCCTATTTATTGATATATGAGTATTATACAGTTTTTAATTTTTGAAATCAATGAATATTCTGACATTTTAAAAGAAATATGTGTAAAAAGAAAATAAAAGTAGAACTTGACTTAATTTAAGGCTCGTATAAAATAAAATTAAGTTATTATTATTAAAAGAAAATAGTAACAATAATTTATTTTTTTGTGAAGTGAGGTAATCGAATGACTAATTTTAGTGAATCAATCTATGTTATTAGAAAAGGTGACATGTTAATTCGACCAAGGTATGATGAATATCAGCAAACTTCAGGTGCAGAAATTATAAGATTTGATAAATCACGAAAGGAAAGTCCATTTAAAGTTCAAAGAATTATCGAGAGGTCCTGCAAATTCTATGGTAATAGCTACCTAAGCAAAAAATCTGAAACTAATAGAATTACAGGTATCTCTAGTAAACCACCTATTTTACTTACCCCTTTATTTCCAACTTATTTTTTCCCAACACATTCTGATCGACAAGACGAAAACATCTGGATAAACATGCATTATATCGACAACATCAAAGAACTTAAAAATCGTAAAAGTAAAGTGATATTTGCTAATGGTGAATCATTTATATTAAACGTTTCATATCATAGCTTATGGCATCAATATACAAATGCGATTATTTATTATTATATGGTAGATAAACATGCACGTATGAAATCAAATAATCCAGAACAACCCATTGATTATAATCAATCATCGTTAAATATATTTGAAGCTCTCTCAAGGTATTCTCTTTTAGATGATAAGTAGACACCATTTTAATATTTTTATCTACACAAATTAAGATTAAAATTGTTTGTTTAATTTTAAAATATGCGGGGCGTTAATATTAAATTAGTGTAAATGTTCCGTATATTTTTTTAAGATTTCTCTTGAAAAACTGAACAGGATTGATATAATAATATTTGTGCTTGATAGAGATAAATTAAATTAATCCGCAGTAGCTCAGTGGTAGAGCTATCGGCTGTTAACCGATCGGTCGTAGGTTCGAATCCTACCTGCGGAGCCATATGGAAACGTACTCAAGTTGGCTGAAGAGGCGCCCCTGCTAAGGGTGTAGGTCGCGAGAGCGGCGCGAGGGTTCGAATCCCTCCGTTTCCGTACAGACGCTTATAATGGTATAAATCCATTATAAGCGTTATTTTTTTGCCTTCTTATAAATCCTTTTGTATCAACGCTTTGAATGTGTTTTTTTTAAATTTTACTTCTTAATAGTTTTTATCCGTTTAAAAATTTTTAGTCAAATTGTGACTATGAGTATGATAATTAAGCTTTATTTTAGTCACAACATTTTCTGATTTAGTCACCAGAAAATCTCATTTAAATATTTAACTACTTCTTTATCTTCTTCGTTCTCAAATTCTTTAATTAAATTTGAATATATCTTGAGTGTTGTATGTATATTAGCATGACCAAATCTTTTTGAAATATATTGGATTGAAACGCCTTTAGTTAATAGGTAACCACAATGTGTAATCTCATTAAAGATAAATTATTAATAAGGCTTTAGTGAGGGATGAGTAATATGCTAAATAGTATTGATGAGTTAGTAGAGTGGACAATCTATATATGCACTAAGCGAAAATATCTTGAAACTAGATTAGATAAAATAAAAACATTAAGAATCTATAAGGGTTATTCCTATAAGCAAATGGGGATTACATTCAAGTATAAAAAAGCAGATGAAAGTATTCATCATCAAATGAGTATATTTGATATAATATAATAAATTTATTTAATTGGAGTGATTTTCATGAGGTATTTTAAATCAATAAAAAGAGTTTTAATTCCGATCAGTATTTGTACTTTGGTTATATTATTAATTGGATGTGGAAAAAGTAGCGATGGTCTTGCTGGCAGAGAGTTTAAAGGTGTAGTAGATGGAAAAACAGATGCGATATTTACTTTTAAAGATGATGGTACATTCAAAGTGGTTTCAGCACAAGGAAAACCAAATGCTGGGGAAGAATTTACAGGAAAATATGAAGTAAAAGAAGAAAATAGCAAAAAATATTTAATACTATCTTATTTTTCTAAATATATTTTTGGGTCAGATATAAAAAATAAAGAATATGTTGTAGTAGATGGAAAAAATAGTTATGTATACGAATTAGAAAAAGATGGAGATAATTATAAGTTGGAAGCTCCTAAAGAGGAAAAACTAAAAAATGATGTAAGACTTATTAGCGACGATAATTAATAGTATCTAAAATTTATAAAATAAAAGAATTTTTAACTTGACAAGCAACTTATTTATCGGCTACATTATCATTAATCAAATAAGTATTTTTATTTGTTTACAGAGTAAATAACTGTAGACAAATAAAAAAGGGGAATAAAGAAGATATATTGGCGTATATCATCTTTACATCATCTAACCACTAGGATAGTAGTGACTAGACTTATCCCCATAACAACAGAGTTTTGCTCAATCTTATATTGGCGTATAAGTTGAACAATAAGCACTTATATAAATATATTATATAGTTAAACGGCTTGCAATAGCTGTCATGAAATATATTATAAATAATTTTTCTATATTATATTTAAGGTTATGGATATAAATTTTACATTTATGGATAGGATTTAGCAATCACATGAAGTGGTTGTTAAGTCCTTTTTTTGTTCCTCTTTTTTATTTGTTTAACTGGGAGGTTGATTATGAGTAATACTGAAAGTGAAAATTTGTCCAAGGTTAGACAATTAATCTTGAATCAAAATAATCTAACCACTGAAGAAAAAGAAACATTATTAAACGAATTAGAAAACATGTATGAACTAAAAAAGAAAATGTCAAATTATGAGTTGATGCAGAGTAATGTAAATTTGTTAAAAATTTCCAAGGATTAATTTCAAATCGCTCAGGTAAAGAAATTAATATTGTGTCTGAACAACCCCAAAGTGAAGATTGTAAAGATTGGAACGATGTATTAGTGGAGAACCATTTTAATAATAAAGGAAGTCAACAAACTAAAGACTATTCAAATGTAATTGTTTCTGAGAAAAATGAATATACAGAATCATCTAAGCCTAAAAAGAATAAAAAAGATTTACAAACAATGAAATTATAACTTGATTTATAATATAAAAATGTTATAATATAATTAATCAGCGACTACGCGCGGATTTAAAACAATGAATACGTATATCATCAGTAGCCTTTACGATGGGTGAGCGGAGGCATCATAATTATAATACTCTATCCCCAACAGCTAGATATTAAATCTAGCTGTTTTTTTATTTTATTGAGGTAATACAAAATGAAAATATGCATCATAGAAACGATTTTTTGATAGAAAATTTATTAAATGGGAAAGCAAAACAGATTTTATACAACTATAAAAAAGGCTCTGGAAACAAACCATATTACTATAATCTAAAATATAATGATAATAATATTTTAATACCGTTTAGATCTAATTCAGAAAGGATTTCAACTAAATATAAACTAGAAACAAACCATATACAAACAGACCGTAAAAAACCTGCTATTGATTGTAGTAAAGTTTTAATATTAAAGGATAGCGAAATTGTAAATTTTACTAAATCTATATTTATCGAAGAAAAGCTATTTAAATTTGTAAAACGAAATAAAAAGGCTATCACTAAAAAATTTAATAATCATTTACGTGATTATATAGATCAAAAATCTAAACTTATAGATAATAAGACAGTACAATTTTCCACATTGCAATATTTTCATAAAGAATTAAATCTTGATGAAAAAATTATGAGTAAAAGAAAATCTGTTTTAATAAATGAACTAGAAAAAAATGGGGAGAGTAAGTTTTTTAAAAAACTAGTTAATACTGTCGAAAAAACTGAGTAAGTCACAAAACTATATAACTATAAATCTCTTTTGGAAATAGATGGTCGTTTAGACCCTAAAAGTAATTTTGATAATCCTAAACTGATATTAAATACTAAAGATAGTAAGAAGAAAATTGAAATAACTTTTGATGTATTCAATAAACTAATTGAAAATAATCCATATACTATTTTAGATAATTTAGAAGATGAAAAGAAAATCTTTGATATTAAACTCAGTGATAAAGAAGAATTAAATGATACAGTTAATGTTAAACCTATTAAACGAAAAAGTAGTGATTTATCTATAGATATATAAATAAAAGAAATTCTTTTTTCAGGGTAATATGAAATTTAAAATAGAACAGGTCTAAATAATCAAAACTATAAAGCACTAAAAGTAAGGTAACATTATTAAATTGCCCCATTATTAGTTTGGGGAACCGTAGAATACATTTATTTTACGAGTTGATCGCATACTAGCAATCATGGATTGCCTATTACAAGCCAGTTTAATCACGCAAGGGCATAAAATCTTTTTCTTAGTGGCGTAAAAGCCAGACGAAAAAATTTTTATGCAATTAACCTTGCATGAATTAAACGATAGGCTTGTTTTTTATGCTTATCAACAATGAAAAATAAATCATAAATTTCAAAAAATAAGGAGTGTTTGATATGTGTGAAGATAAAAATGTATTATATGTAATTTATGCAGATTGCCTAAATATTTTAAGATTAAGTCCTAACTGTTGATTATTAGTTCATAAATGTCTATATCAACTATTTAACCACGCCAATTAAAGGAGTGTTTTTTTGTCCTTGTATCAATTCATGTCAAAATAGTTATTTTTTTAATACTTAGTTACAAAAAAAAACGCTAAAAACAGCATAATTGAGCCGTTTTAGCGTTTATTAAAAATCAACTTTTATTTTCCCTTTCCAAAATAGAATATTGCTTGCTACATCACGTGATTTTAAACATTGATATAACGAGTTTTATTATAATTTGCAAAAATAAAAGGGTAGCCATGCTTGTACTGAGCCCCCAAAAATTAATCGCCGTATTTTTGTTCATAATAGTTAATAGCGTCAAGTTTTTGTTGTGCGTCATTACCATCATAGGTACCTTGTAAAATTGCATTTCTTGTTTGTATTTCACCTGAAGATAAGCCACCTGCATTTTTACGCCATTCTTGGTTGGGTAAATTCATGTAAGGATTGTTAGGGTCGTAGTCGGCACCTTGTGAAGATTGCTGCATGCGATGTTTTTCTTCAGATGTTAAATCACTATCAGTTGATACAGGATTGTTTGCTAAGTATTCTTTATTGTTTTGTTGTTGATAATTAGCTTGTGATTCAGTATTTTGATATTGATTATCTGTATGTTGAATTTGTGACTGTTCATTACTATTTTGTTTATTTTCTTTATCTTTGATTAAAGATGTATCTTTATTATCTTTATTTTGGTCTTCAGACTTTTTATCTTTTGATTTATTTTTATTTGAATCTTTAGATTTTTTACTTGAGTTAGTTTCTGATATTTTATCAGAATTTTCTTTACTTGATGAATCATTATTATTGCTACAAGCACCTAATATTAATAAACTACTAAACAATAAAACTAAAAACTTTTTCATTTCTAAACTCCCTTAAATTTACATTTTATATATTCAACCACATGTAGTGGCTCTAAAGTAATTTAGTCATCACCCCAATGTGTGTAAACACCATACTTTTATTAATTATACACTAAATTTTGTTATATATAATCTTCAAGTATGTAAAACTTTAAAACAAAAGCTTTTTTAATGCCATTAGCTACATATTTATTAAATCCATATTGTATATTTAATAACTTACGTATAGCTTTCTTATTTTTAATATACATACTTCTAAACATTTATAAATATTAATATTAATTTATAGAATATAATGCTCAAAATAGCATGGTTAAGTTAATTTAGTGTTTGGTGAAACAATATTCATATTTTCATTCTATTTGAATAACGAAAATGAGTGGATTTTCTAATTTTTAGAAGATTATATAAAATTTACATTATATTATTACACATATGTAATAATAATGATAAAATATAGAAATATTTTTAAACTCGTATTAATATGTAACTGAAAAGAATTTAAATATTCTTTTAAAAAAATTAAGGAGTGATTCGAATGAAAGTTGTTAAAGAAAAGAAAGAACTTTTTGATCTTGACGTTAAAGTAAATGCGAGAGACATGAATAATTCAGAATCAGGTCCACCTAATACAAGTTTAATATGGTGTACGGATGGATGCGCTAAACGGTAAAAACTTGTAATTCTCTAGTAAAAAGTGTTGATTTAAGTGCAATGTTTGAGCAGAGTTCCTTATAAAGGGCTCTGCTTTATTTTTAGAGGTGAATAAATGAAAAGTATTTTTAATACGTCTAGCTATTACATTATTAGAGCTCCTTTACTTCCTGTTTCCATTTATAATACTTATTTAAAAAATGATGAAATAGATTATTCCTCTTTTTTCCAAAACAAAATTATTGAAGAAACCATTTTGACTACGACATATCACTTATATCAAAGCTTAACTAATATCTCATTTGATAGTGAGAAGAAGAAAGCGCGTAATGCTAAAGAGAGCTTTTTAAAATATCTTATTAGAATGAGTACGAGGGGCACGCCATATGGATTGTTAAGTGGTGTATCATTGGGACAACTTGCTGAAAAAACAAATATACAAATACAAGAAGATGTTAATTACTATTATAAAAGCGTAAAAATAGATGGGTCTTGGTTAAGCAAATTAATTCATTTTTTAGAAAGTAATTATGATTATTATCAAGATAGTTACGTTATTTGGAATGAAAGAAATTACATTACCGACCAGCGTATATATTTGGATAATCAAACATGTCTCATTCAGGAAAATAATAAAGAACTAGTCTCAATCAAAAATAATGATTTGCTTAAATTCATTAAACAAAGCTTGCAAGAGGATTTAACATTTAAAGATCTAATAAAATTAATTTCAGAAAAATTTTTAATTAATGACGAGCAGGAAATAAAAAGTTTTATACAAAATCTATTAGACAAAGAAATAATATTTACTAGCTTAAGAACTGCTTTAAAAAAAGAAAACCCGTTAGATTATTTATTATGCTTTTATAGAGACTTTGATAATGATTTTATTAGATCACTTCAACTTATACATTTTGAAATGATGAAGTACCAAATTATGGAAATTGGGAAAGGTAAGAAAACCTTTTTAAGAATTCGAGAGTTGATGAGTCATTTATTTAAAGCTAAAGAGTATATTCAAATTGATACTAAAATTCAAACTAAAAATAATTATTTAAGTAAGAAAATTGCTAGAAATATTAGTGAAGCTGCATATCTACTATGGTTACTTTCTCCAGATGATTTGGGTATTAGCACTAATCATGATTTTCATTATAGTTTTTTAGAAAAATATGGTTTAGAACAAATTGTAAATTTAAAGGAATTACTTTCTGATATCAATGGTATGGGTTATTGCACTAAAGAAGATAAATCTATAAAAAATAATAGTCCTTTTTTGAAAGAAAAATATTATTACGCACTTTCTCATAATGAAGAGATAGAAATCACTGAAAATGAATTCTTAGACTTAGAAAAGAAAGACACTATTCCTATCGAGAGAGCGCCTTTATCTTCAGAAATATATAGTGAGTTTTATTATGGTAATAATATAAAAGGATATGATGAATTTTTGGTAATTAGTCCTATTGTATCTTCTTTCAATGCTGGCGCGACGATGGGGCGCTTTTCTCAGGAAATTGATAGGGACATACGTAAGCAATTAGATAACGAAATATATGAACAATATATTGAATATAGTAATGAAAATAACACTGAAGTTATTCATATAAATGAAATTCCTAAATATGCCAGAAATTTAAATATTAATCATTCTGGTACTACAAAATTTAAAGAACTTGACCTAGATATGCCATGTAGTTCAATTACATTAGACGATTTATATGTTGGAAGTACTTTTGATAAATTATATTTATTTTCTAAAACTTTAAATTCAAGAATCTTATTTATTACTCATTCTATGTTGAATTATGTTTTATGTTCTAATTTATATAGGTTTCTCAGAGAGGTGTCCTTAGGTAATACAAAATTTATCCAACCTATTAAAGACGATGGAATTGAAGGATTTAATTATTGTCCTAGAATTAGATATAAAAATGTAATTTTAAAGCCCGCAACATGGAAATTAAATAAAGATATGTTTTCAAGTAGTGAAAAAGAAAATTGGATTGAACAATTTCATAAGATCCAACAATTTTATAATATCCCTAATGATGTCAATATGGCTTTTGGCGATAATAGGTTAACGATTAATTTGTCTAATGATGCGCATATATCTATATTAAAAAAAGAAATTGAAAAGCAAGGTAGAGTTTGTCTTTTAGAGGATTTTATATCTAAGTCTAACAATGATAGAGTGATAGAAATTGTGACGCCAATATATAGAAAAGCTAAATCTAATGAAAAAAGTTTAATGATTCCTAAAAATATATATAAGCGATTGGAAACTAAAAGGGAATGGCTTTCAATACATTTGTATATTGATGAAAGCTATCAAAATGAATTTTTAATTCAATATATATTACCGTGTTTAAGAGAACTTTTTGATAATAATCACTTAGAAAGTTTCTTTTTCATTAAATATAGAGAAAATGATCATTTCATTAAGCTTCGTTTATTAAGTAAATCAAATGATTCAATACATTTATATCATGAGATGATGCAACTTAAACAAAAGTGGCTTAAAGAATCTGAATTATCTACTTATGCTATTGTAGATTATCAACCCGAAATCAACAGATATGGTGGTATTGAAACAATTGAGATCATTGAGGATTATTTTATGTATGATAGTTGGTTGGCAATTTATATCATTGATCAAACATTTAATTATCCTAAGGAATTTATTGTAGCAATAACTATTATTTTTTTAATAAATGAATTAAATATAAGCCAAGAAGAAATTGATGAAATTAGACATAACAATGTTGAAAATTTATATCGTAATAATGAGATAAGAGAATATAAAAATGAGATGGTTAAACTTACTAACCCTAGAGATAATTATTGCTATTTACATGCAAAGCTACCCAAACTTCATCAAATTTTATATAACAATTATAAAGAAATTGAAAAATTAAAAGTCGCTTTAAGTAGAGGTTTATCTACTCCTAGAGCACATATTATTGGCAGTTTGATTCATATGAGATGTAATAGAGTATTTGGCGTTAATCGAGATAAAGAGAAATTTGTACTTTCTATTTTTAATGAAATAGAGAAGACAAAGAAATACTGGTGTGGTGATATTATCAATGAATAAAGTCGAGGCAATGATGAAAAAAGAAGTTGAATTTTTATCACACTATGAAAATGCTACAGTACTAATTGAGAATAAGAGTGATTGTTGGAGTTCTTATACATTGTCCCATGGTTATCCTGGAGTGATATTGTTTTTAAATGAATTTCAAAATTTATACCACGTTAACTTTGATGAATTAATACATAAATATGTGTTGAGGATAGGCAAAGAATTAGAAAGAGGAATAGAAGGTTATTCTTTGTATAGTGGTATATCAGGTATAGCATTCTCAATTGATGTGGTATCTGATGGTCATTTACATTATCGAAATATTTTGCAGACACTAGATGATTATTTAATCGAGTTTATCAATAGAAAAATGACGTGTATAAATACAGAAGCTAATCCTAGAGAATATGATGTGGTAAGAGGTTTAGCGGGTATTGGTAGGTATTTGTTAAACAGAGTAGAAGCAAATCCGAAGGTTATTTCTAGTTTGATAGAAATAATGAATCATTTTAGAGATATACATTATTCAAAAAGACACTGGATTGTTTCTAAGGATAATCAATTTTTAAATATAGATAAAGAAAGGTTTTCTTTAGGAAATATAAATTTAGGTTTAGCACATGGCATATTAGGTCCATTCTCATTGTTGGCACTTAGTAAAATTAAAGGAGTGGAAATTGATAATCATTCAAGTTTACTTTCGGATATTACGGAATATTTATTTAAGACTGAATTTCAATATAATCAAAGTTGGCTTGATCGCTATGATTTAGCAGAAAAGTATTATCCTTCATACTCTATCAGAAATGGCTGGTGTTACGGGGATACTGGGATAATGAATACAATTTGGCTATTAGGTTTAGCTTTAAATAATGAAAATCTCATTGAGAAAGCTAAAAATTTAATAATTAAAATTATTAGATTGAATAATGATAATTTATTGAGTCCAACGTTTTGTCATGGTCTATCGTCTCATTTAACTATTCTAAATAATGTAAATAGATACTTTAATATACAAGAAGTTAATAGTTATCTAGAATTAATCCAGGAAAAGATATTGTCACATTATTCTTCTGAAAATCAGTTTATGTTTTATGATATCGAATTAGAAAATAACCAAAAACGTTTTAAAAATAAGGTAGGATTACTAGAAGGACAGATAGGTATTCTTTTATCATTATTAGATTATCAAGCCACTCATAGTAATTATTTAGAAAAAAGTTGGAAAAATATGTTTTTAATTAGCTAATAATTTCGTCTCGTTAAAGCGTTAACCAATAGTAAACATTTAAGATTTTAATCGTAGTATAATATTAAATCCTCAAAGTAATAGAATTTATAATACTTTGAGGATTGTTTCGTGTTTGTACTGACTATGAATTTAATTATCTATCTTTGATAACTAATTTGTAGCCTGTAGATCTTTTATTTATAATTTCCAAATTATCGCAATTTTGAAGATGGTATCTTAATCTGTGAATGTAAACATTTATAGTATTAGAATCTACATATTCTAAGGTATCCCAAACTTGAATTTTTAGATCTTTGCTGGAGACGTATTGGTTCACATTTTGGTATAGATAATTTAGAATTTGCAATTCAATGTGGGAGAGTGCATATTTTTTGTCCTTAAAAATAAATAATTGCTTTTCAAAATCGATGAGCAGCTTAGGTCGAAGGTAATGTAAGTGCTTCTTTATTTCGTTAATAATGAGACACTCTATGAAATAATGGTCTTCGTCATTGAGGATGACATATAAAGCTACACCTTTTTCATAAAAGTAATACTTTCGGTCTTTGTTATTATTTTTAGTGATTACTATGATAGGTATTGAACTTACTTTATTTTCTATCATCTGATTATATTCGTTACTAGTTTCCCAAATGATAAGCAAATCGGGTTTGGACTTCTTTGAATTAATAACAATGCAGTCATTAATGTCTAGTATTTTTTCTTTTTCTATTTCATTTATAGAAGGTAAAATTTGGATATTAAACACTTATAACTACTCACTCCTTTAATATATTGTAAAATATTTAATATGACTCTATAGAACTTACTTTCTCTATCTTTTTCTTTTAGCATATATTTCACCTCGATCATTTAAAGTAATTTTAATCATTCTTGCTATAAAAAGGAGACAAAACATTATATTTAGAAAATTCTGATTATTAATCATAATGACTACTTTTTTAGAATTATTAATTTGATTTTATGGATTATTTTACCTTAGTTTTTTATCTGAATTTCACATTATATATTGTAAGGGTTTTCACTACAATATTCCATAAAATTTTAAATAAAGATTTCGACATTTTTATTACATTACTATAATGAATATCTTTTAATTATTAATAGAAGTTTTTATTTAATAAAAAGTCGAACTAACCGTACGTGATTAGTTCGACATATTTAAAATATAGTGCTTCTCAAACAAATGTAATGTTCCCATTAATAAACTTCTTAGTATTTATTTTTCTTTATTCTCATTGTCATTGCCATTGTTAGATTTTCCTGATTTACCAGATATGAGGTTTCTAATGGCTTTAACAATATAGCCTGTGATTAAAATTCTAAAAACTCTTCTAATGATATCCATAATTATTCTCCCTTTATGATTGATTTATTATACATATTTACCCTTGATTGTAGCTTATTAAAAGTAATTTTAAGAATTTTTAAACATTCAACATTGAATTTACTCATCAACTTGATGCCCAGTTAGTAATAATTTTATTAAATCACAGAGATTATATATAATAACAGTGCAACCTATTTAAAAAGGGGAATGAATGATGATTAGAAGAGCGCGTCCAAGTGATAATAGGCAAATTGCTAAATTATGCTATATCATATGGAAAGATATGGAGTTAGAACTGACTCAAACGTTTACTAAAAAACGTGTGATTGAGGCGATAGAATTAAGCATTGTAAATGTTAAATATCGTACGTATTATGAGCATATTTGGGTATATGAAAAAGAAGGTGTCGTGGCTGGTTGTATTATAGCTTATCCAGGTGAAAAGGAGCTAGATTTAGAGAGACAATGGTTGAATTTACCACTTGAAGAGGATATTCGTGAACTAGGTACACCATTACCTCAACAAGAAGCTTACAATGATGAATTCTATATTGAAGCGGTGGCTACTTTTCCTGAATACAGAGGTCAAGGCATCGCTACGCAATTGTTAAAACATTTAATTGAGACTGATAAAAATGCGAAATGGAGTTTGAATTGTGATTATGAGAATGAGGGCGCTTTAAAACTCTATACTAAATTAGGATTTAAACAAAATGGAGATATTGATTTGTATGGGCATCAGTATCATCATATGACATTAAATTAAAAACTCGACATTGAAATGTAATTTCATTGCCGAGTTCATTTTCAAAAGTATTAAATTAAAGCCCACCTAAAAGTGCGCTAATATATATTCCTAATGCATATAAAAGACCAAATATTGTGTTGGTCTTGCCTGTAGCTGCCATAGCTGGCATCATAGTAGCTGGTGTATCGTTCTTATTAAAACGTCTTACAGCTTTAATTGGCATAGGGAATGATAATAACACTAATAAGTAAAATAGTGATCCTGGTGCTTTGAATAATGCTGTGAAAATAACGAATACATAAGCAACTATATACATGGCTGCCATGAAAATCACAGAGGCACGTTTACCTAATAAAATAGGTAAAGTTTTTCTGCCACTTTCTTTATCTTTAACACGGTCACGGATATTGTTTGCCATATTAATAAGTCCAATTGTAATAACGATTGGAATACTAATCCAGAAAGCATAACCTTGAACATTTCCTGTTTGAATAAAGAATGATAACACTATAATAATCATTCCCATGAATAAGCCGGAAAATAGTTCGCCAAATGGTGTCCATGAGATTGGAATAGGTCCACCAGTGTAAAGATAACCAATTGCCATACAAACGATGCCGACTGGAATAATCCAGAATGAACTTTGTATAGCTAAAAAGATACCTAATAATGCTGCGATAATATAAAATGCAATCGCTATGTTCATGACAAGTTTTGGACTCATACCATTACGCACGATAGCGCCACCAATACCTACAGAGTTATGATCATCAAGACCTTTTTTGAAATCATAATATTCATTAAACATGTTTGTTGCAGCTTGTATTAATAAACATGCAAGAAGCATGGCTAAGAATAAACTAAATTTCAAATGGTCTTCACTACCTAGTAGATAAAGCTTTGCAGTAGCTGTTCCGACTAAAACTGGGATGACTGCTGCGGTTAAAGTATGAGGTCTCATCAATTGCCAGTATTTCTTAACAGTTGAATATTGTTGATATTGATCTGCCATAATATGCATAACCTCTTATTTATATAGTTTTAACATAAACATTTTAAAGGAATCGTAGATAAAGGTCAATTGACGTGAAAAATTGCATGTTTAGTTTAAGCAAGAATGATAACACATGAATTCAAAAATGATACAATATACTAATGAGTAAAATTCGAAGGAGAAAGAAGTGAAAAGAATGGCTGTGAATGTTAAAGAAGAAGACATTGTCGATAAATTATATGCGAGCACCAAGGACTGGGTGTCTGTTGAAACTGAATTAAATAGAACAATTGATCCAAGTACTTTATTTTATTTAACAGAACAAGATGCTGGCGATCGCTTTTATATGCGCTTAAATGACAATCATTCTTCATATTTTGGATATCATGCAGTTCAAAGGTTTAAAAATAACTTTGAAAATAAGCAGTCTATCTTTAAGGAATGGGAAAATTTAAAAAATGAGATCGAATTAATACATCCTAATACCAGTCAACATCACCTAAGATTATGTGGTGGATTTCAATTTTCAAGTCATAAATCAGATGATGAGTGGCGAGAGTACGGGTTAAATCACTTTGTATTACCTAAAGTATTGATATCTATTGAAGGGGACCGCACATTCATCACTTATACTACTGAACGCCAAGATTTTAATATTGAAACTTTTAAAGAGGTAGTTTCATATTTTGAAAATACAGAAGTTAATGAAACAGAAGATAGTCTTGGAGATGTTACACGTGTGGAAGACATCTACAAAGACGATTGGCGAGAACTTGTTGAAGAAGCGATAGAAACAATTGATGAAACTAAAAAAATTGTACTCGCGCGTAGACGTTTAATAAAATTTAATAAAGATATTAATATTCCTTACGTTCTAAATCAAGCTTTAAAAAATGAAAAGAATAGCTATATGTTCTTATTAGAATCTAATCAATCTATATTCTTTTCACAAACGCCTGAACAACTCATTAAAGTTCAGGATGGTGTACTATCGACAAAGGCTGTCGCGGGAACAATTAAACGTTCTCACAACGAAGTAGAAGACGAAGCGAATATTAAAGCTTTCTTAAAAGATAAGAAAAACTTAGGTGAACATCAATTTGTAGTGGAAAGTATCTTGAATGATATTAAACCTTTCGTACAAGATGTAGAGTACAATGAAACACCTAATATTTTAAAAAACGATCATTTATATCATTTATATACAGAGATCAAAGCCCATTTAAACGAAAAATCATACATTGGTTTAATTGATTGCTTACATCCTACACCAGCTCTAGGTGGTTATCCAAAGGATGAGGCATTAGAATTTATTGAGAATAAAGAATTTGGAACTCGAGGACTTTATGGTTCTCCAGTAGGTTTCATTGACGTTTATGATGATTGCGAATTTATTGTTGCGATTCGTTCGATGTTAATCAAAGGAGACCAAGCTACATTATTCGCAGGTTGCGGTATAGTTAAGAATTCTGATCCTGATAGCGAAGTCGCTGAAACAGCAGTCAAATTTTCACCAATGATGAATGCATTAGGAGTAGATAATTATGACAAATCATAGCGACGCATTGACGCAACAAGTTTTCACGTTCGCATCTGAATTATATGCATATGGCGTACGTGAAGTGGTAATTAGTCCAGGATCACGATCAACGCCGCTAGCCCTTGCATTAGAGGCACATCCGAAAATTAAAACCTGGATACATCCTGATGAACGAAGCGCAGCATTCTTCGCATTAGGACTTATTAAAGGTAGTAAAAAACCAGTTGCAATATTGTGTACGTCAGGTACAGCAGCAGCGAACTATACACCAGCAATCGCTGAAAGCCAAATTAGTAGATTGCCTTTAATCGTATTGACGAGCGATAGACCACATGAATTACGTAGTGTAGGCGCACCTCAAGCGATTAATCAAGTGAATATGTTTAGTAATTATGTCAATTTCCAATTTGATTTACCTATCGCAGATGGTAGTGAGCAATTGCTAGATACGATACATTATCAGATGCAAATTGCGAGCCAATATCTATATGGGCCGCATCGTGGTCCGATTCATTTCAACATGCCATTTAGAGAGCCATTGACACCTGATATGGATCGTGTTGATTTACTCACATCTGAGAATAAAACATTACCGCATTACCAGAAGAGTATTGCTGTTCATGATATTAGCGCAACATTACAGAAGAAAAAAGGCCTTATTATCGTAGGTGACTTGCAACATCAAGAGGTTGATCAAATTCTGACGTATTCTACAATTTATGACTTGCCTATTTTGGCTGATCCACTAAGCCAATTACGTAAAAATAATCATCCTAATGTGATTACCACGTATGATTTACTTTATCGTGCAGGTTTAGATTTAGATGTAGATTTTGTTATTCGAGTGGGCAAACCCGTCATTTCTAAAAAGTTAAATCAATGGCTTAAACGCACATCAGCTTATCAAATATTAGTACAAAATAACGACAAAATTGATGTCTTTCCAACACCACCGGATATTTCTTATGAAATTTCAGCGAATGATTTCTTTAGATCTTTAATAGAGGAAGAGAATGTTCAACGTAAAGATTGGCTAGAATTGTGGCAATCATTAGAAAGACAATCCCGCATTGAAATTAAAGATTACTTGAACCATGCATCTGACGAAGCAGCTTATGTGGGCGAACTTATTCATAAATTATCAAATGAAGATGCGCTTTTCGTTGGAAATAGCATGCCTATTCGAGATGTTGATAATTTAATGTTTGAAACCGAAGCGGAAGTTTATGCTAATCGTGGTGCAAACGGTATAGATGGAGTGGTATCAACTGCGATAGGTATGGCGGTTCATAAGAATGTGACACTTTTAATTGGAGATTTATCTTTTTATCATGATATGAATGGTTTATTAATGGCGAAGTTAAATGATATTCATATTAATATTGTGCTTGTGAATAACGATGGTGGTGGCATCTTTTCTTATTTACCTCAAAAAGATTCAGCTAGTGAATATTTCGAAAGACTATTCGGTACACCAACAGGTTTAGATTTCGAGCACACTGCATTATTATATGATTTTACTTTTGAACGCTTTGAAAACTTAACAGACTTTAAATATATGGAATTATCAGCGATGGGTTCTCATATATATGAAGTTTTAACGAGTCGAGAGAATAATTTGCAACAACATCAAATTTTATATAAGAAGTTGAGTGATATCGTTAATGTTACATTATAATTTTTTTAAATCTCAAAATGATAGCAAACAATTGCTTGTGATGTTGCATGGCTTTATTAGTGATTCGACAACGTATGACAGTCATATTGAGCAACTTCGTCAACATGTAAATGTATTAACCATTGATTTACCCGGACATGGTCAGGATACTTCAGACATGAGTGATACTTGGGATTTCCCGTATATTGCTCATGCGCTTGATGAGGTACTGAGTCAATATAGCATGTATGACGTGTGCCTTCTTGGTTATTCTATGGGCGGCCGCGTAGCGCTATACTATGCTTTAAATGGCAGTGTAGCGCTGCGTGGGTTGCTCTTAGAAAGTACTTCAGCGGGGATTCAATCGGAAGCGGATAAAGTGGAACGTGTTCAAGTGGATGCGGCTCGTGCGAAGGTACTTGAAATTGCTGGATTGGAAATCTTCGTGAATGATTGGGAGAAGTTGCCGCTTTTCCGGTCGCAGTATGAATTGGATGCTGAGGTACGGAAGGCTATTAGGGCGAATCGAATGAGTCAGAATCCTGTGAGGTTGGCTAAAGCGCTTCGGGATTATGGTACGGGCAATATGCCGAATCTTTGGCCACAAGTGTCGTCGCTTCGTGTTCGTACGTTAATTTTGACAGGTGAAAAAGATGAAAAGTTTGTTCAAATAGGACAGAAATTAAAAGAAGAGATACCTAATAGTCGAACTGTACAAGTTTCAGGTGTTGGACATACAATTCATGTGGAAGATAGTACGGAATTTGATACAATAATATTAGGTTTTTTTAAGGAGGAGCAAAATGACTAGACAGTGGGAAACACTTAGAGAATATGATGAAATAAAATATGAATTTTTCGAAGGGATTGCTAAGGTAACGATTAATCGTCCTGAAGTACGTAATGCGTTTACACCTAAAACAGTAGCTGAAATGATTGATGCATTTTCACGTGCGCGTGATGATCAAAATATTTCAGTTATTATCTTAACTGGTGAAGGCGACAAAGCGTTCTGTTCAGGCGGAGATCAAAAGAAACGTGGTCACGGTGGTTACGTAGGTGACGATGAGATTCCTCGTTTAAATGTGCTAGATTTACAACGTTTAATTCGCGTTATTCCAAAACCTGTTATCGCAATGGTTAGAGGCTATGCCATTGGTGGCGGTAACGTATTAAATGTAGTTTGTGATTTAACAATCGCGGCAGACAATGCAATCTTTGGTCAAACTGGACCTAAAGTAGGTTCATTCGATGCTGGTTATGGTTCTGGTTACTTAGCACGTATCGTTGGTCATAAAAAAGCGAGAGAAATTTGGTACTTATGTCGTCAATACAATGCTCAAGAAGCTCTAGATATGGGCTTAGTTAATACGGTAGTACCTTTAGATAAAGTTGAAGACGAAACAGTTCAATGGTGTAAAGACATGATGAAACATTCTCCAACTGCTTTACGTTTCTTAAAAGCAGCAATGAATGCCGATACAGATGGCTTAGCTGGTTTACAACAAATGGCTGGAGACGCAACACTACTTTACTACACAACTGATGAAGCGAAAGAAGGACGCGATGCTTTCAAAGAAAAACGTGATCCTGACTTCGACCAATTCCCTAAATTCCCATAAGCGTTTAGTGAGAATATAGATAAATCCACTTGATTGATGTCGATCAAGTGGATTTTTATATTCATAGTTATCTTTTTTAGTTGAGAAATGCTTACCCTACAAGTATTTTATTTCATCTTATCAGGATAATTTTGGTTTAAATAGTTCTCTAGACGACGCATTCCTTCTTTGAGCATATCCATCTCATAAGCATATGAAATTCTAATATATCCTTTACCCATATCTGTGAACGATGAGCCAGGAACCATTGCGACATGTGCTTGTTCAAGTACATCTACGCAAAAATCGAAATCATTTTCAGTGAATTTCTTTATACTTGGAAAAATATAAAATGCGCCTTCCGGTTGAGCTGTTAATTCAAAACCAAGTGATTCAAGTTTATTTTTTAAATAATCACGACGTTTAATGTAAGCATCATTCATGTATTGTGGTGCCTCTAATCCTTCATTTAAAGCAGCGATACAAGCAATTTGAGCGGGAACATTGGCACAAATACAATTATACGCGTGCATAAACGTTAACTTTTCAATTAAGTATTCTGGACCAATGAGGAAACCTATACGAATACCTGTAGCTGAATGCGATTTACTTAAGCCTCCAATGAGTAACAATTGATCTCGAATTTCTTCGAATTCCGCGAAGGATGTATGAGCGCCTTTAAATGTATTTTCAGCGTAGATTTCATCGCTAATAATAAAAAGGTTTTTATCTACAAGTGTATCTACTATGGCTTTTACCTCTGAGCGTTCAAGTATAACGCCTGTAGGGTTAGTAGGGTAGTTAAGTAGAATAGCTTTGGTTTTCTCTGTAATATGTTTATTAATGAGTTCCGGTGTCACTTTAAATTCTGATTGTGTGGTATCCATGTAAATAGGAATGCCACCTAATGTTTCAATAAGTGGTATATATCCTGCGTATACTGGCCCTGGAATTAAAATTTCATCGCCGGGTTCAATAATACTTCTCAAAGATGTATCTAGCGCTTCACTAGCTCCATTAGTAATAATAATTTCTTCTTCACTATATTCGAACCCATATTTATTCTTGAAATAGTTACTAATTGCTTGTCGTGTTTCAGAGAGGCCTTTATTGTGCGAATAACTTGTCTTATCTTCTCTAATTGCACTGATGTAAGCTTCTTTAACAACGTCAGGCATTGGAAAATCTGGTTGTCCAATAGTTAAGTTCACACAATCATCAATGTGTTTCATTCTGTTTGAAAATTGACGTATACTTGGCGCTCTTAAAAATTTTGAATTTGTATTTAATGATAACTTCATTTTCGAAAAACACCTCTAAAAAAATACCAAAATGTAGTATTTGAATTGTTAAAATAGTCTCATAATTCTTTCAAATTATTACTATCATAACATATTTTAAGTACTACATTTCGGTATAAAAATACATCTATGAGTTATAATGAAATTGTTAGTCTTTGAAATCCGCTGGTTTGCGCAAGTTGATGACTGGATTAGTCCATTTACACACAAATCTTGATGATATTACGAACACGATAATCAGTGAAGTAACGATTAAGAATAAATATGTGAATATCGAAACTGTATCTTTAAATGGATAAATAGCAAAGCCTCTTAATATACCAATGACAATGCCATGTAACAAATATACAAACATCGTTCTACGTCCAATATATGTGTAGAAACGCTTCTTCTGTGATGTCAGATTTAAGAATGCACTCATAGTTATTAGAATAATGATGTAGTGTATTAATCGTTTAAATGGACTATACATATCACCACCATGGTTTTCAAGTGATATATAAGGCGAACTGCCAAGTAACCAATCGCCATTAATAGGGTGCAGAACATACCCTATAAAGAAACCAATAAGTATAATGATTGATAAGGGTACCCATTTTTTATTTCTTACTTTCATTGTTTGTTCTTTAGTGACTAAATGTCCTATATAGAAGATAGGAAAGAAGACGATTGTTCTAGAAATACTCATATAACTATCTATATTACCTGAAAATCCTGCAAGCACAGAAACTAATATAGCAACAGATAAAACAATATATGGATTGTATCTACGCACGATAACTAATACAACATGGAAGAAGAATAGCGTGAGTAAGAACCATAGGGCAAAGACCGGGTTAAATGGATCTAACTGTATAGCGTCTTCCTTGCCAGTTAAGTAATAATATATTGAAAAGAATGCGAAAAAAATGATATAAGGTACTAGTAATTTTTTAGCGATCTTCTCTAGGTAGTGTGGTTTATCAAGATTTTTCGCAAAATATCCCGAAATAAATAAGAATGTAGGCATATGAAAACTATAAATGAGTAGGTATAATGCTGATAAAAATTTATCTTCGGAAGTATAAGGTTGTAAAAGATGTCCAAAGACAACTAGAAATATTAAAAATGCACGGGCATTATCGAAAAAATAATCCCTATCTTTGATAGCTGTCATAAAGCGTCTCCTTTTTCTCTCTGAATAGACTTATTATAATTTAGTATACTTTTAGGTAGATATGCAACGAATTTGTGCAAAGTGTATAATAGTATTGTATATTTTATAAATAAAGCATATAATATTAACAACCTTAAATAGTGGAGTAGAACAACATGTATAAACAACTTGAAAAACTTATCACACTCACAAATAATGATTTAAATTTAGTAAACAGACGTTTCGGTCAACGTACAGATATAACCGCTGAACAGTTAGAATTATTACGTATTTTATATAATTATGATCGCTTATCACAATATGATTTAACTATGAAGATTAGCCGAGAGCAATCTATCGTTTCAAGATGGATTAAAAAGCTAGTACTTAAAGGTTATATTACAAGTCAACAATCTCATGAAGACTTACGTTGTAAAGAGTTAATATTAACTGATGAGGCTCGCGCACTTATTCAACAAATTAATACAGCAAGATGTGAATTAATCGAAGCGAGATGCCAATGTTTAACACCTAAAGAAATAGAAAGTCTTAATCAATTATTAGATAAACTGAACAGTAGACATATTTATATTTAGTTTAGTAATTATTTTAATTTTTGCTTTAAAGTGCAATATACATCTAAACAAATATTTGACTAAAAAGGTAAGTAACTTATAAGTAATATTTTATTACTGATATAAGTTGCTTATTTTTTTATTCATAACGAGACGTAAGTTCAAAATGAGTTAAAAATGGAAAAAGGGCACCTCTAAGTTATTTTACTTAAGAGATGCCCTAATTAGAATTACTAATTATTTATTGTATTGTGGGATTTCAAAGTATTTACCAACTTCACCCATTTTATCGTAGAAACCTTTAATAACTTGAGCGTTTAAATTAGCCCAGTTAATATCTGTAGCGTATTGATGTGTACCTGGATGTGCAGGGTTCCAACGCATTTTATAAAGCGTATTTTGTCCGGCTTTGACATAAGATTGACCAATAAATTTAGCTCCGCCAACAATAGCTTTGGAAACTGAATCCCAACCAGCTTCTTTTGCATATTTAATGCCTTCTATTAAAGGATTATCATCGTATGCGCCTATACCAAATACATTGTGATATTTTTTAGCTGATTTATTAGTGAATTTACCGTTAACAATGTCTCCACCTTTAGCTAAATCAGAAGTACCATTACCAGTTTCTATTAAAGCGTGAGATATTAAATAAATCTCATTAATACCATACTTTTTAGCAGCTTGGCTAAATGACGCGCCTTGTCCTTCTAGAACACCTTTACCTTCTAGCAATTTATTAAGTGCTGAAACTGGTAAATATTGTGGTTGGTCTAAAAGTAAGAATTGATATTTATACTCATCGTCTTTAGCTAATCTAATAGGATCCATAGCGTTTTTAATTTCATCATAATTAGCATCTTCCCATTTTCCTGCTGTTCTTTGAACTTGAGGGTTATAGTATGAATTATTTTGAATATTTGCTGCTTTTGTTAAAGTCATACCAGTTTTAACGTATCTGATTGACTCTTTAGACAAGTCAGTTGATTTAATCCATACATATTTACCATTTGTTAATTGACCATAATACCAAGTTACACCGTCGACTTTCATTTGTTTCGATACAAAGAATGGTTGATTGTAATAAGAGTTGAGTGAATAATGGGCGTTATTTGCAACATCATTATAGTAGTAACCCTTATTATTATTTACAACAAACGTGTAATGATATGGAGTAGCTTGAGCATCAGTACTATTTTGAGTTAAGTCTTTAGCTGCTATCCAACCTGTTCTGTTATCAACTGTTCCATATAAGAATAATTCTTTTCCAACATATACCGATCTAGCAGCACTAAACGCTTTATTTGAAATCATTTTTGATGAAAGAAGTTGTTGGTTCTTCGTGCCCCAAGCAATAGAATATAATCCGTTGTTTTCTGAATTAACTTTATATTTACCTGTAGATTTTGTTTGTTTACCTAAGTTTTGGCTTGTAACATCTTTAATGTTTACCCAACCTAAAGGTGTATTTTGAGTGCTGTCTTGAAGTAAAACATAAGTGTTGTTACCTTCAGTACGTTGTTTGCTAATAACAAAGGTACGGTTAGCATATTTAGCGCCGCTTTTAGCTGTTTTATCATAAACAGATGTTCTGATACCTGAATTATTAGCTTTAACCTGTGCTACTTTATTTATAGTTTGAGTTGTTGCACTTTGAGTTGCTTTAGATGTTGATTGAGTTGAAGCAGCTCTATTCGCAGTTGTGACTTTACTGCTCGTTTCAACTTTAGATTGAGTTGGTGCAGTTAAATAATATTTACTTACCCAACCAGATTTACCATTGACCGTTCCATATAAATAAGTAGCTTTGTCGATTTGTTGTTGTTTCGTAGCTTTGAATGTTTGGTTGCCAGAACCTGAAACTTTACTAGCTTCTTGATTAAATGTACCCCAAGGTACCGTATATAATTTAACGCCAGGTTTAATAGTATAAGTTGCGTTCACTTTAACAGGTGATTTCGCTGTGTTATACACTACATCACTTTGTTTAACCCAACCATATTTTTTACCAGTGTTATAGTCTTCAACTAGGTAGAATTTATCATTACCTAAAGTAGCTGATTTTGTAACAGCTAAAGTACGTTGTACTTGGTCTGTTTTTTTACCTTTATTGTCATAAACAGTTGTATAAACGCCATTATTTTTAGATTTAATTTGAGCAACACCGCTATTTGCAGATACAGTTAATTTATTATTACTAGTTGATGAAGAACTTGAACCACTTGATGGTTTAGTTGAATTGCTACTTGATGATGGAGTAGTTAAATAATACTTACTAATCCAACCAGATTTACCATTTACTGTACCGTATAAATAAATAGCTTTATCAATTTGTTGTTGTTTTGTAGCTTTAAATGTTTGGTTACCAGAACCTGAAACTTTACTAGCTACTTGGCTTGGTGTCCCCCATGGTACAGTGTAAAGTGTTGAACCTGCTTTCACATTGAAAGTTTGGTTTACTTTAACAGGTGATTTCGCTGTGTTGTAAACGACATCGCTTTGTTTAACCCAACCATACTTTTTACCGCTATTATAATCTCCAACAAGATAAAATTTATTATTACCTAAAGTTGCAGATTTAGTTACAGATAAAGTTTTTTGAGCTTGATCAGTAGAATGTCCTTTAGAATCGTAGACTGTAGTATATAATCCACTGTTGCTAGGTTTGATTTGAGCGACACCACTATTAGCTTTTACAGTTAATTTATCGCTACTTGATGAACTTGAACCACCTGATGGTTTAGTTGAACTTGAAGAAGTAGTACCCCAAGGTGCAACTTGTCCAGTTTTAATTAAGTATTTTTCATTAATTAGATCATAAAGTTCAGCATAACTGTAATTATGATTACTGAAATATTGATGAGGGTCTGCATGGTCTGTACCACCTAACCATCGGCTAATTGCATAGTGAGTCCATACTGTACCTTGACCATCATTCTCAGCGCTATCTGGTTTTAAACCATAATAAACAAGTTGAGTTGCAGCATAGTCTGCGTAGTTATTCATAGAGCGCGCAAATGAAGCGTAATCATGTGTATGAACAATTTCAACATTAATAAAACGCTCGTTACCAGCTGGACCTGCGCCCCAAGATAAATAATCAGTTGGCGCAGTTTCAACAATTCTATTGCCGTCAACAAATGCATGTACAAATGCTGATTCATAATTATTCTTCATAAAATTAATTTCGCCATCAATTGTAGAGTTCTCATTTGCAGTGTCATGTACTACGATTCCCTCAGGACGACCTACACCATATCTATAACCATATTTAGGGAAATATGAAGTATAGTTTTCTTCAATTTGAGGTGCTTTGAAATTGTTCTTACGAATATAATTATTGATTGACGAATTAACTTGAGGTGTGTATTTAGGTAAAGAAGAAGTGGCTTTAGATGTCGTTTTCTTATTTACTGAATACATCATTCTAGGTTTAGCTACTGAACTAAATGTAGTCACTTTTTTATCATTATTAGAAGTAGCTTTTTCATTAGTTGATTTGTTTGAACTAGTAGTAGCGGTACTGTTAGTTGATTTCACACTAGTTGTTGTAGCTTTATTAGTTGATTCATTATTTTTAGATTTATTAGATTCAGCTTTAGGCTCTGAACTATTGTCCTCTTTAGCTTGAGCAGTTAATGACGTGATTTGAGGCTGCTTATCATTATTAGTTCGAGTTGTATGAGAATCTGCTTCATTAGATGTTGAAGCTTGAACATTAGATACATCTGTATCTTCAGTCTCATCATCTTCGTCATAGTCAAAATTATACCCTGATTGATTAGTGCTACTTACTTTAGCGCTTGATTGATTAGTTTCTTCATCAGTTGGTTGTTGACTATTAGAATTTTTAGTTGTTTGATGATTAGAATGACTTGAATTAGAAATAGAAGTCTCACTATTTTCCTTTTCATTAGTTTTGTTTAATGATGATTGAGTAGTATCTAACTCTTTATTGTCATTACTTTGTGTTTGAGATGCATATTGCTCGTTTGTAGATGAGTTGTCTACTTGTTGACTCTCATTTGATTTTGAATCTTCAGTATTTGATGGGTGAGCTACTTCTTCAGATTGTGAAGTAACTTCATTTTTGTCCAAGCTAGATTCATGATTTTGTTGTTCAGGTTGTGAAACATCTTCATTATTATCTGATTTTAAGTCTTCTTTAGTAGAAGGACTAGTTGCATCTTGTTCATGTTGTTCATGTTGTTCAGATTGTGAAGCTTCCTTATGATCATCTTGTGTGCTAGCATCTTCTTTATTTGAAATTGTTACGTTAGCATCTTGAGTTTGTTGGTCAGTTTGAGCTGAATTGTTCGATTGATCTTGAGAAGTTTTACTTGAAGAACCGTTTAATTCATCTAGTGAGGCATCGTATGTATTTGAAGTGGTATCATCATTTGATTGAACTTTCGTAGGATCTTGATAAGTTTGAGTTCCTGAAACATTTTGTGCTGGTTGAGAGACTTTCTCTTTAACTTGTTCAGCTTGTTTAAGAGTAGCTTGGTCATCCAATACGTTTTTATTGTTTGTTTGATCTTGAGTGTTTTCTGCGGCGTGTGCGTGGTGAGCAGTGAAGGCAGTTCCAAATAACGTTAATGCAACCATTGACGGTAATTTGTAGTTGAATTTCTTCGTCATATTTTTATTTACTCCTCATAATATATTTTATTTTGTACCAATTATAATATTAGTTGTAATATCTGTATTACTTTTAACAGTTTTGTAATCAAACTTTAACCTATGACTAACTGATAATTATTTTAGTATTTATACAGTTAAAGCATTAATTACGCGTTTTCTATTCATTTTCATTAGTGTAAAATGCATATTAAATATTACATTTTTAAGTTTGTGCAAAGTTGAAAATTGAATATAAAAAGTTGTTATATTGCTTTATTCATTCTGATGTGTTCGATATTTTCTTCAATGAAAGTATTCCCGAATGCTTTATAACCGATTTTTTCGTAAAAAGTTTGCGCATGTGTTTGTGCATGCATAGTTAATTCGTCAAAGTTTAAATCATTAGCTAATTCTTCAATAGAGTTCATTAATAGTTTACCGTAACCCAATCCTCTATGTTCTTTAATGATAGCTACACGTTCCACTTTTCCTAACTTTTCTTTAATAGGTCTAATTCTAGCGGTAGCAAACGGATCACCATCTTTTGTATAACCAATTATGTGATATGATATTTCTTCAAAATTATCTATTTCATTCTCCTCAGGGACGTGTTGTTCTTTGACGAAAACTTTTTTTCTTATCATAAAACAATCATTCAACATGTCTTCATTAATAACTTTCTTAAACATTTAAAACCTCCAGTATCTCTAATAATTCCCAAAATCATGTAATTAAATCACAAATTGAACAGTTTTTTAATAAAAATTTCATTCTAGAAGAGATGGCACATCCAAGAATCAAAAAATTATTTATAAAAAAACCGCTAACATAGTTAAAAGCAATGTTAGCGGAAAGTTAGAGTTATATTAAAACACTCTGAATGTTTCATTTATAGAGCTTCTTTTCGTACAATGGCGCAATATTGCCAAAAAATTCTTAATTGCGCTATATTCCAGTTATTCATGCCCATCGTAAAGCCAGATGGTTTAAACAAGTTAACGTCTGTCACTTCAAGTGCAGCAGCGATTAGGTATTGTAAAGGTACGCTAATACTTTTCATAGTTTCAGTTATACCATTTTCATCATAAACCCATGTGAAAGGTAAGTCAGATTCGAATACATCTACTTTATTGAAAATCTCAGGAAGGGCGACAATATAACAAGCGCCGTCGACGACTGGATTATCGAAACTGTTTTTATAGTAAACAAGTAATGCTTCGTAGTTTTCTCTATGCTCATGATTGACATAGAAGAATTCATTACGAAATAGGGCCATGTCTTTACTATGAACAATTTGTTGTTCCAACATATTAAACATGCCATTAATATTAGCGACCTTTTCATATGTTTTGCGACTCATTGTATAAGCTCCTCTCCTAATTAAATAACTGCGATGTAAACATGATTAATAAATAGTTATTGAACATTCATATTAGCATCATCATTTAATGTGTTATTTTGCTCATTATTTTGTTGATATTGATTTTGGTAATTGTTGTCATCAGTTGTTTGATTATTATTACTTGTATCTTCTTGACCATCATTTTGATCGTTATTGTTGAATGTTGCTTCGTTATTTGAGTTATCATTCATTGTATCGTTGTTATTATTGTCATCATCGCTTGTTGTGTCTTTTTGATTTTGACGTAATAAACTATCACTTAACTCTGTTAATGGGACGAGTGAACCATAATGTTTGATAACTCTATGGTCTAAAAAGTCGTCTTTATCTGTTATTTTAGATAAGCCTAAATCAGAGCGCAAGATATTTGAATATTTCATTATACTTTTAACACTTGGATTATAGTAATAAATACCATCTAAATAATCGTCTTTACCTTCAAGTTGAGATGTTTTTATATCTGTGTTACCTGTAAGATACATCTTAGCTAATGATTGAATTTCCTTTTTAGTGAGATTATGTTTAGCATTTTTACCAACGATTTCAACTACATTATCTAATTTATCAATTGAATCTAAACTTTGGGCTTTTTGGAAAAGAATTTTTATTAAGTCCATTTGTCTTTGACCACGTTTTAAATCTGAATCATGATGTCTTGTTCGAGCTACAGCTAAAGCTTGGTCACCATTTAATTTTTGATAGCCTTTTTTAATTTTTATTCTGCCGGTATCGTCACTATTTGGTTCATTTAAATTATAAGGCACATCATAATAAATACCGCCTAATTCATCAACAGCTTCAACAAATGCTTTCATATTAATTCGAACATAGTAATCTACTGGTACATTCATTGTCGCTTCAACAGAGTCCATAGCAGCTATAGGACCACCGTATGCATGAGCGTGAGTGATTTTATCATAATAGCCTACTTTTGGTATATAACTAATTGTATCGCGTGGAATACTTAACATTCTAATTTGATGTTTCTTTTGATTAAATGTTGATAAAATCATTGCATCTGATCTAGAGTGTTCAATACTTTGTCCGTTCTTTTCTCTGCCTTCATTATCATCTATTCCTAAAAATAAAATAGAAATAGGTTGCTTTTCAGGATTTACTTTTGAATCTCTTAAAGTGGATTGACGTTGCGCATTATGTTGATCTTGAGACTTTTCAAAAGCAGATTCTGAACTTTTATATAATTGAGTAGCAAATATGATTGGAACGACGACAAGAACGAATGTTAATAATATTAAAAAATACTTTAAAAATTTGTTCATCGTAAGTGCTCCTATTTTATTATTAAAATTTATATTTATGTGCTGAAATTTGTATATAGTTATGAGATACGTTTTTACTTTTGTATTTATGCACTATAGCCTTAAATTGTATTACTTTATAAGCAAAATTACAACTCATAGCTTCACATTAATTTTACAATCTTAAAACTAAATTTACATTATTTTTTCTATAAGTATGGAAATAAATTTCTGTAAAACCCTTTATGGTACTAAAGTACTATAGAATTATTTTTAAATAAGCGTATTATCTAATTAAAGTGATTTATCTATGTCATTAAGTTATAATAATGCATAGCTAATCAAATATATAAAATTTGTAAAAACAATTATCAAATACAATTTCAATTATCAAATTTTCACCATAGATTCGACGTGCTACTTTCCTTTACATTGATTGTTTATAAGAAAGGAGATTACTAATGAAACAAGAATGGATAAAACGTTTGGATGAAAGTTTAATTCAATCGTTTTATGAGCAACAGAACGAAAGAGAAATAGAAGAAGGGTTAACAACACAGTTATCTTTTGGGACTGCTGGAATTAGAGGGAAGTTTGGCATTGGTCCTGGTAGAATGAACGCTTTCACGGTAAGAAAAGTAGCTTTAGGCTTAGCAAAATTTATAAAAGCAAATTCTAATGAAGCAACTATTGTTGTCTTTTACGATTCTAGATTACTTTCAGAAGCTTTCTCTAAAGAACTATCTACAATATTAGCTGATAACGGAGTTAAAGTTATCACTGCAGAAAGCTATAAATCTACACCTGAACTCTCTCATGCTATAAGATATTACGGGGCAGATGGTGGGGTAATGATAACAGCAAGCCACAATCCCAAAAATTATAATGGTATTAAAGTTTATAATGAATATGGTGGGCAACTATTACCTAAAGACTCTGAAATTTTAAGTAGTTATATAGACGAAATTGAAAATCCATTAGATATAGAAATCGGTAGCTTTGATAAGTTAGTAGCTAAAGATCAAATTAATTTTGCAAGCAAAGATGTTAGAAATAATTACATAAATGAAGTTATTAGGGCTACGGGAAACATTGAAAAAAAGAATGCTAAAACAGTACTAACTAGTCTACATGGAACAAGTTTGCCTATAGTTTCTGACATTTTGGACAAACTCAATTATGATAATTATGTTATTGCTCAATCACAATCTATTCCTGACGGAACATTTCCTACACTAAATAGTCCTAACCCTGAGGACGAATCCGCATTTGAAGTAGGGAAGAAGCTAGCTGAAGAAAGTGATGCACAACTCATTATTGCTACTGATCCTGACGCAGATAGATTAGGGATAGTAGAACGTTTAGATAATGGAGAATATAAATTTTTCAATGGTAATGAATTAGGACTTATATTAATGAAATTAAGGTATCAAGACCTAATTGATGCTTCATATGAAGATTTATATATTGTTAAGTCCATAGTAACTAGTGAACTAAGTGAAAAATTGGCGGATGTTTTAAATGTTAATGTTTATAATGTGCTTACAGGATTTAAGTATATTTCGGAAATTTTAAATGATAAGAGCCATACTAATGAAAAACTATTGTTAGCATTTGAAGAAAGTAATGGCTATATGGTTGAACCATTTGTAAGAGATAAAGATGCTCTTCAAATCGTACCTTTAATCATCAAATTTAAAAATCTACTTTACGAAAATAATATTACTTTAAAAGATACACTTGATGATATATATCGTACAGTCGGTCATTATCAAAATGTTAATTTAAGTCCTGTATTTGAAGGTGCGGATGGGCAGCGTAAAATAGAAACAATTATAAATTCATTTAGAAATAAAGAAATACATCAAGTGTGTGGGTTAGATGTAAAAGCAATTGAGGATTATCAATTAGGAACAATTAAGTATATAGAAAGTGGGAAAGAAAAAGCCACTTACTTACCTAATGCAAACTTAATACGTCTAATATTTGATGAAGGTTTTATAGCTATTAGGCCATCAGGTACAGAGCCTAAAATTAAGATATATTTTTCACTAAACGTAAATAACATTGATAGTTTAATTAAAGAATTCCAAGAGACTTATATTGAATATTAAAGACATGAATGTGTGAGGCTAACAAGAAAAATGAAACTTAATAAATTTAAAATAATCTTTTTTATAATCGTACTAGTTACACTGATTGTATTAGTTGGAATATTAGGATTTAAATGGAGTAAACATCATGAAGTAGAAACGCAAGTATTAAAGAATCAAAGCGATAACACTAATTATATTGAAAAAAGAGATAAGTCAGTTAAAGCGCCTGAGAAGTTAAAAACAATAGTTGATAAAAAAGAACCAATGTATGGCCAAATTGATAAGTATTTAAAAGAAACGCATTTCAATGGTACAGTAGCTATATTTGATAATGGTAAATTGAAAATGAATAAAGGATATGGTTATAAAGACATTGAAAAAGGTAAGAAAAATACTGCTAATACAATGTATCTTATTGGTTCTTCTCAAAAATTCACAACGGGATTAATGCTTAAACAATTAGAGCTAGAACATAAGGTGGATTTAAATGCACCTGTAACGAAATATTTACCTTGGTTTAAAACAGATAAAGAAATAACAATTAAAGATTTAATGTTACATAAAAGTGGATTATACAAATACGAAGCTTCAACAAACATTAAAAACTTAGATCAAGCAGTATTATCTATTCAGAAACGTGGAATTGATGATAAAGTTTATCATAAACATAGTTATAATGATGCAAACTATTTAGTCCTAGCTAAAGTGATTGAGAAGGTAACAGGGAAACCATACGTACAAAATTATTACGAACGTCTTGGTAATAAATTTCATCTAGAGCATTCTGCTTTTTACGATGAGAAGCCATTACAAAATGAAATGGCTAAAGGTTATAAATTTAAGAATGATTCATTTTCATTCTTACGTCCTAATGTACTAGATCAATATTTTGGTGCAGGGAACCTATATATGGCACCTTACGATATGGGTAAACTTATTAATAAGTTACAACAAGATAAATTATTTAGCTCTAATGTGACAAATCCAATGCTACATGAATTTGGTACTGAAGAGTATCCTGAAGAATATCGATATGGCTTCTATGTTACGCCATATCTTAATAGAGTGAATGGCGTGTTCTTTGGCCAAACATTTACTGTATACTTTAATGACCGTTATGTTGCTATATTAGGTACTAATATTAAAAATACTAACGGCTTCGTGCCTAATGAAGATAAAATGAGACATATTTTCTATAATATTCTTAATCAAAAGAAACCTTATAATACACCAGGTGTTAAAGTTCAAGAAAAACAGCGTACAAATCATTAGATATTCACCTAAAAAGACGATTAGAATAAAAACCACGCATATTCAATAAAGATATTTTTAGCCAATATATTAAATCAGACTGAGAAATTAACTATTATCTCAGTCTGATTTTTTTAATATATAGTTCAATATATATACCTTACTATTTACAATAGCTCAGTGCGTTAAGGAATAAATCTTCGTAATCTTTATCTACAGGTGAGAGTACAACTGTACAATTAGGATATTGAGATTCGAAATCTACAACAGTTGCTCCTTTAGTGTAATGACCAGCTAATTCTATTTGAACATCTGCTTCTTTGACATTAAATGCTTGAGGTTGCAGTAAATACAAAATAGTAAACACATCATAAATTTTAACGCCATATTCGAAGTCTTCGCTTCGATAGTGTTGAAATAAATCATGTAACATTTGTCCTGTTTCATTTTGATTTTTAAAGCTTTTAACGTAATCATGTGTAAATATGGCTTCTCTAGCTAAGTCTAATCCTATCATTGTCAGAGGCAATCCAGAGTTAAATACCACTTGCGCAGCTTCAGGATCACAATAAATATTAAATTCTGCTAGAGGCGTGACGTTTCCTCTTCCTGTACTACCACCCATAAGAACAATTTCTTTAATGTAATCAGTTACTTCAGGATATGTAGAAAGGAGTATTGCTATATTAGTCAATGGACCAATTGCAATGATAGTCATAGGATTCTCGCTCTTTAAAATTGTTTCTTTCATAGCTTCAACAGCGTGGGTAGATGCCAAATCCTTTTGCGCAAGTGGGGGAAAGTCATAGCCATCCATACCAGATTCTCCATGAACTGGTGCAGCGTCGACAATTTCGTTTAATAAGGGTTTTGATGCACCTCTATGAACAGGCACATCACTATTAAAGAAATGTTTAAGCTTTAAAGCATTTGCGGTAGTCTTCTCAATACCTACATTCCCATTCACAGTAGTAATCATTTTTACATCAAATTCTGGATGACATAAACCCAAACTGATTGCTGCAGCATCATCTATACCAGGATCAGTATCAATAATTATTGGGGTTACCATTATATTAATTCGCCTCCTAAAAATGAACTTCCCATTAAGCGTATCATTGTATCATCATAATTTCGACAATAAAAAAAGCAAGCTAACATATATATGCTAGCTTGCGTGTTGATTAACTAAGCCATGAGCTTGATAATCTTTACCTCAGTTTTATAAGTGGTGAGAGTGACCACCTTGCATTACCCAATACGTACCAATAACGATAGCTAGGGTAATGATGATTGCGAAGATAACTTTGAATGATTGAACTCGACCATCTTTACCTTCAGTTAAGTGCATGAACATTAATAATTGAACTGCAGCTTGGATAAAAGCAAAACCAAAGATAATTGTTACCTTAGCATGGAATGTCATTGATGTGTATAGTGTTACGAAAACTGCTAAAAGCGTTAAAACGATTGAAGCAATGAAACCGACAGTATGTTTTACGATTGTATTCATCCGCTATACACCATCCCTATCATATATACGGCAGTGAAGATGAAGATCCAAACAACATCTAAGAAGTGCCAGTATAAACTTACTATAAATAATTTAGGAGCATTGTATGAATCTAAACCGCGAGTTCCGATTTGGATTAATAAACAAATGATCCAAACAATACCTACTGATACGTGACATCCGTGCGTACCTAATAGGATGAAGAAACTAGACCAGAAGGAACCGATAGTAGGATTTACTCCTTCTTGTGCATAGTGTGCGAATTCGTAAATTTCAAAACCTACGAATACAAGCCCTAATAATACAGTGATAATCATCCAAATCATCATTAAGTTCTGTTTCTCTTTACGCATGTAGTAAATTGCAATACCACAAGTGTAAGAACTTAATAATAATGAGAATGTCATAATTAGTACAAGAGGCAATTCAAATAACTCTGTAGTCATTTTGTGAGCGTAATCGCCACCGTGTTGCAAAGTTAATAACGTTGCGAATAGGGTACCGAATAACGCGAATTCAGCTGTAAGGAAAATCCAGAAGCCAAGTTTATTTAATTCGCCTTCATGACTACGTGAATCGATTGTATTAGTATCATGACTCATGACTTACAGCCTCCCTTTCTTTAATACGAGCTTCTCTTAAACGTTTTTCAGTTTCTGCAACTTCAGAAGCATGGATGTGGTAACCATGATCAATTTGGAAACTTCTCCAAATCATAGTTCCAAAGATACCTGCTAAGCAGATAATTGCAGGAACGAGTGTTTCAAAGATTAAGAAGAAACCACCGATTGTAAAGAAGATACCCATCCAGAAACCTACTGGAGTATCGTTAGGCATATGAATATCTTTGTAATTATGGTTGTCTAAGTAATGACGACCATGTTCTTTCATATCAACAAAAGTATCGTAGTCATTCCAATCTGGAGTGATTGCAAAGTTGTATTTAGGTGGAATAGCTGAAGCTGTTGACCACTCTAAAGTACGACCAAGTCCATCCCAGTTATCACCAGTTGCTTCACGTGGTGCTTTGATATGAGCATAGACGATACTTGCAACTAAGAATAGGAAACCAATTCCCATTAATAATGCACCGATAGTTGAGATGAAGTTTAATAACCACCAACCATCAGAAGGCATGTAAGTGTATAAACGACGTGGCATACCATCTAATCCGAGTACGAATTGAGGTAAGAAACAAACGTTAAATCCGATCATGAATAACCAGAAGCACCATTTGTTTAATGTTTCGTTTAATTTGTAACCCATCATTTTTGGATACCAGAAGATTAAACCAGCTAAGCAGGCAAATACTACACCAGTAACCAATGTATAGTGGAAGTGGGCTACTAAGAAATAAGTGTTGTGATATTGATAGTCAGCAGATGCCATCGCTAACATTACACCTGTAACCCCACCTAATAGGAAGTTAGGGATGAATGCTAGTGAGAATAACATAGGTGACTCGAATGTAATTCTACCTTTATACAATGTTAGTAACCAGTTAAATAATTTAACTCCGGTAGGCACACCGATTAACATTGTTGAAATTGAGAAGAATGAGTTGATTAACGCACCATTACCCATAGTGAAGAAATGGTGAACCCAAACTAAGAAACTTAAGAACGCGATACCTGCAGTCGCCCAAACCATGCTTTGGTGACCGAATAGGCGTTTACGTGCGAAAGTTGGGATAATTTCTGAATAAATACCGAATGCTGGCAAGATAACGATGTATACCTCAGGGTGCCCCCATACCCAGAAGAAGTTTGCCCATAACATCGGCATACCGCCATCTGCTACTGTGAAGAAGTGTGTACCGAACACTCTATCTGTAGTCATTAATGCTAACGCAACTGTTAAAACAGGGAAAGCTAAAATGACGATAAGCGTAGTAATAAATGTTGTTACAGTAAACATTGGCATTTGCATGAACTTCATTGTAGGAGTTTTACATCTAAGTATTGTTACAAAGAAGTTAATACCAGTCATTAATGTACCAAGACCAGAAATTTGTATTGCAACTAAATAGTAGTTGACTCCTGGTCCAGGACTAAATTCACCAGCAAGTGGTGCATAGTTAGTCCAACCTGCAGCTGGAGATCCACCTACGATAAATGATAGGTTGAATAAAATCATACCAGCAAAGAATAGCCAGAAACTAACGTTGTTCATTACAGGGAAGGCAACATCACGTGCACCGATTTGTAATGGAACGACGATATTCCATAAACCAAAGATGAAAGGCATCGCCATGAAAATAATCATGATTACACCGTGCGTACTGAAAATTTCATCATAGTGGTTTGCTTCCAAGAATTTATTATCTGGAATAGTTAATTGAGTACGAATTAATAACGCGTCAATACCACCACGTACGAACATTAATACGGCACAGATTAAATACATTACACCGATTTTTTTATGGTCTACGGATGTGAACCATTCTTTGTATAGATATTTCCATAATTTAAAATAGCTAATTACTGCGATAAGTCCGATAACTAAGAATGGGGCAGCAATTTGCGCCATGATAATCATCCAGTTACCTTTAACGAGTAATTCATCCCATGGAAAATTCATTAATGTCCACCTCCATGATCATCATGTTCTTTTTTTTGAAGTTTAGACGCATTTTCGTCTTTTGCTCCTTTAGAAATTTTTTCCATTTCTTTAGAGTTATGGTCCTCTTCTTTTTTGAACTCATTGTCATATTTTTCATTGTTGCCGAGAATAATAGGTTTCATACCATGACGTTCATAGTTCGCGTTTGTCACTTTGACCTTACGAGCTGGTTTAACAGGTTTATCTTTTACATCTTTATAAAGATCTTTTTCTTCAGTGAAGTTAGGATCTTTCTGAACGAAATTATAACGTTTATAAGCGTAGAAGATATATTCTGGATCAGCTGCTGGGTCAACAAACGCCATATGAGTACCATTGAATGTTAATTCTTTATTAGGTGTGCTTGGTAAGAGTTGTTTATCAAATGTATCTTGATTTAATGTTTTCTTACCTTTAGCTTCTTTAACCCATTTATCGAAATCATTTTGGCTTACAGAGTGAACTTTAAATGTTTGACGAGCAAATCCGTCACCATTGAAGTTAGAGTTACGACCTCTGAAGGTACCTAATTGATCTGCTGTTAAAGTCCAATTCATTGTCATACCAGTCATAGCATATTTCTGACCACCTAATTGTGGAATCCAGAAACTTGTCATAGTATCCATAGCTTGAAGCTTGAATACGACTGGACGATCTTTAGGAATTGTTAATGTATTAACAGTCTCGATGTGTTGATCTGGGTAAGCAAAGAACCATTTGTAACCAGCGCTTACTGCGTAAACCACAAGTGGGTCTTTGTCTTTTTGAGGTGGTTTCTCATAATCATATAATGTTTTAACTGTTGGTACAGCTAAAGCAATAACGATTAGGATAGGTACCACAAACCAAATTGTTTCTATTAAAGAATTGTGGTGCATCTTGCCTGATACTTCATTCTTATTATAACTGTACTTATAAATAAAGAATGCAAACATGGCAAGCACAACGACAACAATAACAAGCATGAAGATGATTGAGTAGATGATCAAGAACTTCTGACTACTTGCTACTGGCCCTTTTGCATTAAAAACTTCTATATTTGAACAGCCACTAAGTAAAATTAGTGTGCCAAATAATAGAAGCAAAGACTTAAATTTTGACACTTTTTTTGACCTCCTAATACTACAAATGTAGGGCTTACCACTAATTTTAGTTTATTACACAATATTTACAAGTACCTGTAAAAAAAAATTTGTTGTTATATGTAAAGAATAAGCATTGATATAAGGTATGACGGGGATTTTAAGATTTGTTAAAATTATGTGTACATTTTGTGAAATTAGACAAATTTAACAAAATTGCATGTAATACAACTTATGTATTGAGAAGTGTTATCAATTGAAGGGTTGAGGGGGATTTTGCAAATAAAAAAGTTGAGAAAATTCTCAACTTTAAATAGGAAAGATTCTATTTTACTTCAATATATCTCGTAGATGTTTTTTCTGCTCCATCAGAGTCAGTTACTATATATTTAACTTCATATTTTCCAACTTTAGATGTATCTACCTGACCGTCGACTTTGATTTTATGAGTTAAGTCACCATCTTCTTTATCATATGCGCTTATACCATTTAATAAATTATAATCTTGGCCTTTTTCAATTACAATATCATTGACCCCGCGTAGTTGAGGTTCGGTATTAGTAGTCGCTTCTGCATTCAAATTAGGCGTTACTAAGGTAGCTGAAACACCAAGCGCTGATAATGACTGTAGTAATTTATTCATAACTTAACCTCCGTCTGATAGTCATCTATGATTTAAATCTAATATACTTTATATTTAAGATTTATACATCATACTATGGTCTTAATATACCCCAGTTTTAATAAAAATTAAATATATTTTAAGTAAATTTCATTAAAGATTATGTAAATTGAAAGTTTTGTGAAGGTTTTAGCATTTTATTTATTTTTTAGAAAAATAGGAATAGAATTAACTTGCAATAAATTAATAGGCCTTTTGAGACCTTATGTGGGAGTGGAAATAATGTTAACGGAAAAAGAAAAAAGTATCATTAAAGAAACTGTTCCTGTATTACAGGATAAAGGTGAAATAATTACATCACATTTCTATAAAAGAATGTTTAAACAACATCCTGAATTAAAAAATATGTTTAATCAAACGAACCAACAAAAGGGTCTTCAATCAACTGCACTTGCACAAAGTGTTTTAGCTGCGGCAGTTAACATTGAGCATTTGGAAAATATTATGCCAGTAGTTAAAGAAATCGCTTATAAACACTGTGCATTACAAGTACCACCTGCTGGATATGATATTGTTGGTGAAAATCTGATTGCAGCTATAAAAGAAGTAGTGGGATTAGATGATGATCATGAAATTATTAAAACATGGAAGAAAGCCTATCAAGATATCGCTGATGTATTTATTTCAGTTGAAAAGGATATTTATAGTCAAATGGCTTGGGACGGTTTCCAACCATTTAAAATAGAAGAAATTAAACATATTTCTTCAGATATTAAGTCTTTCACAGTTGTTTCAGATAAACATGATTTAAGTCAATTTGTTCCAGGTCAATACATTACCGTAGATGTAAGTAGCGAAAAGATGCCGTATCGTGCAAAACGTCATTATTCAATAGTAAAAGGTGACAAACAACATTTAACATTTGCAGTTAAACGAGATGTGACAACTGAGCATGAAGGAGAGGTATCTACTATATTACATGATGAGTTAGTAGAAGGTGATTCAATTAATTTATCTGCACCAGTAGGTCCATTTAAAGTAGAAAACTTGAATAACGAACAATTATTCTTAGGATCTGGTATAGGAGTTACCCCTTTAGTACCAATGTTTAATGAAGCAGTTACAAATGGGTCTAAAGCTCAATTTATTCAGGTTACTAATGATGTTAACGATGCACCGTTTGAATCATTAATTAATGAAATTGCAACTACTAAAGAATCTGTTGATTATCACCTACATGATAAAAACTCAGAAGGCTATCTAGATGAAGAAAAACTTAAAGACTATATTAATGAAGAAACAGAAATTTATATTTGTGGAGGTACTCACTTCTTACAATCAATTATAAAAGCATTAAAAGAAATGAATGTAGATACAAATAAAATTCATTACGAAACATTCATTCCTAAATTAAGTGTAACTGTATAATATAATGAAGAAACCATCTCAGTATTTAAATGATTACTGAGATGGTTAATTTTTTTATTTAAAGAATGGAAAGTTATAGAGCGTAGAGATTTATTCAATTCCTCTGCGCATTTTTTCTGCTATAAGTGTATTATTTAGTACCATAGTAATTGTTAATGGTCCTACACCACCTGGAACAGGTGTAATTGCTCCGGCGATTTCTTTCACTTCTTCATATTCTACATCGCCTTTTAATTTGCCATTTTCATCAGGTGTATTACCAACATCAATAATTACTGCACCTTCTTTAACCACGTCTTTAGTTACAAGGCCAGGTTTACCTACTGCACTGACGATAACGTCTGCATCTTTTAAGTGTTTACTCATATCTTTTGATCGTGAATGTAAAATAGTTACAGTTGCATTCTTTTGTAGTAATAGTTTTGAAACAGGTTGACCAACAATATGACTTCTGCCTATTACAACAGCATGTTTACCTTCTAGATTAATATCCGCATGTTTTAAAATTTCCATAATTCCTAATGGTGTACAAGGTACAAAAGTTTGCTCATCAATATAGAGTTTACCAATATTTGAAGGATGGAAACCATCTACGTCTTTATCAGGATTAATAGATTCTAAAACTTTTTGTTCACTCACTTGTTCCGGTAGAGGAACTTGAACAAGAATTCCACTCACAGAATCATCGTTGTTAAGTCTGTCTAACTCTTTTAGAACGTCTTCTTCTGATGTTGATTCATCTAAATGTACAATTTCGGAAATCATTCCTATTTTTTCAGCAGCTTTCTTTTTAGATTTTACATAACTTTGACTTGCGCCATCATTACCAACTAGAATAACTGATAATTTTGGAGTGAAACCACGTTCTTTTAAAGATTCAACTTGTTCTTGTAATCCTTGACGATATTCCTTAGCTATTTGTTTTCCATCTAATACTTTAGCAACCACTTAAAACTCCTCCTTTAATTTCTTTAATATCTTAACTTTAACATTAATTATAAAGTAATTGATAGTCAAAAGACGTAAATTAAATTTAAAAATATAATTAAAGTTCGATTTTTGATTGAAAAACTATCCTATGATTGTTATGCTATATCTGTAATATACAACTAATTCTTATCACAATCCAAACTTTTGAAAGGGTGTAAAACGTGAGAGTAGCAGTCATTATGGGTAGTTCTTCAGACTGGGAGATTATGAAAGAGAGTTGCTTGATGTTAGATGAATTTGATATTCCGTACGATAAAAAAGTGGTTTCTGCTCATCGTACGCCACAACTTATGTTTGAATTCGCTAGTCAAGCAAAGCAAAACGGCTATGACATTATTATTGCTGGAGCCGGTGGAGCAGCACATTTACCTGGTATGGTAGCGTCAATGACTACTTTACCTGTCATAGGTGTGCCAATAGAGTCAAAAAGTTTAAAAGGGTTAGATTCTTTATTATCTATAGTACAAATGCCTGGTGGAATACCGGTAGCAACTACGGCTATAGGTAAATCAGGTGCAAAAAATGCTGGAATATTAGCAGCTAGAATGATTGGTATGACTGATAACACAGTTCATAAGAATTTGGAAAATTATGAAAAAACATTAGTGAATAAAGTGGAGGCAATGCAAAATGAGCTTCAATAAACTGAAATTCGGTTCAACAATCGGAATTATTGGTGGAGGACAATTAGGGAAAATGATGGCACAGTCCGCACAAAAAATGGGCTTTAAGGTTATTGTCCTTGATCCAAACGAAGACAGTCCATGTCGCTATGTTGCACATCAATTTATTCATGCTAATTATGACGACGAACAAGCATTAAAAGAACTAGGTGAAAGTTCAGACGTCATCACTTATGAATTTGAAAATATTTCTTCACAACAACTTAAACAACTTACAGAAAACTACAATATACCTCAAGGCTATCAAGCAATTCAGTTACTTCAAGATCGTCTTACTGAAAAGCAAACACTAAAAGATGCTGGAACACAAATCGTTCCTTTTCTACAAATAAAAAATAAACAAGATTTATATCAAGCTTCTAAGGAACTAGGGTATCCATTCATCGTTAAAACTCGCTTTGGTGGATATGATGGGAAAGGACAAATCCTAGTTGAAAATGAGTCAAATTTAGATGAAGCGATTGATTTAATTTCTAATCAAGAGTGTGTAGCGGAACAATACCTTGATATTGATAAGGAAGTTTCTCTTACAGTAACTATCGGAAATGAGCAACAAACAACTTATTTTCCATTACAAGAAAATGAACATAGAAATCAAATCTTATTTAAAACAGTCGTACCTGCTAGATCCAATAAAGAAAATGAAGCGCGTAAAGAAGTGGATAAGATAACCAATGCAATTCATTTTGTAGGTACATTTACTGTTGAATTTTTTATAGATAAAGAAAATAATCTTTACGTTAATGAGATAGCACCACGCCCTCATAATTCTGGACACTATTCAATAGAAGCATGTGACTTTTCTCAATTTGATACCCATATTTTAGCAGTAACAGGACAGAGACTCCCACAACAAATTGAAGTCTTGAAACCAGCAGTAATGATGAATTTACTCGGACGCGACTTAGATTTACTTGAAAATGAATTTGCAAATCATCCTGAATGGCACGTTCATATCTATGGTAAATCACAACGCAAACCAGATAGAAAAATGGGGCATATGACATTACTTACTGATGATGTGAATCAAACTGAACAATACATGTTAATGAAGTTCGAAGGGAGAGATAAATAAGTGTCATTATTATATGAAGGAAAAGCAAAACGCGTTTATACTACTGATACAGAATATCAATTGCGAGTAGAATACAAAGATGAAGTAACCGCAGGCAACGGAGCCAAAAAAGACACAATGGCCGGCAAAGGAAAGTTAAATAATCAAATCACATCAATTATATTTGATTATTTAACTCGTAACGACATCAATAACCATTTCATTAAGCAACTTTCAGAGACAGAACAAATAGTACAACAAGTTGATATTATCCCATTAGAAGTCGTAGTGAGAAACATCGCCACTGGTTCTATTACTAAGCGATTAGGATTTGAAAAAGGGCACGTGTTTGAAGAACCATTAGTCGAATTTTTCTATAAGAATGATGACCTTAACGATCCTTTAATTACTGATGATCATGTAAAACTACTTCATATTGCTAAAGATGATGAAATAGACAAGTTAAAACATATAGCAAAAGAAATTAATAAAGTATTGGTTCAACTTATGGAAGAAATGGAGCTAAGACTTGTCGATTTTAAAGTTGAATTTGGTAAAACACATGATGGCGAAATTTTACTAGCTGATGAAATTTCTCCTGATACATGTCGTATATGGGACAAATTTTCAGATACAAACTTTGATAAAGACGTTTATAGAAATGATACTGGCTCACTCATTGAAACTTATCAAACATTCTTGAATAAATTGGAGGATCTTAAATAATGAAAACAATCGAATTGCACATCACTTTACAACCACAAGTATTAGATACTCAAGGACAAGCTTTAAACAGAGCTGTACATGATTTAGGTTATACACAAGTGAATGACATACGCGTAGGCAAAGTTCTATACATGACGGTTGATGAAGCAACAGATGAAGCGGTTGATAATATCATTACGACATTAAGTGAAAAGTTATTCGCTAACACAGTGATAGAAGAATATAGCTATAAAGTGATTGAAGAAAAGGAGAATGCATAAGATGAAATTCGCAGTTCTCGTATTCCCTGGCTCTAACTGTGATAGAGACATGTTTAATGCCGCAATTAAATCTGGCGTTGACGCAGCTTACGTCGATTATCGTGAAACGAGCCTCGAAGGATTTGATGGAGTTCTGATCCCTGGTGGCTTTTCATTTGGTGATTATTTAAGATCTGGAGCAATGGCAAGTGTGGCTCCTATTATTAATGAGGTTAAACGTCTTGCAAAAGAAGGAAAACCAGTGCTTGGAGTATGTAATGGTTTCCAAATATTAACAGAAATTGGATTACTTCCTGGTGCGTTGCTTCATAATGATTCTCATCTTTTCATAAGTAGAAATGAAACTTTAAAAATTGTTAATAATCAAACTCCATTTACTCATTTATATGAAGCTAATCAAGAAGTCGTTTATCCTGTTGCTCATGGTGAGGGGCATTACTATTGTACAGAAGAGATCTTTAATGAACTTGAACAAAATAATCAAATTATCCTTAAGTATATTGATAATCCTAATGGTTCTTATGAAGATATCGCAGGCATTGTTAATAAAGAAGGAAATGTTTGTGGAATGATGCCTCATCCTGAACGCGCATTAGAAACACTACTAGGCACTGACAGTGGAGTGAAATTGTTTGAATCAATGGTTAAAAGTTGGAGGGAACAACATGTCTAAATTTATCGAACCAAGTGTTGAAGAAATTAAACTTGAAAAGCTTTATCAAGATATGGGACTTAGTGATAAAGAATACGATAAAGTAGTTGAAATTCTTGGTAGAGAACCCAACTTTACTGAGGTAGGAATCTTTTCAGTAATGTGGAGTGAACATTGTTCATATAAACATTCTAAACCATTCTTGAAACAGTTTCCGACTACTGGTGAGCATGTCTTAATGGGCCCTGGTGAAGGGGCAGGTGTAGTGGATATTGGAGATAATCAAGCAGTCGTATTTAAGGTGGAATCACACAATCATCCATCAGCTATAGAACCTTATCAAGGCGCTGCAACAGGTGTAGGTGGAATTATTAGAGATATCGTCTCAATAGGAGCGAGACCTATTAACTTGTTAAATAGTCTACGTTTCGGTGAACTATCAGTCAAACAAAATCAACGACTTTTAAAAGGAGTTGTGAGCGGGATTGGTGGTTACGGAAATTGTATCGGTATTCCGACTACAGCTGGTGAAATTGAATTTGATGATCGATACGATGGCAATCCACTTGTAAATGCAATGTGTGTAGGTGTCATCGACCATGACATGGTCCAAAAAGGTACTGCTAAAGGCGTTGGTAACTCAGTTATTTATGTTGGTCTGAAAACTGGTCGCGATGGTATTCACGGTGCAACATTCGCTTCTGAAGAACTAACTGAAGAAAGTGAAAGTAAACGACCTTCAGTTCAAATCGGTGATCCATTTGTAGGTAAGAAGCTCATGGAAGCAACACTTGAAGCTATTACGTTCGATGAACTGGTAGGAATTCAAGATATGGGAGCAGCAGGTTTAACATCTTCTTCATCTGAAATGGCTGCTAAAGGTGGAAGTGGTCTTCATTTAAAACTTGACCAAGTTCCTACTCGAGAACCTAATATTTCACCATATGAAATGATGCTTTCTGAAACACAAGAAAGAATGCTACTTGTAGTTGAGAAAGGTACTGAACAAAAATTCTTAGACTTATTTGATAAACATGAACTTGATAGTGCAGTGATTGGTGAAGTTACTGATACAGATCGATTCGTATTAACTTATGAAGATGAGGTATTTGCAGATATCCCAGTTCAACCACTTTCTGACGAAGCACCAGTTTATATACTTGAAGGTGAAGACAAAGAATACAATACGTCTAAAAATGATTATAGCAATATTGATGTAGAAGATGTATTTTCAAAATTATTAAAGCATCCAACGATTGCTTCAAAACGTTATTTATATGAGCAATACGATCAACAAGTTGGAGCAAACACGATAGTGAAGCCGGGTCTTCAATCTTCAGTTGTACGAGTAGAAGGAACTAATAAGGTAATCGCTTCAACAATTGATGGTGAAGCACGTTATGTTTTTAATCAACCATATGAGGGTGGAAAGATGGTTGTTGCAGAGGCATATCGTAATTTAATTGCGGTTGGTGCGACACCACTTGCAATGACAGATTGCTTAAATTATGGTTCACCGGAAAAGAAAGAAATTTACCAACAATTAATTGATTCAACTAAAGGCATGTCTGAAGCGTGTGAAGTTTTAAATACACCTGTTGTATCAGGTAACGTTTCGCTTTATAACGAAACGCGTGGTACGTCTATTTTCCCAACGCCAGTTGTAGGAATGGTCGGTCTTATTGAAGATATTAATTATTTAAACGATTTCCATCCCAAAGCTGGAGAAAAACTTTATTTAGTTGGCGATACGCGTAATGATTTCGGTGGAAGTCAAATCGAAAAGTTATTATATGGTTCTGTGAACCATGAATTTGAAGAGATTGATTTAAGCGATGAAGTTGAGAAGGGTGAATCCATTAAACAGGCAATTCGTAACGGCGTGGCTTCTCATGTTCAAACAGTAGGTAAAGGTGGTTTACTTCTTACCCTAGCTAAAATAAGTACATACTATAATCTTGGACTTCATGCACAACTTGATATGACTAATGCACAATTATTTAGTGAAACTCAAGGTCGTTATATTATCTCAGTTAAAGACGGTCAGACTTTAGATATGAATCAAGCTATAGAGATTGGTCAATTAACAAGTGATGGCACATTTAAGGTCTCTAATTCAGAAGTTACAATTTCGGAAAAGGTTTCAGACATTAAACATACATGGGAAGGAGCAATCGCTCAATGTTTAACAACTCAGGATTAAATGAGGAATGTGGCGTATTTGGAATCTGGAATCATCCTGAAGCAGCACAATTAACTTACATGGGTCTTCATAGTTTACAACATCGTGGTCAAGAAGGTGCAGGGATTGTAGTTTCGGATGATCAAACACTTAAAGGAGAAAGAGGACTAGGTTTACTGACTGAAGCAATTAAAGATACTAATATGGAAAATTTAAAAGGGTATCCACATGCAATTGGTCATGTACGATATGCAACATCTGGTAATAAAGGGATTGAAAATATACAACCCTTTTTATATCACTTTTATGACATGAGTGTCGGTATTTGTCATAACGGTAATTTAATTAATGCTGAATCTTTACGTCAAAATTTAGAAAAGCATGGTGCAATATTCCATTCATCATCTGATACTGAAGTCATCATGCACTTAATTCGTCGCAGTAAAGCACCAACCTTTGAAGAAGCACTTAAAGAAAGCTTACGCCAAATTAAAGGTGGTTTCACATTTGCGATACTTACTGAAGATGCACTCTATGGCGCAGTTGACCCTAATGCGATTCGTCCACTTGTAGTCGGTAGAATGGAAAATGGTGCATATATCTTAGCTAGCGAAACTTGCGCTATTGATGTTCTGGGTGCAGAGTTTGTACAAGATATCCATGCAGGAGAGTATGTCATTATCAACGATGATGGAATCGTTGTCAAAAATTATACACGTCATGTAAATACAGCTATTTCGGCTATGGAATATATTTATTTTGCAAGACCAGATTCTACAATAGCTGGAAAAAATGTTCATGCTGTGAGAAAAGCATCTGGTAAAAGACTCGCTGAAGAAAGCCCTGCAAAAGCTGATATGGTTATTGGAGTACCTAATTCTTCACTGTCTGCAGCGAGTGGTTATGCTGAACAAATTGGCCTTCCTTATGAGATGGGTCTCGTTAAAAACCAATATGTTGCACGTACATTTATTCAACCGACACAAGAATTACGTGAACAGGGCGTACGTGTTAAATTATCGGCAGTTAAAGATATTGTCGAAGGTAAAAAAATTATTCTTGTAGATGATTCAATCGTGCGTGGCACTACGTGTAAAAGAATTGTGAAAATGCTTAAAGATTCAGGAGCTGATGAAGTGCATGTGAGAATCGCTTCTCCAGAGTTCATGTTCCCTAGTTTCTATGGTATTGATGTGTCGACTACTGCAGAGTTAATTTCAGCAAGTAAATCACCAGAAGAAATTAAAGATTACATTGGTGCTGATTCACTAGCATATCTAAGTGTTGATGGGCTCATTGACTCAATTGGTTTAAATTATGATGCACCGTATCGTGGATTATGTGTTGAAAGTTTCACAGGAGATTATCCAGCAGGTCTTTACGATTATGAAAAGAATTACAAATCACATTTAAGCGATCGTCAGAAAGCTTATATAGCTAATAATAAACATTATTTTGATAGTGAGGGAAACTTACATGTCTAAAGCGTATGAACAATCAGGTGTAAATATTCATGCAGGTTATGAAGCGGTAGAGAGAATATCAAGTCATGTTGAACGTACAATGCGTAAAGAAGTCTTAGGTGGACTTGGAGGTTTTGGTGCTACTTTTGATTTATCTCAACTTAATATGAAAGCACCCGTACTCGTTTCTGGTACAGATGGTGTAGGTACGAAATTAAAACTTGCTATTGATCATGGCAAGCACGATACGATTGGTATTGATGCTGTAGCCATGTGTGTGAATGATATTTTAACGACTGGAGCAGAACCTCTATATTTCTTAGACTACATTGCTACAAATAAGGTAGTTCCATCAATTATTGAACAAATCGTCAAAGGTGTGAGTGATGGGTGTGAACAAACGAATACCGCATTAATTGGTGGAGAAACTGCTGAGATGGGTGAAATGTATCACGAAGGTGAGTACGATATTGCAGGTTTTGCAGTGGGCGCTGTTGAAAAAGATGAGTACATAGATGGTTCTAAAGTAGAAGCAGGACAAGCAATTATAGGTTTAGCATCGAATGGTATTCATTCTAATGGCTATAGTTTAGTTAGAAAGCTTATTAAAGAATCTGGCATCAATTTACATGATAACTTTAATGGAAAGACTTACTTAGAAACGTTTTTAGCACCCACTGAATTATATGTAAAACCAATTCTAGAATTGAAAAAACATGTAGATATTAAAGCAATGAATCATATTACTGGTGGCGGATTCTATGAAAATATACCAAGAGCTTTACCTAAAGGGTTGTCGGCTAGAATAGATACAACTTCGTTCCCAACATTAGACGTTTTTAATTGGTTACAGCAACAAGGGAACATTAGTACAGATGAAATGTATAATATCTTCAATATGGGTATAGGCTATACCGTTATAGTAGATAAAAAAGATGTATCAACAGCTTTAGCGGCTTTACAAGAGCTTGATGTGAAAGCTTATGAAATTGGTGAAGTGATTGAAGACGCTGATACGCCACTTCATTTAATGGGGGTAGAATCGTGATTAAAATAGCGATTTTTGCCTCAGGTTCAGGTAGTAACTTTGAAAATATCGTTAAACGTGTTAAAGATGGCGATTTGCAGAACATAGAAGTGACTGCACTATATACTGATAAAGCTAATGCTCAGTGTATAGAACGAGCTAGAAAATTAAATATACCTGTTCATGTTAACCAACCTAAAGACTTTGCTTCAAAGTCATCTTATGAACAACAGTTGCTTAAACATTTATCCGATGAAGGGGTTCAATGGATAGTTTTAGCAGGTTACATGAGATTGGTTGGTCAAGATTTACTTCAAGCCTTTGAAGGACGAATGTTAAATATACATCCTTCACTATTGCCTAAATATAAGGGGTTAGATGCAATAGGCCAAGCATTTGATAGTGGAGATACAGTGACAGGTTCAACCGTGCATTATGTAGATAGTGGCATGGATACGGGAGAAATTATTGAACAACAACAATGTGATATTAGAACGGACGACACGAAAGAAGATTTAGAAGAGAGAGTCAAAAATTTAGAATATGAACTTTATCCTAGAGTTATCACTAAAATCATTAAATAGAGGAGTATCTAAGAAATGAAAAAAGCAATTTTAAGTGTTTCAAATAAAAGTGGAATTGTAGAATTCGCTAAATCATTAACTTCATTAGATTATGAATTATATTCTACAGGTGGCACTAAACGTGCGCTAGAAGATGCGGGTATCGCTGTAAAGTCAGTATCTGAATTAACTCAATTTCCTGAAATAATGGATGGTCGAGTAAAAACATTACATCCAGCTGTCCATGGGGGGATCCTAGCAGATCGTGATAAACAAGAACATCTCGATCAATTGAATGAACAACATATCGACCTTATCGATATGGTTGTCGTCAACTTATATCCTTTCCAAAAAACAGTAGAAAATCCGGATGTTACTGAAGCAGATGCTATTGAAAATATTGATATTGGCGGACCAACGATGTTGCGTGCTGCAGCTAAAAACTTTAAACATGTAACAACAATAGTACATCCTTCAGATTACAATGAAGTCATTGATAGAATTAAAAATAATCAATTAGATGAAGATTATAAAAAATCCTTAATGATTAAAGTATTTGAACATACAAATCAATATGATCATGCCATTGTAAGTTTCTTTAAAGGTGATAAAGAAACTCTTAGATATGGTGAGAACCCTCAACAATCTGCATACTTTGTAAGAACATCAAATAGTAAACACACAATTGCTGGTGCAAAACAATTACATGGTAAACAGTTAAGCTTTAATAACATTAAAGATGCGGATGCGGCTTTAAGTTTGGTTAAAAAATTTGAAGAACCTACAGCAGTAGCAGTTAAACATATGAATCCTTGTGGCGTAGGTGTTGGAGAAACGATTGAAGATGCATTTAAAAATGCATATGATGCTGATAATCAATCCATTTTCGGTGGAATTATTGCATTGAACCGTACTATAGATGCTAAATTAGCAGAAACATTACATTCAATTTTCTTAGAAGTAGTTATTGCTCCTAAATTTACTGAAGAAGCACTTGAAATTTTAACTCAAAAGAAAAATATACGTTTACTTGAAATAGATATGACCATTGATAACGCTGAACAAGAATTTGTTTCTGTTTCTGGTGGTTATTTAGTGCAAGATAAAGATAATAAGGATGTCACTCGTGAAGACATGACTGTTGCTACTGAAGTACGTCCAACTGAATCACAGTGGGAAGCAATGTTATTAGGATGGAAAGTTGTAAGTTCTGTAAAAAGTAACGCTGTGATTCTAAGTAATGATAAACAAACTGTTGGTATAGGTGCAGGGCAAATGAATCGCGTAGGTTCAGCTAAAATTGCTATCGAGAGAGCAATTGAAATTAATGATAATGTTGCGCTAATTTCTGATGGTTTCTTCCCAATGGGGGATACAGTAGAATATGCGGCAGAACATGGTATTAAAGCCATTATTCAACCTGGTGGCTCTATTAAAGATCAAGAATCTATTGATATGGCTAATAAATATGGTATCACAATGGTTATGACTGGAATGCGTCACTTTAAGCACTAAGTTTTACTTAAAGAAAGGAGTAAACTTATGAAAGTTTTAGTTATCGGAGCAGGTGGACGTGAACACGCATTAGCTTCTAAAATTAATCAATCCTCACTCGTTGAAAAGGTCTATGCTATACCAGGTAATGAAGCAATGGTTAACGTTGCTGAAATTCATAATGAAATAGCCGAGTCAAGTCATCAAGAGATAATAGATTTCGCTATAAATAATAACATTGACTGGGTGGTCATAGGACCTGAACAACCATTAATTGATGGCCTAGGAGATTTACTTAGACAACAAGGAATAAAAGTGTTTGGCCCAGGGCAAGCTGCTGCTCAAATTGAGGGTTCGAAGCTCTTTGCGAAACAACTTATGGAGAAGTATGACATTCCTACTGCAGATTATAAAGAAGTAACGAATCGATCTGACGCGCTAACGTATGTTAAAACGTGTGAATTGCCGGTAGTTATTAAGAAGGATGGTTTAGCAGCTGGGAAAGGAGTAATAATTGCCAAAACCCGAGATGAAGCTATCGAAGGTGTAGAAACGCTTTACACTAAAGAGCAAGGGCAAGTGGTTTTTGAGAGCTTTTTAGAGGGTGAAGAGTTTTCATTAATGACATTTGTTAATGGTGATTATGCAGTTCCTTTTGATTGTATCGCTCAGGATCATAAACGTGCTTATGATAATGATGAAGGTCCTAATACTGGAGGCATGGGGGCATATTGTCCTGTTCCGCATATTAGTGAGGATGTACTTCATCAAACCAATGAGCGCATTGCTCAACCTATTGCTCAAGCGATGAGTAAAGAAGGGTATCATTTCTTTGGCTTGCTCTATATTGGTGCTATTTTAACAAAAGAGGGTCCTAAAGTGATAGAGTTCAATGCAAGATTTGGTGATCCAGAAGCGCAAGTGTTACTCACGCGTTTAGAAAGTGATTTAATGCAACATATTATTGATTTAGAACAACGTCAACCAATTCATTTTAAATGGAAAGATGAAGCAGTTGTAGGAGTCATGTTAGCATCTAAAGGGTATCCAGGATCATATGATAAAGGATATAAAGTTAGTGGTTTCGACCCAGATTCTCATTATTTTGTTAGTGGTTTAAAGAAAGAGAGAGACCATTTTGTTAATGCTGGTGGTCGTGTGATCCTAGCCATTGGTGAAGGAGCTACGGTTAAGGATGCACAAGCTGCTGCATATAACAACGCTGAAAAAATTAAAAGCGATAATCTTTTCTATCGTAATGATATAGGCAATAAAGCAATAAAATAGTAAAAAAGGAGATGCACAATAAATGTTGCATCTCCTTTTTAATGTCTATCATTTAATTGATTAAACTTTATTAAATATAGTGAAATTTTTATCCTAATTTTCCAAAACGTACATCATGAATGCCAGTTAATGGTAAATAGCCTGATAGTATGAAAGATAGACCAATAATCATTAACACACAAACAATAAATACTACATCTTTATATGAGAAAGGTGTCTCGTAGTAATACGTTCTAGGGCCATCTTTAAAACCTTTAGATTCCATAGCAACTGAGAGTTGATGTGCACGTCGTATGTTTTGACTCAATAATGGAATAACTAAATGATTTAATCTTTTTAGTCCTTTATAATTTGAGGCATCAATCATTTGGTATCTCATTTTTAATGAGCGTCTCAATTGGATTAATGAACTTATAATTAAAGGAACCATTCGTATTGCTGCCATGAAGGCATAGGCAATTTTGGGTTTGATTTTTAGATGTTGCATTAAACTATAAAAAATCATAACTATTTGAGATGTTAATGCTATAAGAATCCCGAACATTGATACTGTGATTGTTCTTAAAGAGAGATGTAAGCCTCGTACTATACTTTCTTCACTAATTTGAACGATTCCAAATTTAACTAACATATGCTCACCATCACCATAAAGTATCATAAATAATGAGGATAGTAAGGCGAATAGGGTGGTAACTAGTATGAATATACCTGTAATTTTAAATTCTGTACCATTAAATAATAGTAAGAAAATAAACATGAGTAACACGATATAAATCATAAAATCGAAATTATGAATGAAGATAATAAAGAAAAAAAGTGCGATTCCTAGTATTAATTTCGTTATAATATTTACATCATCAACAAAGGTGTGACGTTTCTTCCATCTTTCAAACAACGTGCTCACCTTCAATCTCTTTAAGTATTCCATCTTCAACATGTAAACGACGTGTTGGATATCGACGAATGATTTCCGAATCATGTGTGACCATAACTATTGTTTGCCCTTGTTTAACGCGTTCTTGAAAAAGTTTAATAAGTTGGAACGTATTATGACTATCTAAACCAAATGTAGGTTCATCTAACAATACAATTTCTGCCTTTGAACTAAGGGCAGTTGCTACGCTTAATCGGCGTTTTTGTCCCGTTGATATTTCAAAGGGATGATGATTTTTAACCTGATCTAGATGAAGTAATTTAAGCAATTGAATAGTTTCTTGTTCAGCATTTTCAGGGTCTAAATGGTTATAATGAATGTAAACTTCATCATAAACTGAATTCGTAATAAATTGTAATTCTGGATTTTGATACACGAGATACATGTGTTTTGCTGCTTGTTTAATCTTTTTCAGTTCTTCATTATTATAAGTCATTCGACCTTTATATTTTATTAATTGAAGTATTGATTCGAGCAAAGATGTTTTACCAGCACCATTTTCTCCTGTTATAGTTAGCCATTCTCCTTTATGTAATTCAAAGTCATCAACAGAGAAGAGCGTTTGTTTACCACGTACGATTTGGCCTTGTTGAAATTCAAATAAACTATTGGAAGGTTGAATATCTAGTTTAATAGGACGTGGCGCATAATTCCAGGCTTTAGGATGCCACACGCCATACTCAGTTAATAAATGTTCGTAGTCATTAAGAATGTGTTGAGGAGTATCATCAGCTATGATTTTTCCTTCATAATTCATTAGTAGTACGCGATCGACATGTTGCCAAATATGTTCAACCTTATGTTCGACGATTAATACTGTTTGTTCATCCCACAATTCTATTAATTTCTTCCATAAATCCTCAGTTGCTTGAACATCTAACATAGCAGTTGGTTCATCTAAGAATAAGGTTTCCGCTCTTTGTAAAATGGTTTCTACGATAGCTAACTTCTGCTTCATACCTCCGCTTAGTTGATTTACATAAGTTTGGTCAGAGACTTTAAGATTTACAGATTCAAGTGCTTTTTTAATTTCATTATCCATTTCACTACGAGGGATTTTGCGGTTCTCTAACACAAAAGCTAACTCTTCATATACTTTAGGCATACAGAATTGTGTATCAGGATTTTGGAAAATGACACCACTTTGATGATCGACATGTAATTCATCATATTTCATTGGTAGTTCAATTAAATTAGGAACAATACCACTTAGTACATTAAGTAATGTGCTTTTACCCGACCCTGATGGGCCGAGTAAAAGCACTTTTTCCTTATCATTAATCTCTATATTTAAGTTATCAAAAATTTTTCTATCCCCGTTAGGGTATTTCAAGCGTAAATTTTTTACTTTTAACAATTAAAAAATCCCCTTATAGGTTATCGTAGTCATGTTTAGAAGCTGGTCTAAAGAGTTTAGTAACTCCCGTTTTATCAAGTGCTCTAACAAGCCAATAGGACACTAATCCTGTGATAACAATTCCGCTAATTGATCGGAATAGAATGAATAAGAATAAGTTCCATCCCGCGACTTCATTTAAGTAACCGTAAAAATAATCTACTGGGAAAGTGGCCAGTGCAGTGACCAAACCAGCAAGCATTGCTACTGCTGCAGAACGAGATTGATATTTAAAAATTGCGAAGATAATTTCGCATGCTACACCTTGTAATAAAGCATAGATAATTGTAGGTATATCAAATTTACCCATGACAATTGTTTCGCCAGCCCCTGCAGCTAGTTCAGCTAAGATTGCGATACCTGGTTTTGGAATAATTAAGTAGCAAACAACTGCTGCCATAAACCAAACACCATATGTAAGCTGCTCTAAGTGAATACCAGCAACTTGTGTAATATTGTAGAAGAACCACCATAAGTTATAGATGATTGCGAAGACTACAGATATTAATACAGTTACAAGTATTTCTGATAGTTTTAAACCTTTTGACATTGTGTCTCCTCCTAAAAAAACGCACAACCCTCCCTAGGAAAGTTGTGCGTCAGAAGATATATCTTAATGAAGTAAGTTCATCAGATTCTATAGTTAACTACACTTTCCTACGCTAGTATCTAGCTAGATCAGGTTCGAAGGGTTTGAGGATTTCCTCATCTCAGTAAATATACACCCCTAGTGCGTCGATATTTTAATTTAAATTAAATGTATGATTTTTCTATTGTATTGTCAAGGTAGTTTGAGGATTTTGAGGATATGGATAAATAAGTTAATAAAGTTTTTATAAAAAGCTCTCAAAGTATAAACTTTGAGAGCTTTTCAATGGCAAATATTTATAGTAATTAATCTAATGTATCTTGTACATCTTTTTTCGTTTGTTCAATATCATCAGTTTTTTCTTCATTTTGTTCTTTTAGTTTTTCTTCTGCCTCTTTAGCTTTTTCAGCAGATTTCTTTTCGAATTCTTCTTTTCCCATAGTATTTCCACCCCTTAAATAGGAATAATTGTTTACACAACAACTTTACCCCGTTATTCTATAGATAAACCCTAATAGGTCTATAGACGTATTTCATGGTTAATTTAAAGACAATTAGAAAATCTTCATATATAATAACGTTTGAGGTGAACAGTATGTCTTTTCTTAGGAAACACACCGAGATCATATTTAGCTACATTATCGGTATCGTTTCACTTTTCACAGGTCTCATCATTCTAATTAACTTACCATTGATTAAACAATTTAATGGTGATAAAAAAGTTAATACTCATGTACATAATGTATGGGAATTTCTTAATGCATTCTTCGCTGAAATTATAAAAGTGATGAGTAGGTTTATAGGTAGTTTCCCAGTTATAAGTGCCATTATTATTATTTTGTTTGGTATCTTAGTTATGCTTTTAGGTCATACTTTATTCAGAACTATTAAATATGACTATGACATATCCATTTTCTTCTTAGTTATTGGTATTATGTATTTTATTATTACACTAATATTAATGACTCAAGTTTATGGTTTCTTCGCAATTGTGTTTATTATACCGTTCATCGTTCACATCGGATACATTGTTTATAAAGATGAATTAAATAAAAATAATCGTAAAAGTCATTATATGTGGATTATCGTGACATATGGTATTAGTTATTTAATTACACAAATTTCTTTATACGGACGTATAGATGCGAATGAAATTGAATCTATAGATATTTTAAGTGTGAACACATTCTTCATTATTATGTGGTTATTAGGACAGATGTCTATATGGAATTTCTTATTCTTAAGACGATCATTACCATTAACTAAAGAAGAGTTAGGCGAGGAAGAACCTGAACTTTCTAGAACAAATAAAGGAAACGTATCTAATCAAACTAAAGTTCACTTAAAACAACTACAAGATAAGACAACAGAGTATGCACGTAAGACTAGAAGAAGTGTAGATTTAGATAAAATAAGAGCTAAAAGAGATAAATTTAAGGAAAAAGTTAAAAATATTGTAGATATTCAAGAAGATGATATTCCTAATTGGATGAGAAAGCCAAAATGGATTAAACCAATGTATGTTGAGTTGTTCTGTGGAGCTGTTATTTTATTCTTTACATTTCTTGAATTTAATAACCGCAACGCCCTATTCTTATCAGGAGAATGGGAACTTTCTCAAACGCAATATGTAGTAGAGTGGGTCACACTCATATTATTACTATTCATAATCATCATCTTTATTGCTACAACTTTAACTTATTATTTAAGAAATAAATTTTATTACTTACAGCTCTTCATGGGTAGTATTTTATTCTTTAAATTCTTAACTGAATTTATCAATATTATGATTCACGGTCTATTGTTATCAATTTTCATCACACCAATTTTACTGTTAATGTTAATTGCAATGATTGTTGCTTATTCATTACAGTTAAGAGAGAAACCATAATTGATTACTAAAAGTCATTGTTATTGTTTATTCAATAACAGTGGCTTTTTTACATATAATTAAAGACTGATATTTGTTAAAATGATTTTGAAATTGTGCTTACGTATTAATTTTTGAAAAAAGAGAATAGAAAGTGAGGTAAAAGTAAAAAATGAAAATAGCAACATTGAATAGAGGTAAAGAAACTAAATATCTTAATCAATATCCTTTAATTGATGAGGAAGATATTTACCAACATGACCACCTTAAAGAAGGGGATTTAGTTAAAATTGTGACTGATCAACAACAGTATATCGCAACTGGCTATGTTGGCCGTCAACATAAAGGATTAGGTTGGGTATTAAGTTATGATGAAAATGAGGACATTAACACTCAATTCTTCGTAAAATTATTTGAAAGTGCATTAGAGGAAAGAGAATATTATTTCAACATTGATGGTACAAATGCTTTTAGACTTTTTAATGCTGAGGGTGACGGCGTAGGAGGCCTCACAATTGATAATTATGATAGTCATTTATTAATTCAATGGTATTCCAAAGGCATTTATAAATTTAGATATCTTATCATAGAAGCAATTAAAACAGTATTTGGTTATACGTCTTTATATGAAAAAATGAGATTTAAGGATACAACATACACAGGTGGATTTGTTGATGGTGAAGCCCCTGAGTTTCCAATTACTATTGAAGAAAATTTCACATTTTATAATGTAGATTTAGAAGATGGTTTAATGACTGGTATCTTTTTAGATCAAAAGGAAGTACGTAAAAAATTAAGAGACCAATTTTCTGAAGATAGAGATGTATTAAATTTATTTAGTTATACAGGAGCGTTTTCAGTTATAGCAGCTCAGAATGCACGTTCAACTACAAGTGTTGACTTAGCAAATCGTTCAAGAGGCTTAACGGAAGAAAACTTTGGTTTAAATGGTATTGATCCTAAATCTCAATACATTTATGTGATGGATACGTTTGACTATTATAATTACGCGGCACGTCATGGTCTTCAGTATGAAACGGTAGTCATTGATCCGCCAAGTTTTGCACGCAATAAGAAAAAGACATTCTCAGTTCAGAAAGACTATGGTTCACTCGTTAAAGGCGCCTTAAGTGTATTAGCTCCAGAGGGTTCACTGCTATTATGTACAAATTCAAGTGCATTTTCTTTAAAAGCGTTCAAAAATGTGATTAAAAAGACATTAGATGAAGAGGGGGTAGAGTTTGAAATAAGAGAGGTCATGGGACTTCCTAAAGATTTCAAGACTCATCCACATTACAAACCTTCAAAATATTTAAAAGCTGTATTTATAGATATTAAGCATTAAATTTTTAAATATTGGGTATAAGATTTTATTGAAACAATACTAAGAAAGGATGTATGAATTTGGGTATTAGAAGTAAATTCACAAATGATATCACTAATAAAGTGGGCAATGAACTTTTAAATATAGAAGAAATTAAAGAAAAAAATAATTTACCTAAGACTAAAGAAGAATTAGCGCGTCGCCGAGAACAGGCGTTAACGTTAGTTAAAAAGAAATCAATACTTTCATCAGGCGCAAGTATTGTACCTATCCCAGGATTAGACTTCGGTGTAGATATTAAATTAATGAGAGACATTATTGAGGATGTTAACAAAATTTATGGTTTAGATCATAAAGAAGTGAATTCGTTAGGGGATGATGTAAGAGAGAGAGTGATGTCTGCTGCAGCGATTCAAGGGAGTCAATTTGTAGGAAGAAAAGTTTCAGAAGCACTCTTAAAAGTTGTTATTAAAGATGTAGCGAAACGAGCAGCTGCTAAACAAACAAAATGGTTCCCAGTAATCGGTCAAGCTGTTTCAGCTTCAATTAGTTACTACTTTATGAATAAACTTGGTAAAGATCACGTTGAAAAATGTGAAAAAGTTATCAATAACCTATAGTAAGTGATATAATTTCTAATGTAACGTAAATAATGATATTGAAACCGGTTTTAAACGAATTGAATTTAACAATCGGTTTTGGTAAAGTTATTGTATAAAATATATGTTAGATTGTAATAATATTGAAGATTCTAACTATACGAAGGAGAATATAACTATGGAACAAAAATCATATGTAATTATCGACGAAACAGGGATTCACGCTCGCCCTGCTACAATGCTAGTTCAAACTGCATCAAAATTTGATTCAGATATTCAATTAGAATATAACGGTAAAAAAGTTAACTTAAAATCAATCATGGGTGTTATGAGTTTAGGTGTAGGTAAAGATGCTGAAATCACTATTTATGCTGACGGTAGCGATGAAACTGATGCTATTGAATCTATCAGTGATGTCTTATCAAAAGAAGGATTAACTAAATAATTATGTCTAACTTAATTAAAGGGATTGCTGCCTCTGATGGTGTAGCAATCGCAAAAGCTTACTTATTAGTAGAGCCAGATTTATCTTTTGACAGTAACGAACAGGTCACTGATGTAGAAGGCGAAGTTAATAAATTCAATAAAGCTATCGAAGCATCTAAAGTTGAATTAACTAAGATTAGAAATAATGCAGAAGTTCAATTAGGCGCTGATAAAGCAGCTATTTTTGATGCTCATTTATTAGTTCTAGATGATCCAGAATTAATTCAACCTATCCAAGATAAAATTAGAAATGATAAAGTTAATGCGGCTACAGCATTAAACGATGTGACAACTCAATTTGTTACTATTTTCGAATCTATGGATAATGAATACATGAAAGAACGTGCAGCAGATATTAGAGACGTTTCTAAACGTGTTTTAGCGCACATTCTAGGTGTAGAATTACCAAACCCAAGTATGATTGATGAAAGCGTTGTTATAATTGGTAACGATTTAACACCTTCAGATACTGCACAATTAAACAAGGAATTCGTCCAAGGCTTTGTAACTAACATCGGTGGTAGAACGAGCCACTCTGCAATAATGAGTCGTTCACTTGAAATTGCAGCAGTTGTAGGTACGCAAACTATTACTCAGCAAGTTAAACAAGGTGATATGATTGTTGTAGATGGAATTACAGGTGATGTAATTATCGATCCAACTGAAGACGAATTAATCGCTTATCAAAACAAACGTGAACGTTTCTTTGAAGATAAGAAGGAACTACAAAAATTACGTGACGCGGATACGGTAACTGTTGATGGTGTGCATGCTGAATTAGCAGCGAATATTGGTACGCCAAATGATTTACCAGGAGTTATTGAAAACGGTGCTCAAGGTATAGGTTTATACCGTACAGAATTCCTTTATATGGGAAGAGACCAAATGCCAACTGAGGAAGAACAATTTGAAGCCTACAAACAAGTACTAGAAACAATGGATGGTAAACGTGTTGTTGTACGTACTTTAGATATCGGTGGAGATAAAGAGCTTCCTTACTTAAATTTACCTGAAGAAATGAATCCATTCTTAGGTTATAGAGCAATTCGTTTATGTTTAGCTCAACAAGATATTTTTAGACCGCAATTACGTGCATTATTACGTGCATCTGCTTACGGTAAATTAAATATCATGTTCCCAATGGTTGCTACTATCAAAGAATTCCGTGATGCTAAAGCGATTCTTTTAGAAGAAAAGAAAAACCTTGAAAATGAAGGTTATGACATTTCTGACGATATCGAATTAGGTATCATGGTTGAAATTCCAGCAACTGCTGCATTAGCAGATGTCTTTGCGAAGGAAGTAGACTTCTTTAGTATCGGTACTAATGACTTAATTCAATACACACTAGCTGCTGATCGTATGTCAGAACGTGTATCTTATTTATATCAACCATATAATCCTTCTATTTTACGTCTTGTTAAGCAAGTAATAGAGGCTTCTCATAAAGAAGGTAAATGGACTGGTATGTGTGGTGAAATGGCCGGAGATGAAACAGCTATTCCATTATTACTAGGTTTAGGATTAGATGAGTTCTCAATGAGTGCAACTTCTATTCTTAAAGCTAGAAGACAAATTAATGGTTTAAGTAAAAATGAAATGGCTGAATTAGCTAATCGCGCTATTGAATGTGCTACACAAGAAGAAGTTATGGAATTAGTTAACAATAAAGCAAAATAATATAGCTTAATAATACAGCATGAGAGAGTGAATGCAACATTGCATTTACTCTCTTTTTAATCTGTAATTGAAATAAGCTGGCCTCAATTATTAAAAAATCACTCAACATCCTAGAAAAGATAATGTTGAGTGATTTTTATGACTAATTTTTACTATTTAAATTCAATGTAGAATTTATTTTGTCCATGTCTACACTATACATTGGTTCATTATTTAATAAAATAAAAGGCGTTGCAAATGCATCATAATCAATCATTTCATTACGATATTGATTATTTTTAATATTCTTTTCAATAAAATCAACGCCTTGCTCTGATAAATAATTTTTCACGAAAGTGCATGGTGGACAATCATCTTGGGTATAAATGACAATGTTCGAAGTCATATAGGTCGTCCTTTCATTAGTATTTCTCAAAATACTATATAGAAAAATGTTGAGAATTTCAAACATGTGAACATTATGTGTCTTGTCAAAAAATGTACATATAAATTTAAAGCAATTTAATTTTGTTCAAAGTCATGAGGTTTTATAATTTTAGACACTTGTGACTCCAATTATTAATAAAAATAGATAAAAAAGGTGATTTATATATGGATTCAGTTGAAATTAGCCGATTTCTCACTGGTATGACATTAGCAGTGCATATTATATTTGCCACAATCGGCGTAGGTATGCCTTTAATGTTTGCGATTGCAGAATTTATCGGTATTAGAAAGAATGATGCAAACTACATTGCATTAGCGAAAAGATGGTCAAAAGGGTACACAATTACAGTAGCCGTTGGAGTCGTGACAGGTACTATTATAGGCTTACAACTTTCGCTTGTGTGGCCAACATTTATGAAAATGGGTGGGCATGTTATTGCTTTACCTTTATTTATGGAAACTTTCGCTTTCTTCTTTGAAGCAATCTTCTTAAGTATTTATCTGTATACTTGGGATAGATTTAAAAATAAATGGACGCATTTTATTATTTCATTACCTGTAATTATTGGTGGTTCATTCTCGGCGTTTTTTATTACATCAGTTAACTCATTTATGAATACACCAGCAGGTTTTGAAATGAAAAATGGACGCATGGTTAATGTACAACCATTAGAGGCAATGTTTAACTCCTCATTTATTGTCAGAGCATTCCATGTAGTAGCTACTGCTGGCATGACGATGGCATTTATATTGGCTGCAATAGCGGCGTTTAAATTATTACGTAATAAACACTCTGAAGATAAAACTTATCATAAAAAAGCATTGAAAATGACAATGATAGTTGGTTTCTTATCAACGATATTATCGATGGTAGCTGGAGATCTTTCCGCTAAATTCTTGCACAAAGTGCAACCAGAAAAACTAGCTGCTTATGAGTGGCATTATGATACTCAATCACATGCTAACTTAGTATTCTTTGGTGTGCTCAATGAGAAGACACATGAAGTAACTGGTGCTATTGAGATTCCGGGATTACTTAGTTTCTTAGCAGATGACAGTTTCAAAACAAAAGTTAAAGGATTAACTGATTTTCCTAAAAATGATTTACCACCTATGATTGTTCATTATTTCTTTGATTTGATGGTTTCTATGGGTGTGTTCTGTTTCATTATTTCAGGACTATATATGTTAATTTTATTCTTCAAGAAATTACGTAAATTTAAAGTTAATAAAGCTATGCTATATGCAATACTTTTAACTGGCCCAGCCTCATTACTTGCAATAGAATTTGGTTGGTTCTTAACTGAAATGGGTCGTCAACCTTGGATCATTAGAGGTTATATGCGTGTGTCTCAGGCTGCTACACAAGCAGGTGGTATCACGTTAGTTACGATTCTCTTCGGTATACTGTATCTCGTGCTTATGGTAACAGCAGCTTATGTACTTATTCGTATGTATCGAAATAAACCTGCTTATCAAGATGTAGACAAAGTGATTGAAGAAAGAGGTGGAGCAAAATGATTTACGCATATATTGGGATAACAGTATTATGGATATTTTTATTTTGTTACATCATCGTAGCATCAATTGACTTTGGTGCTGGATTTTTCGCTTTACATTCTAGAATTACTGGTGAAGAGAAGAAGATCAATCACTTAATTCATCGTTATCTTAATCCAGTGTGGGAAGTTACAAATGTTTTCTTCGTCTTTTTCTTCGTTGGATTTATTGGGTTCTTCCCTGATTCTGCAAAGTATTTGGGAACCGTTTTATTAGTTCCAGGTTCAATAGCATTAATTCTTATCTCCATTAGAAGTAGTTTTTATGCTTTTGAAAATTACGGACAAGATACGAAGTTACCATGGATAGTTCTCTACGGTTTTACAGGATTACTTATTCCAGCATCATTAGCTACTGCACTAACTATCTCGGAAGGTGGATATATCAGAGAACATGGGTCTCATATAGATTTGAACTGGGTACAATTACTATTAAGTCCATTTGCCTGGTCTGTGGTATTCTTGGCTATCATTTCGGTTCTATATATTTCTTCAGGTTTCTTAACATTTTATGCTAGTAAAGCGAAAGATAAACCTGCATACCACTTAACAAGACAATGGCATATTTTCTGGGGCCCGCCTATGATTGTTATTTCATTGTTTGTATTTTTATCTTTAAGAATACAAAATGCAGATCATTTCAATAATGCTGTATTTAACTATTGGTGGATGTTTGTAATCAGTTTTATCTTCTTTTTAATTGCAGGTGTATTAACGATTCTTAAGAAAAATCATGGATTAGCTTTTGTCATGGTCATATTACAGATGTTCTTTGCATTCTTTGGCTATGGTATGAGTAAATTGCCATTTTTATTACATCCATTTGTGAAAATCACAAGTTCTCATGTTAATCCAGAAATGGGATTAGCATTAGTTATAGCCTTTATTTTAGGTTTACTTTTATTAATTCCATCGTTAATATTATTATTAAGATTATTTGTATTCGATAAAGAGTACGTAGAAGGAAAGAAATAATATAACCTTTGAGTATAAGGGGAGATATGTTGATATATTTTATCATCAAACTCTCTTTTTCTCTTTTATTTAATGGAGGACGCATATGGATAAAGAATACGTCGTTATTGGACTAGGTCGTTTTGGTGGCAGTATTGTTAGAGAACTTAACGCTTTAGATATGGATGTCATGGCAATTGATAATGATGAAAATCGTGTTAATGAATATAGTGATATCGCAACACATGCAGTTGTAGCTGATACGACTGATGAAGCGGTCATGAAAAGTTTAGGTATACGTAACTTTGATCATGTCATTGTGGCCATTGGTGAAAACATTCAATCAAGTACGTTAACTACTTTAATTTTAAAAGAGTTAGGTGTTAAAAAGGTAACTGCAAAAGCACAAAACGACTACCATGCTAAAATATTAAATAAAATAGGTGCAGACACTGTCGTTCACCCAGAACGTGATATGGGTAGACGTATAGCGCATAATGTAGCAAGTGCGAGTGTATTAGATTATTTAGAACTTGCTGATGAGCATTCAATTGTAGAGCTTAAAGCGACTGAAAAAATGGCTGGACAGACTATAATTAATTTAGACATCCGAGCACAATATGGCATAAATATCATTGCAATTAAACGAGCGAAAGAATTTATCGTTTCCCCAGATCCGAATCTTAGTATAGAGATTGGTGATATTTTAATCATGATTGGTCATGATAATGATTTAGGTCGTTTCGAGAAAAATATAGCCAAATAATCGGTGACGATAAATTAAGATATACGTTTTTTCTTTTAGCTTATAAATGAATTGAGTTAAAATTCATTTATAAGCTTTTTTGTATAGAATTATTTAATTGAGTCGGTTATACCCATCATACGATTTCATGCTAATCTATACATAAAAAAATAATAAAGCTTCAATCAATTTAAAAACAAAATAAAATATGAAATATTGTGATTGATTAAATCTATAATTTATTAAGTTTTGCGTAAACACTTGAGAAATAGAATATATCAATTAGGGAAGATAACAAAAATTTTAAAACAATGATGTTAACATTAAATTTGAAAAAATTAATAAGGAGAGTGGATATGTGTAAATTTGTTTTAAAATGCACATCATTGTTAGTAATTGTTTTGTTATTATGTAGTTGTTCGAACATAAAAAATGGCTCATTTAATAATCATTCAAACCGCACTAAATGCATAACAATTTATGGTGATTACAAATGTGCCTATTGTAAAAAAATTGAAAATACTATCGTTCCTAAATTGAAAAAAGATTATATAAAAAAAGACAAAGCGGAAGTTAATTTTGTTAATCTCGGTTTCTTAGGTAAAGACTCTATGAAAGCTGGACGAGCAGCATTAGCAGTCAAACTCATATCTGATAAAGAGTATTTAAAATTTAATCACTTAATTTTTAACGAACAACCTAAAAATAGCCATAAAACTTGGATTACTAATAGATTATTAGATAAGCAAATAGATAAACTTAACTTGAATGATGAAGAAATAAAAAAAGTTAAGAAAATGTATAAAGAAAAAGATAGTAAAGCATGGGAAATGGCTAATGATGATAAAAAAGTTGCTAAAAAGAAAAAAGTTAAGAAAGTTCCTTTAGTATACATAAATGGTGAAAAAGTAAAAAACCCATATAAATATAAAGAATATCAACGCATATTAGACAAAAAGACATCGTAAAATTATATATTCATGCAACAACTAGAGTGAAAACTAAAGGAGAAAAAAAGTTAATTAAAAACAAGCAATATATACTTAGTATTATCACACTCATGATTATAGACATTATCTAATTTAATAATGATAATGTTATCAAAAGCCCAATTGGTTACAGACTTATTTATTTAATTATGTTTATTTCATTTCTAATGATTGTAATAGGAACTACTGTTAGAAAGAGAAATAAATAAAAGGCAAGGACATGTGTCCTTGCCTTAAATATTTAAACAGATAAATTTTATAAGTTAAAATTATTTAGATTCATTTTTATCTTGTTTGTTATTTTTCTTATTAGAAGGTTTATTGTTACCTTTATCTTCATTCACTTTCATAATTACTGGTAAAATCATCGGTCTACGAGCTGTCTTTTCATATAGATAAGGTTGAAGTGTTTCAATAATTGATGATTTAATCTGATGCCATTGAATATCTTTGTTACCATTTAATTTAGATATCACGTCTGTTTTAATTTTACGTTGTGCGTCATAAATTAGTTGACCGGATTCGCGCATATAAACAAAGCCACGTGAAATGATATCAGGTCCTGATAATAACTTATTAGTATTAAAATCGATACTTACAACAACAATGACTAAACCTTCTTCAGAAAGTAGTTTACGATCTCTAATAACTACATTTCCGATATCTCCAATACCGCTACCGTCTACTAACACATTACCTGATGGGATTCTTCCAGCTTTACGAGCTGAATCATGTGTTAAAGCTAAGACATCACCGATATCGAAAATGAATACCTTATCCTCATCTACACCACATTCAACACCCGTTTGACCATGTGCTTTCAACATACGATATTCACCATGAATAGGTAAGAAATACTTAGGTTGAATTAAACGTAGCATCAATTGTTGGTCACCTTGTGAACCATGACCTGACGTGTGAATATTTGAAATCTTACTGTGAATGACATCCGCACCAGCTTTATATAAAGCATTTATAGTGCGATTGATACTTTTGGTGTTACCTGGAATAGGAGATGAACTGAATACTACAGTATCTTCAGGTATAATTTTGATTTGTTTATGTGTACCATTTGCAATTCTTGATAATGCAGCCATTGGTTCACCTTGTGAACCAGTACAAAGAATTAACAATTCGTGTTTAGGTATATTGTTAATTTTATTAGGTTCAACAAATGTTTCAGGTGGAGCTTTAATATATCCAAGCTCCATACCAATTTTTATGTTATTTTCCATTGAACGACCAAAAGTAACGATTTTACGATTATATTTTATCGCTGCTTCAACTGCTTGTTGTACACGATAAATATTAGATGCGAAGGTCGCAAAAATGATACGGCCCTTGCAATTTCTAAAAATCTTATCAACGTTTTGTCCAACTTCACGTTCGCTAAGCGTAAAATCAGGTACTAGTGAATTTGTTGAGTCAGATAACAAACATAGTACGCCTTCTTCTCCAAGTTTAGCCATTTTAGCTATATTAGCTGGCTCTCCAACTGGAGTGAAATCAAACTTAAAGTCACCAGTATGAACAATTTTACCTTCTGGTGTATCAACGATAACTCCGTATGCTTCAGGAATACTATGAGTAGTTAAATAGAATGATATTTCAAAATGCTTAGATTTTATTACACTACTCTCATCAATTTCATGTAACTCAGTAGTTCTAAGTAAATGATGTTCTTCTAATTTATTGCGTATGAGACCTAATGCTAATGGACCACCGTAAATAGGTACATTAATTTGTTTTAATAGGAAGGGCACACCACCTATATGGTCTTCGTGTCCATGAGTAATAAACAGACCTACAATTTTGTCTTGGTTCTGTTCTAAGTAAGTGTAGTCAGGAATAACATAATCTATTCCTAGTAAGTTATCATCTGGGAATTTAATACCTGCATCAATGATAACAATTTCATTCTTGTACTCGATGGCGTAGGTATTTTTACCAACTTCACCTAAACCACCAAGTGCATACACACCTACTTCATTAGAATGTAATTGCTTCATTATTCAGCATTCTCCACATTGAAGTGAGTTGAGTGTTCTTTCTCATAGTCTAAATGTGCGCCCTCTAATTTAGTAATAAACTCAATATTATAATTACGATCTTTCAAATAACGTCGAACCTGTTCTTCAGTTTGTCCTTCAACATAAATTGTTTGAGTGTTCTCACGAACGATGACTTCGTCTTTATTATGTTGATAAAATACTTTAAATACTGCCATTTTATATATTTCCTCCTAGAATAATTTCCATAATTTATTTACGACCCTAGTCATTAATACTCGGGTTATTAAAGAATATTCATGCGTACAATTAAGTCTTCAATAATCTAGTGTTCTAATATTTTATTTAGAAACATACCAGCTCAATCTAAACTTTAATATATATGTTCGTTTAATTTCACTGCCCAGTATGTTTTCTAGGGTAATAGTGTCGTTCCTAATTAGAAATTAGTATTGATATACTAAGATTTCAGTTAAGTTATATTTTACATGATGTATTTGAATAAATAAAGCAGTTTTATCTTACTAATTATTGAGTCATACGTATTATTATATATAGTAATATTTTTATTTTGAAAAATAAAAAATACACTTCATCAAGCGTGATAAGTTGTCAACTTGATAAAGTGTATATAAGTTTAATAATTTTACTTAAACTTCGACTGCATCGTCGTGAGGTTTAAGTGGTTCATTAGCGTCAATATAATCATAAAACATAACGCCATTTAAATGATCAATTTCGTGTTGAAACACAATTGCTGGATAGCCTTTTAATCTTAGTTTAACTTCATTACCGTCTATATCTTGAGCTTTAATTGTCACTCTATTATGACGGTGTACTAATCCTGGAATGTTTTCGTCAACACTCAAACAACCTTCGCCAGTTGGTAGATAAGCTTCCTGCACACTGTAGCTCATAACTTTAGGATTGACGAGCATATAATCATAAGATTTTCCATTACCATCGTCTGGTAAATAAACTGCTATCATTCTTTTAGCCACATCAATTTGTGGAGCTGCCAAACCAACGCCAGAACGTAATCCATAACGTTTTGCAGTTTCTTCATCTTGACTATTAATTAAAAACTCTCGCATAGAGCGTAAAGTTTCTTTATCTTCTTCAGAAAGAGGAAAACTTAATTCTTTAGCCTTCTCACGAAGCGTTGGATGACCGTCTCTAATAATATCTTTCATAGTTAACATGTCATACACCTTCCTTAAGTAATAATATATCAGATACCATAGAGATTAGTACATTAATAGGTATTTGATTTTGAATGAAGGTTTTATATTATATGTGGAACAGACATTTTAGACTATTCCATTTAGCTTCAATGAATCGTTTTATTAGTGTATATTGATTTATGAACAATAATTATTTAATATTACAAGCGAACAACTATGAGGAGGTAACAGTTAATGAAGTTCGGTAAAACTGTCGCAATTGTCCTAACATCAACAGTGTTATTAGCTGGATGTACAACTGACAAAAAAGAAATTAAAAAATATGACAACCAAGTTCAAAAAGCTTTTGACCAAGAAAAATCAGTAAATAGTACTAGTAAAAAAATAAATGATTTAGAAGAAAAGAAACAAAAATTATTTAAAAAAGTAAATGGTAAAGATCAGAATACAAGAAAACAAGCTGCAGAAGATATCGTAAAAAATGTAGAGAAGCGTCAAAAAGAATTTAAAAACGAAGAACAAGCATTGAATAATTCTGAAAAAGAATTTAAAAAAGCTAAACAGTATATGAATCATATTGATAACTCGGCTAAGAAAAAAGAAGTAACTCAACTTAATGATGCACTCAAAGAAAAATACGAAGCACATGATGCATATGCAAAGGCTTACAAAAAAGCTTTAAACAAAGAAAAAGAACTGTTTACATTCTTGAACCAAGATGGTGCTACACAATCAGAAGTAGACAGTAAATCTAAAGATTTATCAAAAGCATATAAAGATATGAATAAAAAATTCAATACCTACTCAAAAGCGATGAGAAAGGTTACTCAAGAGAAACAAGACGTAGATCAATTGAAATAAATTATCAGACTGATACAGTTGTGCGGAAAGTACTATAACAGACCGTGCAACTGTATCTTTTTCTATTGAAACAGAACTTTATGAAATCGTTTAACAGGAAAAATCATTTGTGATACAATTAGGGAGGATAAAATGAATTTCTATTTACATGGGAAAGGTATGGTGAATTGAATGGCTCCTAAGTTACAAGCCCAATTCGATGCAGTTAAAGTATTAAATGAAACTCAATCGAAATTTGAAATGGTTCAAATTTTGGATGAGGATGGTAATGTCGTAAATGAAGACTTAGTACCTGATTTAACAGATGAACAATTAGTAGAATTAATGGAAAGAATGGTATGGACGCGTATTCTTGACCAACGTTCTATCTCATTAAACAGACAAGGACGTTTAGGTTTCTATGCACCTACAGCAGGTCAAGAAGCATCTCAACTTGCTTCACAATATGCTTTAGAAAAAGAAGACTTCATCCTACCTGGTTATCGTGATGTTCCTCAAATTATTTGGCATGGTTTACCACTTACAGAAGCTTTCTTATTCTCTAGAGGACACTTCAAAGGTAACCAATTCCCTGAAGGCGTTAATGCACTAAGTCCACAAATTATTATCGGTGCTCAATATGTACAAACAGCTGGAGTAGCATTCGGTCTTAAAAAACGTGGTAAAAACGCAGTAGCAATTACTTATACTGGTGATGGTGGTTCTTCACAAGGTGACTTCTATGAAGGTATCAATTTTGCATCAGCGTATAAAGCGCCTGCTATTTTTGTAATTCAAAATAATAATTACGCTATTTCAACACCACGTAGTAAACAAACTGCTGCAACAACATTAGCTCAAAAAGCTATCGCAGTTGGTGTACCAGGTATTCAAGTAGATGGTATGGATGCTTTAGCTGTATATCAAGCTACATTAGAAGCGCGTGAAAGAGCTGTTGCAGGTGAAGGTCCAACAGTAATTGAAACATTAACTTATCGTTATGGACCACATACAATGGCTGGTGATGATCCAACTCGTTACAGAACCTCAGATGAAGACGCAGAGTGGGAGAAAAAAGACCCATTAGTACGTTTTAGAAAATATTTAGAAGCAAAAGGTCTTTGGAATGAAGATAAAGAAAATGAAGTCATTGAACGTGCTAAATCTGAAATTAAAACAGCTATTAAAGAGGCTGACAATACAGACAAACAAACTGTTACTTCTCTAATGGATATTATGTATGAAGATATGCCTCAAAATTTATCAGAACAATATGAAATTTACAAAGAGAAGGAGTCGAAGTAAGCCATGGCACAAATGACAATGGTTCAAGCGATTAACGACGCGCTTAAAAGTGAACTTAAAAGAGACGAAGACGTTTTAGTTTTCGGTGAAGACGTTGGTGTTAACGGCGGTGTATTCCGTGTTACTGAAGGTTTACAAAAAGAATTTGGTGAAGATCGAGTATTTGACACACCATTAGCGGAATCTGGTATTGGTGGTTTAGCGTTAGGATTAGCTGTAACAGGTTATCGCCCAGTTATGGAAATCCAATTCTTAGGATTCGTATTTGAAGTATTTGACGAAGTTGCAGGTCAAATTGCTCGTACACGTTTCCGTTCAGGCGGGTCTAAACCAGCACCAGTTACTATTCGTGCACCATTTGGTGGTGGAGTACACACTCCAGAATTACACGCCGATAATTTAGAAGGTATCTTAGCACAATCACCTGGTTTAAAAGTGATTATTCCATCTGGGCCATATGATGCGAAAGGCTTATTAATTTCAGCAATTCAAAGTAATGACCCTGTTGTCTACTTAGAACATATGAAATTGTATCGTTCTTTCCGTGAAGAGGTACCGGAAGAAGAATATACAATTGACATTGGTAAAGCTAATGTTAAAAAAGAAGGTAATGATATATCTCTAATTGCGTACGGTGCTATGGTTCAAGAATCTATCAAAGCAGCTGAAGAGCTTGAAAAAGATGGATACTCTGTCGAAGTCATCGACTTACGTACAGTTCAACCAATTGACATTGATACATTAGTTGCATCAGTAGAAAAAACTGGTCGTGCAGTAGTTGTTCAAGAAGCACAACGCCAAGCTGGTGTAGGTGCACAGGTTGCTGCAGAATTAGCTGAGCGTGCAATTCTTTCATTAGAAGCACCTATCGCTCGTGTAGCTGCAGCTGATACTGTATATCCATTCACTCAAGCTGAGAATGTTTGGTTACCAAACAAAAATGACATCGTTGAACAAGCTAAAGCTACATTAGAGTTCTAATTTAAACTCATTAATAAATTAAGTAGCTAACTATAGCAATGAGTAATGAATAAGTGTAAACTAGGTTGTAAGGGCTTCCTTAACTTGCAACTTTAGTATATAAGTATTTGAAATGATTTGATTAAGTAAAATCTTAGGAGGACAAGAACGTGGCATTTGAATTTAGATTACCCGATATCGGGGAAGGTATCCACGAAGGTGAAATTGTAAAATGGTTTGTTAAAGCTGGAGATACCATCGAAGAAGATGATGTCTTAGCAGAAGTGCAAAACGACAAATCTGTAGTAGAAATCCCATCGCCTGTTAGCGGAACTGTTGAAGAAGTTTTAGTAGATGAAGGAACTGTTGCAGTAGTTGGTGACGTTATTGTAAAAATTGATGCTCCTGATGCTGAAGAAATGCAATTTAAAGGTAGCCATAGTGATGACTCTTCTAAACAAGAAGAGAAACAAGAAGAAGCACCAGCTGAAAAAGAATCAACTTCATCATCACAATCTCAGGAAGCTTCAACAGCTTCTACTCAAGAAGCAGAAGTTGATGAGAATAAAACAGTTAAGGCTATGCCTTCTGTACGTAAATACGCTCGTGAGAATGGTGTAAACATTAAAGCTGTTACAGGCTCTGGTAAAAACGGACGTATTACTAAAGAAGACGTAGACGCATACTTAAATGGTGGAAGCACGGATTCAGCTTCTAACGAAAGTGCAGCTGCATCATCTACAGGTAGTGAAGAAACTAGTGCTTCAGCTAGTCAATCAGTACCAGAAGGTGACTTCCCAGAAACAACTGAGAAAATCCCTGCAATGCGTAAAGCAATTGCTAAAGCAATGGTTAACTCAAAACATACAGCACCTCATGTTACATTAATGGATGAAATTGATGTACAAGAATTATGGGATCACCGTAAAAAATTCAAAGAAATTGCAGCTGAACAAGGTACTAAACTAACGTTCTTACCATATGTTGTTAAGGCTTTAGTTTCTGCACTTAAAAAATATCCAGCACTTAACACTTCATTTAATGAAGAAGCTGGCGAAGTTGTACACAAACATTATTGGAATATCGGTATCGCAGCTGACACAGATAAAGGTTTATTAGTTCCTGTTGTTAAACATGCGGATCGTAAATCAATCTTCGAAATTTCAGATGAAATCAATGAACTTGCAGTTAAAGCTCGTGACGGTAAATTGACTTCAGATGAAATGAAAGGTGCAACTTGTACAATCAGTAATATCGGTTCAGCTGGTGGACAATGGTTCACTCCAGTTATCAATCACCCAGAAGTAGCCATCTTAGGAATTGGCCGTATTGCTCAAAAACCTATTGTTAAGGATGGAGAAATTATAGCAGCTCCAGTATTAGCGTTATCACTAAGCTTTGACCACAGACAAATTGATGGCGCAACTGGTCAAAATGCTATGAATCACATTAAACGTTTATTAAATAATCCAGAACTATTATTAATGGAGGGGTAAAAACATGGTAGTTGGAGATTTCCCAATTGAAACAGATACTATTGTAATCGGAGCAGGTCCTGGCGGATACGTTGCAGCAATTCGCGCAGCGCAATTAGGACAAAAAGTAACAATCGTTGAGAAAGGTAATTTAGGTGGTGTGTGCTTAAACGTTGGTTGTATTCCATCTAAAGCATTATTACACGCGTCTCATCGTTTTGTTGAAGCGCAACATTCAGAAATCTTAGGGGTTATTGCTGAAAGCGTGTCTTTAAACTACGAGAAAGTCCAAGAATTCAAATCATCAGTAGTAAATAAATTAACTGGTGGTGTTGAAGGATTACTAAAAGGTAACAAAGTTGAAATCGTTAAAGGTGAAGCATACTTTGTTGATAATAATAGCCTTCGCGTTATGGACGAAAAAAGTGCTCAAACTTACAATTTCAAACATGCTATTATCGCAACTGGTTCTAGACCAATTGAAATTCCTAATTTTGAATTTGGTGAGCGTGTTATCGATTCAACTGGCGCTTTAAATTTACAAGAAGTTCCTGGTAAACTTGTTGTTGTTGGTGGCGGTTATATCGGCTCTGAATTAGGTACAGCATTTGCTAACTTCGGTTCAGAAGTAACAATCCTTGAAGGTGCTAAAGACATCTTAGGTGGATTCGAAAAACAAATGACTCAACCAGTTAAAAAAGGCATGAAAGAAAAAGGTATCGAAATTGTCACTGAAGCTATGGCTAAATCTGCTGAAGAAACTGACAATGGCGTTAAAGTTACGTATGAAGCTAATGGTGAAGAACAAACTATTGAAGCTGACTACGTATTAGTTACTGTAGGACGTCGTCCAAACACTGATGAATTAGGCTTAGAGGAATTAGGTCTTAAATTCGCAGATCGTGGTTTATTAGAAGTAGATAAACAAAGCCGTACTTCTATTGAGAATATCTTTGCAATTGGTGATATCGTTCCTGGTTTACCACTTGCACATAAAGCAAGTTACGAAGCTAAAGTAGCTGCTGAAGCAATTGATGGTCAAGCTGCTGAAGTTGATTACATTGGTATGCCTGCAGTATGCTTCACTGAACCAGAATTAGCTCAAGTAGGTTACACTGAGGCTCAAGCTAAAGAAGAAGGTTTATCAATTAAAGCTTCTAAATTCCCATATGCAGCTAATGGACGTGCGTTATCATTAGATGATACTAATGGTTTTGTTAAATTAATTACACTTAAAGAAGATGATACTTTAATTGGTGCTCAAGTTGTTGGTACTGGCGCATCTGATATCATCTCTGAATTAGGTTTAGCAATTGAATCAGGTATGAATGCAGAAGATATCGCATTAACTGTTCATGCTCACCCAACTTTAGGTGAAATGTCAATGGAAGCTGCTGAAAAAGCAATTGGTTATCCAATCCATACTATGTAATTATTAAACCTTAATCACAATAGTTAAAGATTAATCATTATATACTGCTGAGACTCGTCATGTGCGGGTCTCAGCTTTTTTAATTATTTTTTGTATCGGTTGTTTTATAAAAATGGCTCCGATACACTGTACTTACATAATTATTACAGGAGGTTATTAAGACAATGGAATATCAATATCCTTTAGATTTAGATTGGACGAATGAAGAAATGATGCAAGTCATTCATTTTTTTAATAAAATTGAAAATTACTATGAATCTTCTGTTAAAGGTGAAGATGTAAAAAAAGCTTATAAAAAATTTAAAGACATTGTACCTGGCAAAGCTGAAGAAAAACAAATCTTTAAAGAATTTGAAAATAAAAGCGGATATAATAGTTATAAAGTTGTTCAAGAGGTAAATAAATATCCTGAACAGCAGAGATTTGGTAAAGAATCTTAATTGATTTTAGATACACTTATTATCTAAAAATTTATACTTACTTGTTTTCTAAAACAATTGAATAAAACTATTGCTTACAAAGCTATATTCTGTTACTTTTATAAAGCACTAAACAAAATGTTTGATATTAGTAAACTTAATGTAGCTTTTTTAGGTGGTTAAAAATATGGATATAGGATATAAATTAAGAAATTTAAGACGTATTAAAAATTTTACTCAGGAAGAACTTGCTGAACGTACGGATTTGTCAAAAGGGTATATCTCTCAGATTGAGAGTCAACATGCGTCTCCAAGTATAGAGACGTTTTTAAACATTTTAGAAGTTCTTGGGACATCAGCTAGTGACTTTTTTCAAGAGCGCCCAAGTGAGAAAGTGTTATATAAAAAGAAAGATCAAATTACATATGATGAATACGATCGGGGTTATATTCTAAATTGGCTAGTTACAGATTCAAATGAATTTGAAATGGAACCATTGATCCTTACATTGAAACCTGGAGCATCCTATAAAAATTTTAAACCATCTGAGTCAGACACGTTTATATACTGCTTAGAAGGTGAAGTGTCATTGCTACTTGGTAATCAAACTTATAAAGCGAGTACTGAAGATGTACTTTATTTTAAGGCGAGAGATAAACATCGCTTATACAATGAAACTCATGAAGAAGTGAAAATATTAATTGTTGCCACAGCTTCATATTTATAGGGAGGAATGTTTATGAATCCGTTACTTTCATTCAAATCTGTAAGTAAAGGCTTTGATGATGTACAAATTTTAGATGAAATTGATTTAGATATTGAATCAGGTTATTTTTATACATTATTAGGACCTTCTGGCTGTGAAAAAACAACAATATTAAAGTTGATTGCTGGGTTCGAGTATCCTGACAGTGGAGAAGTGATATACCAAAATAAACCTATCGGAAAGTTACCCCCAAATAAACGTAAAGTAAATACAGTATTCCAAGATTATGCGCTCTTTCCACATCTTAACGTTTATGACAATATTGCCTATGGCTTAAAATTAAAAAAATTAAGCAAGTCTGAGATAGATGAAAAGGTCATAGAAGCTTTAAAACTAGTGAAGTTACAAGGTTATGAACAACGACAAATTGAAGGCATGAGTGGGGGACAAAAACAACGTGTAGCGATTGCTCGAGCGATAGTAAACGAACCTGAAATACTTTTACTTGATGAATCATTATCTGCATTAGATTTAAAATTGCGTACGGAAATGCAATATGAGTTACGTGAACTTCAATCTCGTTTAGGAATCACTTTCATATTTGTGACCCATGATCAAGAAGAGGCTTTAGCATTAAGTGATTATATCTTTGTTATGAAAGATGGGAAAATTCAACAGTTTGGTACGCCTATTGATATATATGATGAACCAGTTAATCGTTATGTCGCTGATTTTATTGGTGAATCAAATATCGTTGAAGGAAGAATGGTTAAAGATTTCGTGGTGAATATTTATGGTCAAAACTTTGAATGTGTAGATATGGGGATACCTGAAAATAAAAAAGTAGAAGTTGTAATTAGACCAGAAGACATATCACTCATTGATAAAGAACAAGGACTTTTTAAAGCAACTGTAGATTCAATGCTATTTAGAGGTGTACATTACGAAATTTGTTGTATTGATAGAAAAGGCTACGAATGGGTTATTCAATCTACTAAGAAAGCTGAAGTTGGAAGTGAAGTAGGTCTATTCTTTGAACCAGAAGCAATTCATATTATGGTACCTGGTGAAACTGAGGAAGAATTTGATAAGCGTATAGAGAGTTATGAGGATGTAGACCATGCGTAATATCAATAAATTACTACTTGTTCCATATTTATTATGGATGGTTATTTTTATTATTATACCTGTAATTTTACTTGTTTATTTCTCATTCACTGACGTGCATGGTCATTTTAGTTTTACAAATTATGAACAAATTTTTTCGTTGCGTTATTTTAAAATGTTTGCGGATTCCATATGGTATGCATTTCTAATCACTCTCATTACTTTATTGATCAGTTATCCAGCAGCATACTTTATTGCTCAATCTAGATTTCAGAATATATTACTAATGGTAATGATTATTCCAACGTGGATTAATTTACTTCTGAAGACCTATGCTTTTATAGGGTTATTAAGTCATGATGGTATTATAAATCAAGCACTACATGTTTTTCACTTACCAGTATTTAATATGCTTTTCACAAGTGGAGCGTTTTTATTGGTTGCAAGTTATATTTATATCCCTTTTATGATTTTACCTATATTCAATAGTATGAAAGCAATACCTAATAACTTATTACAAGCCTCTAGTGATTTAGGTGCTAGTCCGTTAATTACTTTCAGAAAGGTCATCATTCCTTTAACTAAAGAGGGAGTAATGACGGGGATTCAAGTGACCTTTATACCTGCGTTATCACTATTCATGATTACGCGATTGATTGCAGGTAATAAAGTTATTAATATAGGTACATCGATTGAAGAGCAATTTCTAACAATTCAAAATTACGGTATGGGCTCTACAATTGCGTTATTCCTAATTATATTTATGGCCTTTATCTTAATCTTAACTAAATCTAAGTCATCTAATGGGAAGGGGTGAACGACGTGAAATGGTATGGAAAGATGTACATAGGTATTTTAATAGCAATACTTTATATACCGATATTTTTCTTGATGATATATTCATTTAACTCAGCTGGAAATATGATTCATTTTGAGCATTTCTCGTTAGAACATTATCGTACTCTCTTCCAAGATGATCGATTAATATCTGTAATATTTAACACGGTCGCGGTTGCCCTATTAGCTGCATCAGTGTCTACGGTAATTGGTACGTTTGGCGCGATTGCTTTATATTATTTACGCAATAAAAAATTCAAAGTAACATTATTGACTTTGAATAATGTACTCATGGTCTCATCGGATGTAGTTATTGGTGCATCATTTTTAATTATGTTTACCGCAATTGGACATTTTACTGGTTTAGGTTTAGGATTCTTTACTGTATTAGCATCACATATCGCATTTTGTATACCTATCGTAGTGATTATTGTGTTACCACAACTTTATGAAATGAACGATAACATGTTGAACGCAGCTAGAGATTTAGGAGCTAATGAATCGCAATTATTGAGTAGCGTCATTATACCTAATATCATGCCTTCAATTATTGGTGGATTTTTCATGGCTCTAACATATTCTTTAGATGACTTTACAGTTAGCTTTTTCGTAACAGGAAACGGATTTAGTGTCTTATCTGTGGAAGTTTATGCAATGGCTAGAAAAGGTATAAGTATGGAAATTAATGCTATATCGACTATATTATTTATAGTTATTTTATTAGGTATCATTGGATATTATTTAATGCAACACTTTGTTAAATGTCAAAAGACGGTGAAACGGGGTGTAAGTGAATGAAACGATTTCTACAACTTATCTTTTCTGCAGTAATTATTGGTATTTTATGTTTAGTTATGAGTCATTGGTTTAAATCTAAAGAGAACACCCATACGCAAGAAAAGATTTATGTTTATAACTGGGGAGAATACATTGATCCTAGTTTGATTAAAAAGTTCGAAAAACAAACAGGCATACAAGTTGTATATGAAACGTTTGATTCAAATGAAGCCATGGAGGCCAAAATACGTAATGGGGGTACACATTATGATGTGGCATTTCCAAGTGAGTACACCGTGCAAAAGCTTAAGCGTTCCAATTTGTTAGTTCCTTTAGATCATACTAAAATACCCAATATCAAAAATCTTGATTCTGATTATATGAATATGTCTTATGATCCTCATAATAAATATTCATTACCTTATTTCTTTGGTACAGTGGGTATTTTATATAATAAAGATAAATATCCTCATGATAATTTCAATAGTTGGAGTGATTTGTATCAATCTAAGTATAAAAATGATATTTTATTAGTAGATGGTGCTCGAGAAATGATGGGAATGGGATTAAACAAATTAGGTTATAGTTTGAATGATAACCATTCTTCTCATATTAAAAGAGCTGAAGTGGATTTGAAAAAGTTAGTTCCGCAAGTAAGAGGTGTCGTTGGTGATGAGATAACAATGATGCTTCAACAACATGAAGGTAACATCGCTGTAGTTTGGAGTGGTGTGGCAGCACCTTTAGTTCAAGGTAGTAATAAGTATAACTATGTCATTCCCAAAGAGGGATCTAATCTTTGGTTTGATAACATGGTTATTCCTAAAACTGCTCAGAATAAAGAAGGCGCATATAAATTTATGAACTTCTTATTAGATGAGAAAAATAATAAACAGAATACAGAGTGGGTAGGCTATGCAACGCCTAATAAAGCAGCTAGAGATAAGCTACCTAAAGAAGTTAGAGAAGACCATAGATTTTACCCAACAAAAAAAGAACAAAATCGTTTGGAAGTTTATAAGGACTTAGGCCAGAAAACACTTAGCGAATATAACGAAAGCTTTTTAAATTTTAAAATGAACTTAAAATAGATTGATGATAAATAGTAGTTATTTACTCATATTTCTTATATAATGATTTGATAGTAAAGTAAGGAGTTGTAGCGGATGTCAGGAGAGCAATACACACAAATTAAGCGTCCAGTCGGTCGGCTAACTGAAAAAGTACTAGGTTGGTTTAGTTGGGTATTTTTACTCATATTAACGATTGTAACGATGTTTATTGCACTTGTATCATTTAGTAATGATACATCGATTGCTAATTTAGAAAATTCATTAAATAATAATGAGTTGGTTCAACAAATTTTAGGTAACAATGATTTAAGTACAACTCAATTTGTTATATGGTTACAAAATGGTGTTTGGGCTATCATTGTTTACTTCATCATTTGTTTATTGATTTCATTCTTAGCTTTAATTTCAATGAATATTAGAATACTTTCAGGTTTCTTATTTCTATTAGCAGCTATAGTTACGATTCCATTGGTATTATTAGTTGTCACATTAATTATTCCAATTTTATTCTTTATCGTCGCTATCATGATGTTTGCTAGAAAAGATCGGGTAGAAACCGTACCAGCATACTATAATGATGATTATGGACAACCATACTATGATAATTATGAATACTATGATAAACGTAGACCACAGTCTACCTCTCATAATGACTATTACGAAGATGGGTACAATCACGGTTATTACGATGATTACGAACAACCACGTGATAATAAAGAATATAGAAACACACGTCGTAAACGCAGAAAAGAACGTCAACAAAGAGAAGCCTATGAAGCAGAGCACCAATATGAACCTCAACAACATGACGCTTATATGAATGATGAGTCAGAGAGTCATAATTATGATGAGACAGATGATAAATATGCTCAATTTCCAAAACGCGCTGTAGAAAGTGAATACAAGTCCACTCAGCAGGAAGAAGAAGAACCGGCGATTATGTCTAGACAGGCGAAATACAATAAGAAATCTAAAAAAGCTAAGCGTGATGAACAATTCCAAGAAGATTATTATCAAAATGAAGATGATAGTTACGGTTATGAGGATGGTTATGCTTACAACCAAGAGCCACAAGAACCTCAAGTTGATCCTAGAGAACTTAAGGCTCAACGCAAGAAAGAAAAAGCTGAAATTCGTGCGAAGAAAAGAGAAAAGAAAAAAGCTTATAATAAACGCATGAAAGAAAGAAGAAAGAATCAACCTAGTGCAGTCAATCAACGGAGAATGAATTACGAGGAACGTCGTCAAATGTTCCAAGGTGAACAACCTCAAGAAGATAATCAAGAGAACCAAGTTGAACACAAAGACGACACGGAAAATAAATAACACTATATAAGTGATTGACTTAGAATGAAAAGTCAATCACTTTTTTTTATGTGTTCGCTATAAGTTCTAATTTTTAGTATTATTGTTTTAAGAATGTAACTAAGAGGAGTGTAGCCTAATATGAATAGAAAAACAGAAACTATCTTAGCATGGATAGCTAATGGTTTAAGTATTATATATTTATTATTAACTTGTTTATCACTTTTAGTAATGAAAAGTGGTCAAAATCAACAACAATATAAAGATATAATGAAACAAATGTATGGCAATAATCAAAATGTATCCTCTGATATTTTGTTAGCCTCAATGATGATTTCAATTGGATTTTTAGCATTCTCTACAATATTAGGGATATTTGGAGCCTTAACAATCAAAGGGCGTAAAAATTTAGCAGGGGCCTTACTTATAGCTGCTGCAGTAACAGGTTTAATAACTATGAATTTCATTGCAATGATTTTATGGATTATTGCTGCTATTATGTTGTTTAGTAAAAAGAAAGACCACAACAATCATGCACATTATAATCAATCTCATAATAGAGATCAATTTAACGATAATTACCATGAAAACAAACAATCACATAATGAAGAATGGGATCCAGACAAAGAACTAAAAAATCACAAGAAAGATGATCCATACATTTATTAGGATTAAAAAAGGTAGAAATTTTACAATTTAAAATCTTTTTAAAGTAGATTATTTAAAGATGTAAATTATTCGACATACTTAATCTACTAAAAAGCACAAAGATGATTTTTAATTGAATCATCTTTGTGCTTCTTTTTATGAGTATATTGTATAAATTTTTTATAATTCTTGGAACGTTTGAATGATTAAGTAAACATTTAATCCACTTAGAATGACAATTAGCGTCCATGAAATAATATTAACCCACGTTTTATTAATAAAAGGTCCCATTAATTTTTTATTACTTGTAGCAAGTTGAAGCGGTATTAATGAGAAAGGTAATGCGATACTTAGAAATACTTGCGAAAATACAAGAAGTTGTTCAATTTTTTCAGAGTTGCCTTTAAAAATAATTAAACAAATGATAACTGGGATGACTGCAAGCGCTCGAGTAATCAAACGACGTAACCAGTTAGGAATTGATAATCGTAAAAATCCTTCCATCACAATTTGACCAGCCAAAGTACCTGTAATAGTAGAATTTTGTCCAGAAGCTAATAAAGCTACTGCAAATAGTGTACTCATCACGCCGCCTAAAGTTGCGCCTAATACGGGTTCAGTTTTTAAGGCATGATATAAATCGTAGAAACCACCTAAATCATTTGTTTTAGTTCCAAAAAATAGAGCTGCACCTAAAGTTAATAATAAACAATTAACTACAAAAGCTATAGATAATTGAAGGTTTGAATCAATTGTAGCGTACTTAATTGCTTGGGCTTTCTCTTCATTGTCATGTCGATCATATTTACGTGATTGAACAATTGAAGAATGTAGATATAAATTGTGAGGCATGATTGTCGCTCCAATAATACCTAAAGCAATATATAAAATGCCTTGATTAGTAACAATTTCTTTATGTGGTACAAAGCCATTCAATATATCAGTTAATTGTGGAGAAGATATAAAAACTTCAAATACAAATATCGCTAATACAGTAAATATCAATGTTCCAACGATGGCTTCAATTTTTCTGAAACCGAAGCGCATAATGAATAACAATAAGAAAACGTCGAATACGGTAATTAAGGCGCCGACAATTAATGGAATACCAAAAATTAAGTCTAACGCGATAGCACTACCAATAACTTCTGCGATGTCAGTAGCTATGATGGCTAATTCAGCGATAATCCAAAATATGATAGCTACAGGTTTACTTAAAAAATGACGTGTCATTTGCGCAAGATCTTTACCGGTTGCTATTCCTAATCTAACCGTCATACTTTGTAATAACATTGCTGCTAAACTTGAGATTAAAATCACGAATAGCAAGGTATAGCCATATTGTGCGCCACCCTGCATGGATGTAATCCAGTTGCCGGGGTCCATATAACCTACTGCCACGAGTAAACCAGGACCTAAAAATGCTAAAAACTTCTGACTTGCACTACTTTTATGGTCAAAATGAATAGTATTATTTATTTCGTCTAAACTTTGTTGTTGTTCATAGTTGTCGTCTTTTAACTTCAATCATATCACTCCTAAAATCTTATGAAAATATATTAACCTAAACAAAAAGTTAGGTCAACCTAAAAATATTGTGCGACTATAAAAAAGCTTGAATAGAATTGTAATCATTCCATTCAAGCTTAAAAATGAAGATGTATTATTGGTAAAATCTTAAAAACGCATCAAATGTTTCTTCAATAAACTGTAGAAAGGCTTTATCACTTTTTAATCTTTGATCAGAAGGCTGAATTTCTCGTGCTATGAAAAATTCACCTTTCTTAACATTAATTGCGCGATCAATAGCTTTGTGAAGATCGTCATCGTTCATATCTTTAATAAGTGTCTTTTCAGGTTTCATATGATCTAAGCAAACACTATAGTCTTCAGGTAAGTCTTTAATTTTATCGAAATGCTTTTTAAAGACTTTCATCTGATTGGCTTTATTTTTAGCCTCATGCATTACGCCGAACATTACAAATAATTGGTCTCTAAATAATCCAATTTGAAAATGTGGCAACATCTTATATCCACGTTTATTAGGAGCAAATGCTACCCACGTATCTTTTGGTGGATTAACACTACGACGCGCATGTTTAGCTACATGAGGGTAGAACTCTTCGCCAGTTTGAGTACTAAAATAATCTGCAAAGTATGTTCCTAAATTATTTAATTGAGGTCTAACATATTCATTGAGTGCTTCCATACGATTGTCTAGACCTTCGACATCGAAAGCTTTAAAATCTTTTGGAGCAAATGTATATTGAGTCATTTTATGCCTCCTAATAATTGATTACATATATTGTAGCATAGTTAAGGATTTCTAACCTAAAGTATAAGCTTGTTAATTAGGCGTTTGAATTCTTTAAAATAAGGTAAATCTATGTGTATTAATATAATTTTGAAGATGACATCATGTATAATGGTAAGTAATAGGAGATGATACGATGGCATTATATGATTTTGCAAAGGGAATAATACTAGAGGCTGGTAATAAAGTTCGTCATATGATGAAAGATGATCTGGATATAGAAATGAAATCTAATCCGAATGATTTAGTCACGAATGTTGATAAGGCCACTGAAAATTATCTTTATGAAACGATTCATCACAATTATCCTGAACACCGAGTTATAGGTGAAGAAGGGCACGGACATAATTTAAAAGATACACAAGGCATCATTTGGGTCATAGATCCCATAGACGGTACGCTAAACTTCGTTCATCAAAAAGAAAATTTTGCGATATCAATTGGTATTTACCATGATGGTAAACCATACGCTGGGTTCGTATATGATGTAATGAGAGACGTTCTATACCACACTAAAGTTGGTGAAGGTGCCTTTGAAAATAGCCATCAATTAAAGCCACTAGAAGATTCCGAACTTAAAACAAGTATCATTGGTATAAATCCTAACTGGTTAACTAAACCAATAATGGGCAAAGTGTTTGCGCCAATAGTAGAGGACGCTAGAAGTGCAAGAGCTTATGGTAGTGCTGCATTAGAAATTATAAGTGTGGCTAAAGGTCAACTCGCTGCGTACCTTACACCAAGATTACAACCATGGGATTTTGCTGGAGGCTTAATGATATTGAATGAAGTGGGAGGCGTAGGTAGTAACTTATTAGGGGACAGACTTGAAATGAACCACCCTAATTCTATTTTAATGGCTAACGCAAAACTTCATCGAGAGATCCTTAATAACTATTTAAGTGAATTTGAAGAGACGATTGCTAAACATCATGAACAACGATTTGGTAGAAAACGAGAAAAATAAAAGCAGAGACGACATTGAATCGTCTCTGCTTTAACTTGTTGATCTAACATTATAATGTTAGATTTCTATGTTACAGCCAGTTGTTTTCTCTGTATTTCTTTTTAACAGTGAAACCAACGCCAAATGTTGCAATGAGTAATATAAATGTTAAAATCATCCATGGAACATTAGCAGCACCTAATGCAAAACTAAAAGATACTAAGAAAATGACTGCTAAAATAGAGAATATCCAGAAGATGCCTTTTGATTTTTTTTGTTGCATCCCATACCCCACCTTTTACTTATCTTTTCACTAATATATGATATAATAAAACAGTTGTAATTAAAAGTGGGAGTTTACTCAAGAAAGGAAATTTATAAAATGACTAATTTAAGAGAAGATGTTCGTAATATAGCGATTATTGCGCACGTTGACCATGGTAAAACAACTTTAGTAGATGAGTTGCTTAAACAGTCTGGTATTTTCAGAGAAAATGAACATGTAGACGAACGTGCAATGGATTCAAACGATTTAGAAAGAGAACGTGGTATTACGATTCTTGCTAAAAATACAGCAATTGATTATAAAGGCACACGTATTAATATCTTAGACACACCTGGCCATGCCGATTTCGGTGGGGAAGTTGAACGTATTATGAAAATGGTTGATGGTGTTGTTCTTGTAGTTGATGCATATGAAGGTACAATGCCACAAACTCGTTTTGTTCTTAAGAAAGCATTAGAACAAAATTTAAAACCAGTAGTAGTTGTAAATAAAATTGATAAACCAGCTGCACGTCCTGAAGGCGTAGTAGATGAAGTATTAGACTTATTTATTGAATTAGAAGCAAATGATGAACAGTTAGATTTTCCAGTTGTTTATGCTTCAGCGGTAAACGGTACAGCAAGCCTTGAATCAGATAACCAAGATGAAAACATGCAATCATTATTTGAAACAATAATTGATTATGTTCCCGCTCCAATTGATAATCAAGATGAACCGTTACAATTCCAAGTCGCATTATTAGATTATAACGACTATGTTGGACGTATTGGAGTTGGTCGCGTATTTAGAGGTAAAATGCGTGTTGGAGATAACGTATCATTAATCAAGTTAGATGGCTCAATCAAGAATTTCCGAGTAACTAAAATATTTGGTTACTTTGGTTTGAAACGTGAAGAAATTGAAGAAGCACAAGCTGGAGACTTAATCGCTGTGTCAGGAATGGAAGATATCAATGTTGGTGAAACTGTGACACCTCATGATCATCAAGAAGCGTTACCTGTGTTACGTATTGACGAACCAACACTTGAAATGACTTTCCGAGTAAATAATTCACCATTTGCTGGTCGAGAAGGTGACTATGTCACTGCACGTCAAATTCAAGAAAGATTAGAGCAACAACTTGAAACAGACGTTTCATTAAAAGTAACTCCAACAGACCAACCAGATGCTTGGATTGTAGCTGGACGCGGTGAGTTACACCTTTCAATCTTAATTGAAAATATGAGACGTGAAGGTTTTGAATTACAAGTTTCTAAACCTCAAGTTATTTTAAGAGAAATCGACGGCGTGTTAAGTGAACCATTTGAACGTGTACAATGTGAGGTACCTTCTGAAAACGCTGGTGCAGTAATTGAATCTCTAGGTGCACGTAAAGGTGAAATGTTAGATATGATGACTACTGATAATGGTCTTACGCGTCTTATCTTTATGGTACCAGCACGTGGTATGATTGGTTATACTACAGAATTTATGTCTATGACACGTGGTTATGGTATTATTAACCATACTTTCGAAGAATTTAGACCTCGTGTTAAAGCTCAAATAGGTGGGCGTCGTAACGGTGCTTTAATCTCAATGGACCAAGGTCAAGCTACATCATATGCAATTATTAACTTAGAAGACCGTGGTGTAAACTTCATGGAACCAGGTACAGAAGTTTATGAAGGTATGATAGTTGGTGAACATAACCGTGAAAATGATTTAACAGTTAATATTACGAAAGCGAAGCATCAAACTAACGTACGCTCTGCTACGAAAGATCAAACTCAAACGATGAATCGTCCTAGAATTTTAACTTTAGAAGAAGCATTACAATTTATCAATGACGATGAATTAGTTGAAGTTACACCAGAAAATATTAGATTAAGAAAGAAAATCTTAAACAAATCAGCACGTGAAAAAGAAGCAAAACGCGTTAAACAAATGATGCAAGAAGATCAATAATATAGATAAAAGGTGCGGCTTAAGTTATGGGTAACTTAAACCGCACCTTTTTTTATAATTCATCTTTATCGATTGAATGATTTTCTGTTTTAGAAATGTATTCCATCACTTGTGGTTTGCGTTGTTTAGGTGTATCTAAACGACTTTTACAATCATCGCACATAAAGGTGCGAATAGGATTGTTTCTTAAGCGTTTAGCCTCAACTGTTTGTTCATCAATAAACACTTTTGTATCACAAATGATACATTGAACTTCTAGCACATTAAATCACCTCTATATGAGTTACATATTTGAATTCATATGTATACCCATCCTCTGGCACATAAACAAAGCTATCAACGGCATTGTCGCTATATAATCGTTTGCCATCTTTCGCGAATTGGAAGAATAAGTAAGGTAATAATTCAATTGGTATTTCGATAGCATCATTATCATTATAAAGTTTTATTGCTGTTGCTTTATCGTGTGGTTCAGCATTTTTGAAAAATGGTGTCATATTAATGACGAAAGATCCTTCTAAAACTGAACGCTTTTTATATTTAATTTCTGAATCAAGTGTAGGTGGATTGGTTTGTCCTTCTAAAATAGCTCGATTCCATTCAGTGTTATCTTCGAAGTTAACAGGTCTAGTACCGTCGAAAACCCCACGCTCTAAATCATCGATACTCACTTTTCTGTCATCGAAAATCCAAGTTGTACTATCCAAAGAGATAGGAAACTTAACTGCACCCTTAATTTGGATCATATATGCCCACTCCCTCATTTTTTATCTTTAATTATTTTAACATAAAATCATAGTGACTTAATTTAAATTCACTTGCTTTTTAATACCTATTAAGATAAACTTCTAATGTGAAGATATTAATTGAAATGATAGGGGGAGTATGTCATGGCTAACCAATCGAAATTAAATAATGCGGCATATGACCAGTTGAATAAAGATGCTGATAGAATCTTACATCTTATTAAAGTTCAGATGGATAACTTAACTTTACCTTCTTGTCCGCTTTATGAAGAAGTGTTAGATACTCAAATGTTTGGCCTTCAAAAAGAGGTTGATTTCGCTGTTCAACTTGGTTTAGTTGATAAAGAAGATGGTAAGCAATTAATGTTAAGATTAGAAAAAGAACTTTCTAAATTACATGAAGCTTTCACAAATGTTTAATGTTTTACTTCCAATAGATTTAGCATAACGCACGTATTTAAAGTGTCAATATGAATGCGTTAATAACATATATATTTACGACAACGTATAGACTTAATCGTACATATACGTCATCGTATGAGTGACTGAGATGATATCTGAACGTGATATCTTTCTCAGTCATTTTTGTTTCAGGCTTATCCTATAAAATAAGTTGATGCTTAACCTAATAATATTTGTTTAATTGAAGGGTTCAAGTATATAATAGGTAAGACAGCTTTTTAAAAAGTGAAGATAAATGAATTAAGTCAACGAAGTGATTAACTTTAAAAATTTAGAATTGGATGATCTAGTATATGAATAATTTTAAAAATATAATGCGGTATATTGGAAAAACTTCTAAATTTATCGATTATCCATTATTAATTACATACGTACTCCTGTGTTTGATTGGATTAGTAATGGTATACAGCGCAAGTATGGTAGCTGCAACTAAAGGTACTTTAACTGGTGGTGTAGCCGTTGCAGGAACTTACTTCTATAATAGACAACTTTTATACGTTATTATGAGTTTCGCTATAGTCTTTTTTATGGCATTTATTATGAATGTAAAAGTCCTAAAGAAGCCTAATGTTCAAAAAGGAATGATGATTGGTATTTTCGTACTACTATTACTGACTTTAGTTATTGGTAAAAATATCAATGGTTCCAAGAGTTGGATTAATTTAGGTTTTATGAATCTACAAGCATCAGAGTTACTAAAAATTGCCATCATTCTTTACATACCATTTATGATTGAAAAGAAAATGCCTGCAGTAAGACAGAACATCAAGTTAATCTTAGGTCCAATTCTATTCGTAGTAACGTGTTTGGTTCTTGTTCTTTTCCAAAAGGACGTTGGGCAAACGATGTTAATACTAATCATCTTTTTCTCAATTATTTTCTATTCTGGTATTGGTGTTCAGAATATGTTGAAGTGGGGATTATTAGTAGCTTTAGGATTTGTTATTATTGCATCGTTTATGTTGATACTACATATGGTTCCTAGTTATTTAGAAGCACGTTTTAGTACGTTAACAAATCCATTTGGACAAGAATCAGGAACAGGGTATCATATTTCTAATTCCTTAATGGCGATAGGTAATGGTGGGCTATTTGGACGTGGATTAGGTAACAGTATAATGAAATTGGGTTACTTGCCAGAACCTCATACTGATTTTATCTTTGCGGTGATATGCGAAGAGTTAGGTTTAGTGGGTGGCTTATTAGTAATTATTTTAGAATATTTCATTGTATATCGAGCATTCCAATTAGCTAATAAAACAAATTCTTATTTTTACAAATTAGTTTGCGTCGGTATCGCAAGTTATATAGGAAGCCAAACATTTGTTAATATCGGTGGTATTTCAGCTACAATCCCATTAACAGGTGTACCGTTACCATTTATTAGTTTTGGTGGTTCAGCAATGATTAGTTTAAGTATTGCCATGGGTCTTTTATTAATTACTGCTAAACAAATCAAACAAGATGATAAACGCCAAAAGCAACGTAAAATCGATATGAAACGCCGTTATAATTAAATAAGTTATTAAAGACAATCTATAGTTAAATGATTTTCAAGAAGTTGAGATCAAGCTACTATAGATTGTCTTTTTTATTATTTTAAAAATTAAAATAATGTAAAGCTTTTATTCTAAACTAGCACATATGTACTATTAATGATAAAATTATGTTATCGATAATAATAAGATTATCTGAAGTTATAGATTTGATAGTGTAGAGAAATTTCATGATCATTTTGTTGCATTGTAAAGTGTTACAAAAAATTAAATTATCTTTAACTTTGTAAATTACTATAGAATTATTCAATCATTTAAGATAAAATCTTATTATCTAATTAGTTAGAAAATTCAAAAAATATGAGGGGTGTCTTCGCTTTTGAAACATATAAAGAAGTTACTTGTTGCTAACCGTGGTGAAATTGCCATCAGGATTTTTAGAGCAGCAGCAGAGTTAAATATCAATACAGTAGCAATATATTCTAATGAAGATAAAAGTTCATTACATAGATATAAGGCAGACGAATCTTACTTAGTTGGTAGTGATTTGGGACCTGCTGAAAGTTATTTAAACATTGAACGCATCATCGAGGTAGCGAAACGTGCAGGTGTAGATGCGATTCACCCTGGATATGGTTTTCTAAGTGAAAATGAACAGTTCGCACGTCGTTGTGCGGAAGAAAATATTAAATTTATAGGTCCCCATCTTGAACATTTAGATATGTTTGGAGATAAGGTCAAAGCGAGAACAACTGCTATTAAAGCCGATTTGCCTGTTATTCCAGGTACAGATGGGCCTATTGAAAGTTTTGAAGCAGCCAAACAATTCGCAGAAGAAGCTGGCTTTCCACTAATGATTAAAGCAACTAGTGGTGGAGGCGGTAAAGGTATGCGTATTGTACGTGAAGAAAGTGAACTTGAAGATGCTTTCCACCGTGCTAAATCAGAAGCTGAAAAGTCTTTTGGCAATAGCGAAGTTTATATTGAAAGATATATTGATAATCCTAAACATATTGAAGTACAAGTTATTGGTGATGAATTAGGCAATATTATACATTTGTATGAAAGAGATTGTTCGGTACAACGACGCCATCAGAAAGTTGTTGAAGTTGCGCCTTCAGTAGGATTATCAAACAGTTTAAGAGAACGTATTTGTGAAGCAGCTATTCAGTTGATGGAGAATATTAAATACGTAAATGCCGGAACAGTTGAATTTTTAGTCTCAGGTGATGAATTCTTCTTTATTGAAGTCAATCCACGTGTACAAGTTGAACATACAATTACTGAGATGATCACAGGTATAGATATTGTTAAAACTCAAATTTTAGTGGCTGATGGCGAGTCACTTTTTGGTGATAGAATTGCTATGCCAAAACAACAAGATATTCAAACGCTTGGATATGCGATTCAATGTCGTATTACTACTGAAGACCCATTGAATGATTTTATGCCAGATTCAGGAACAATCATCGCATACCGTTCGAGCGGTGGATTTGGAGTTAGATTGGATGCTGGCGATGGTTTCCAAGGAGCTGAAATCTCACCATATTATGATTCTCTATTGGTTAAATTATCTACACATGCGTTTTCTTATAAACAAGCTGAAGAAAAAATGGAACGTTCACTACGAGAAATGCGTATACGTGGAGTTAAAACCAACATTCCGTTTTTAATCAACGTGATGCGAAATGATAAATTTAGAAGTGGAGATTATACAACTAAATTTATAGAAGAAACACCAGAATTATTCGATATTGCACCTACACTTGATAGAGGTACTAAGACACTGGAATATATTGGGAATGTAACTATAAATGGCTTCCCTAATGTGGAACAACGTCCTAAACCAGATTACGAATCAACATCAATCCCGAGAGTATCTCAAGATCGTATTAATCAATTATCTGGAACGAAACAAATTTTAGATGACCAAGGACCTAGGGGGCTTGCTGATTGGGTACGAGCACAGGAAGACGTACTCATTACAGATACCACATTCAGAGATGCGCATCAGTCATTATTAGCTACTCGTGTAAGAACGAAAGACATGATGAATATTGCATCTAAAACTGCTGAAGTATTTAAAGATAGCTTTTCATTAGAAATGTGGGGTGGCGCAACCTTTGATGTGGCATATAATTTCTTAAAAGAGAATCCTTGGGAACGTTTAGAAAGATTGCGTAAAGCAATACCTAATGTCTTGTTCCAAATGTTATTACGTGCATCTAACGCCGTTGGTTACAAAAACTATCCTGATAATGTAATTAAGAAATTTGTACATGAAAGTGCTAACGCAGGTGTAGATGTCTTCCGTATCTTCGACTCATTAAACTGGGTCGATCAAATGAAAATTGCTAATGAAGCCGTGCAAGAAGCAGGTAAAATATCTGAAGGTGCAATTTGTTACACAGGCGATATTTTAAATGTCGAACGTTCTAATATCTATACATTAGATTACTACGTGAAAATGGCTAAAGAATTAGAAAGAGAAGGATTCCATATTTTAGCAATTAAAGACATGGCTGGACTGCTGAAACCAAAAGCAGCAAATGAATTAATCGGTGAATTACGTGCAGCAGTTAATTTACCAATTCATCTCCATACACATGATACAAGTGGAAATGGTTTGCTAACTTATAAACAAGCTATTGACGCAGGTGTAGATATCATAGATACAGCTGTTGCTTCAATGAGTGGATTGACAAGTCAGCCTAGTGCGAATTCTTTATATTATGCACTTAATGGTTTCCCACGCAACTTAAGAACTGATATTGAAGGTTTAGAAGAATTAAGTCATTACTGGGCTACTGTTCGTCCTTATTATGCTGACTTTGAAAGTGATATTAAATCACCTAATACTGAAATATATCAACACGAAATGCCTGGAGGTCAGTACTCTAATTTAAGTCAACAAGCTAAAAGTTTAGGTTTAGGTGGGCGCTTTGACGAAGTAAAAGATATGTATCGTAGAGTGAATTTCTTATTTGGTGATATAGTTAAGGTAACACCATCTTCTAAAGTAGTGGGAGATATGGCGCTCTACATGGTTCAGAATGATTTAGATGAATCATCAGTACTTAGCGATGGGTATAAACTTGATTTTCCTGAATCAGTGGTTTCATTCTTTAAAGGTGAAATTGGTCAGCCAGTAAATGGGTTTAATCGAAAATTACAAGAAGTTATTCTCAAAGGTCAACAACCACTTACTGAGAGACCTGGAGAATATTTAGAGCCTGTTGACTTTGACGAGATTCGTGAAGAGTTAGCTGAAAAGCAACAGGGTGAAGTGACAGAACAAGATGTTATAAGCTATGTCCTATATCCGAAAGTGGATAACCAATATATTCAAACAAAAGAGCAATATGGTGATCTATCATTACTTGATACACCGACCTTCTTGTTTGGTATGCGTAATGGTGAAACCGTTGAAATAGAAATTGATACGGGTAAACGTTTAATAATTAAACTCGAAACAATTAGTGAACCTGATGAAAATGGTAATCGTACAATTTATTATGCTATGAATGGTCAAGCACGTCGAATTTATATTAAAGACGAAAATGTGAAGACAAATGCTAATGTGAAACCTAAAGCTGATAAAACTAATCCTAGCCATATAGGAGCTCAAATGCCTGGATCTGTCACTGAGGTTAAAGTTGCTGTAGGTGATGAAGTTAAAGCAAATCAACCATTGTTGATTACTGAAGCTATGAAGATGGAAACTACTATACAAGCACCATTTGATGGTGTAATTAAACAAGTTACTGTAGTAAGTGGTGATGCCATTGCAACCGGCGATCTACTTATTGAAATAGAAAAGCTATCATAATATGCGAAACCCGCCCAATTGTGTGATGATTAAAAGTTTACACAATCGGGCGGCTTTTATATACGCTGGCAATAATGTATGACATATGTGTGGGTATACAGAACGCGCCCTTCAAGGTAAACTTATACTCATTATCCTTGAAGGGCGCGGGTAGCAAATAAATTTGTATTTTCCATTTAACTTAGAAATGAAGGTTAAAAATTTATAGTAATACTATTTCATACTACGTGTTGTTCTTAACATCAATAAGATGAAGTAGGCAATCATTCCAAATAAATATGTGATAAATAATGCATGGAATAATGCAATAATTAAATTTACATTTGTTATAACAGATAGCGCACCTGTAATAACTTGTAAAATAACTAAAATAAATGCAGCAGTATACCCATAGCGTACTGTGCGATTGTCTGAATAATTTTTAATAGCATGAATAAATGTGAACATAATCCACATAAATGTGATAAATGCCATACCTCTATGGGCGAATTGTACCCAATCATGCGCATTATGTGGCACAATATCATTAAATGGCACTGGCCATGCACCATAAGCAAGACTCGACTTAGTATGTCTTACTAATGCACCAGTATAAATTGTAAGGTACACAATAATTGCCATCAGCCATGTTAATGTACGAAGTGGCTTCTTAATAAATAATTCATCAGCTTCATATTTTTGGTCAACAGAAAATATGATTAGAGTCATTACGAATACTGATGAAAAACTAATTAAAGAAATACCAAAATGTAATGCAAGAACATAAGCATTCTGTTGCCATATTACGGCTGCGGCTCCTATTAGTGCTTGGACAAGTAAGAAAGCAACACTAATGATTGAAAGTGGTTTGATTTCTTTAATATATCCAATATTCTTCCATGCTGTGATGACTAACCAAAGCACGACGATAAGAGATAGACCTGATACAGCTCTGTGACTTAATTCAATAATCGTCTGAATTGGTAAATTTTGAGGAAGAAGTGCACCATTACATAATGGCCATGATGATCCACAACCATCTTCTGATCCTGTTTTAGTTACGAGGGCGCCACCCAATTGAACAAAGGTCATAATAATCGTAGCTAAAACACCTAACCATTTAAGGTTCTGCTTTCTAAACAATGATAAACACCCCATCATTAATTAAAGTACGCATTTTTTGCCATCTTTTGTCATTCATTTTAACGTTATTTATTGCATCACATATTGTGGTTATAAGACAAAAAAGACAATATAAATTGTTTTGACACTTGTTATTTTAGTACTTTAAATTAATGTACATATTTTTACTTTTAACTCATTATAACAAGAATACCATTTTTAATTGTGTCACAAAATCGACGATTTATAATGTCGCTAAAGTGTCACAATTTAATTTTATAAAACCTAGTCTTTTAATAAAATATACTATATCATTGTACTATATGAAAAATTCAAGGAGGGGAACTATGAGCAAAGAACACACTTTGTCACAGGATACGGGCCGAGTAACCTTCAAAGAATTACAACAAATCATTAAAATGGGCCTCGTTCAAGGTAACTTGATACCTGCATTTGCAGGCGCATGGCTTGCAGTTGTAATGACAAACCATTCCTTCCTATCGTCTATACCTCAAATATTATTGATGATTGTTGGCTCTACTTTAATCATGGGGGGCGCATGTGCTTTAAATAATTATTATGATCAAGATATTGATAGCATCATGCCTAGTAAACAAAGTAGACCGACTGTAAACGATAGAATCTCAGATAGAAACTTATTAATATTAAGCTTTGGTATGATGTTAATTGGTGAAGCTAGTCTTTTCCTATTGAACGTACCTTCAGGCGTTTTAGGTTTAATAGGTATTGTAGGATATGTTTCTTATTATTCAATTTGGTCTAAGCGACATACAACTTGGAATACAGTTGTTGGAAGTTTTCCTGGTGCTGTACCACCTTTAATTGGTTGGGTAGCTATCGATGGCAATATTAGCTTAGCAGCCATTGCACTATTTTTAGTTGTCTTTTGTTGGCAACCCGTTCACTTTTATGCACTTGCTATTAAAAGAAGTGACGAATATTCATTAGCTAATATTCCGATGTTACCATCAGTTAAAGGTTTTAAACGCACTAGAATTAGCATGTTCATTTGGTTAGTATTCTTATTACCTTTACCATTCTTATTGTCTGGCTTAGGTGTAACATTTGTAGTCATCGCTACATTACTTAATCTAGGATGGTTGGCATTAGGATTGACTACCTTCAAGAAAGATTCTGACCAAACAAAATGGGCGACAAAAATGTTCATTTATTCATTGAACTACTTAGTTGTATTTTTCGTACTTGTTGTTGTCGTTTCATTAATTAAAATGATCTAAATTTACTTAAGTAAGGATGAAACTTATGAGCGTACCCATTTTACCCACGATAAGTACTTCATGTATCGTCATTAGTGCAATCTTAGTGGCTATCGGATGGAGATTAATTTGGAAACGTCAAATTGATAAACATAAAAAAGTCATGTTATGGGCAGCAGTTTTTGCATTAACTTTCTTTATTATTTATGCTAGTAGAACAATTTTCATAGGGAATACTGCCTTTGGTGGTCCAGATTCAGTGAAAATCTACTACACCATCTTTTTAGTTTTCCATATCAACTTAGCTACTATTGGCGGTGTATTAGGATTAGTACAAATTATTTTAGCTTTTAATGATAAATTTAATATTCATAGAAAGATTGGACCGGTTGCATCGATTATTTGGTTCTTCACAGCAATTACTGGCGTGGCGGTGTACATTCTATTGTATGTACTTTACCCAGGCGGAGAAACAACCTCATTAATTAAAGCAACTCTAGGACTATAATTTATTTATTCGTTCTTTCTATTCAACTATACTGATAAAACTTCATTGTAGGTTTTGTCAGTTTTTTTAATTTTAGCTACAATACTAAACTAGAAAACTATAAATTAGCGTTGAAGGTTTAATCGCTTGTCTTGATAAATAATAGACTATTTTTGTACAATAAACTTAATTCTGTAGAGGTGGGTGAGTAATGAAAAAGCTAGTTATCAAAGTAGTAGGTGTTATTTTTTTAATTACTTTTTTAATTTATTTATTTTACTCACCACGTCTTAAATTTGATGTATTAGAGAATCCAAATAAAAGTAATAAAAGTAATCATTCAGAACAATTCCAAAAGTCTAATAAGAATGTTGAAAATCCTAAACCTAAACATGGCATTGGTACTTGGATTGGTAAGGATATTAAATTTATGACTAAACACTATGGTCAAGCTGATCGTACATATCCATTTAAATATGGTTATAAAAATTACATATTCAAAAAAGATAATGAATATTATATCGTAAGTACTAAGAAAGATATTATTACTTCAGTTTATGCAACCGGAAAAGACGTCAAAGTTGATCCGTTAACTATCGGTGAGAGTGCCTCACATCTATTTGAAAATACAAGCATTAACCCGGAACCAACGATACAATCTAATGGTAAGACGTATCGATTTGAAATGTCGGATGAAGACATGAAAACTCAAACATTAATTAAATATGGTAATGTCTACGCGCAAGTTTATTCTGACCAAGAATCAAACAAAATCTTAGCAGTTCGATTCTTAGATTCAGATACATTAGCGGCACTACAACCATATAAATTAAATACCGATGAAGGTGACACTTCAGATTCTAAAGATAAAGCAACACCGTTTGAACAGAACCCGAATCAACTCATTACACTTTATGAAGTAACTAATCAAATGAGAGAGTTAAAGGGGTTAAAACCTCTAAAAATTAATGACGATATTGCACATATAGCTTCAATTAACTTGTATGAAGCAACTGAAAAGGGTACTGATAGTGCCGAATTCACTGAGAATGCATTGACACAACAACTCGATGAAAACAATGTGTCCTACACATCAACGAGTCAGAACGTAGGGTATGATTTTGATGATGTACCAACTTTAATTCATAGTTGGATGAACTCAGATATCCACCGCTCTCGTATGTTAAATAATAAGTATGACGAAATGGGCGGAGAGGTTATGAAAGATTATTATTCATTAATTTTCTTGGAAAAGTAAAATACGAAAGGGTGAGAATATGATTACTGAAGAAACATTATCCATTTTAGATGAGATAGAAAATTTATCTGATATGATTGTTCAATCAGATGTATATCAAACTTATCAATATGCTAAAGATAATTTAGAAAATGATGACGAAGCACATTTACTTTATCAAGCATTTTTAAAGTCAAAAGATCAATACGATGATGTCATGAGATTTGGTAAATATCACCCTGACTATAAAAGAATTATGATGGAGACACGTCAACGTAAGCGTACATATGAAATGTTACCTGTTGTCATGGAATATAAGACAAAGGAAGTCGCATTACAGAATTTAATTGATGAAGTACTGACAAAAATTGCATTTGCAGTTTCGGAAAATGTGAAAATTGAAGCGGGGAATCCATTCTTCCAAACAGGTCATAATGGGTGTGCAACTGGTGGATCTTGCAATTGTTCATTATAAATATAGATAAAAAGAAGATACGAAGAGAGTATTTAATCTAGCAATAAAAACACTTTCGATGAATAAAAAAATGTCATCGAAAGTGTTTTTTAATTATGATTTGATTTATGATGATGCGTCTATGTGAAATGAAATGCTTTTATACAATGAGTTGAAAATCTAACTTTAGGATGCATATTATTTTATATAAAGTCTCTACTGTATCGATAAGTTTAAAGCAATAGTGTTTTACTTATTAAGTAAGGTTTCTTTAAATTGTTTAGCTAAGTCAGGGCGGTCTGTAACTAAGGTGTGAACGCCTTTATTATAAAGGTCTGTCATTAAATCAATACTGTTCACACCATAGAAACCTGGAACAATATTATTTAAATTTAGCCAGTCGATAAAGCGTTTAGACGTTAACGGCACACCTTTAAACTCAGTTGGCATTTGAAATGTATCAGCTTGAGGCGTGAATGTATTTCCAAGCATACTATTAAATTTCAAGAAACATTCAGCTACTTCAGCTTGACTAGCACCGACGGCTATTTCATCATTGCTATACTCAACAAAGCGTCGAATTTGAGTTTTATGAAAACTTGTTACGAGCACACGATCTTGCGCTTGATGTTTAACAATAGTATTGTACATCACCTCAGGAGCAAGTCGACCTTCATACGTATTAGGTGCATCTTTTAAATCAACATTGATATACATGTTTGGGTACATCTCTAATAATTCTTCAAATGAAAGTATTTTGGCATGAGGATCATTGCGATAAGGCGTAGCGCCATTAATATCTGTAAAATGATAGCCTGCGTCTAGACGTTTCAATTCTTCTAAAGTATGTTCGCTGACTTTACCTGAACCATTAGTAGTACGGTCGACAAGCGCATCATGAAAGACAATTAATTTACCATCTTGAGTTAAACGTACATCTGTTTCAAAACCGTCTAGTCCATATTCTACTGCATTGTCGAATGCTAATTGAGTTTGTTCAGGACGAACTGCCATCCCGCCTCTATGGGCAAATAAATAGGGTGCTTGTCCTGAAAAGAATGCTGGAATAGACTTAACTTGTTTAGGTGCTTTATTTTTATTAAAGTAAAACAAACTTCCTAAGATACCAGCGGTTGCTAAAGAACCTTTGACTAACCATCTTTTATTATTACTCATCTATGAGCCTCCTCTTTATTATTAGACATAGCTTAACAAATATTATCTTATTATTAAAAGTATAGTATCTTCATCTTGTATTATCATAATAGTATTCATTTTCATAAATAGTGTGCGTAAGGATAAACTTACATAGAGTGGTTAGGGTGTTTCAAGAACAATCATAGTCATTTCAATACAAACATAGACGTGATATGATTACTTATGTATGAATAATGGAGTGAGCAAGATATGAATTTAATTCCTAGAGTAAGTTTAATTATTTATTTAAAACATATTAAGCACGAACGACAAATAAGAAAATATGGACATATTGTTCATTCAAATAGACAAAGAAAATATGTGGTGATGTACGTCAATGAAGCAGATGCTGATTATGTAGTACATAAACTCATGCAGCTTAAATATGTGAGAGATATTGATGGGTCACCATATAAGTTTTTAAAGAAAACTTATGAGAAGGAAAAACATGAAGTGCTATAAACACTCATGTTTTATTGTAATGGTGGAATCCAACGTTGTAGACGTAAAACGCTGATAAGATAATTAAAATATAAGTCTATATCAGGATAAGTTTCTGGTGGTTGAACATCAATGCCTACAATTGGGATATTATACTTTTCAGCTTCAGTATTAATGATTTCAAATTTCTTATTTCCATCTGGATATGGATAGTTTAAAGCATTAACCATGATATACATAGCTTGGAAGTGGTTGCCAGATGTCGGATTCATAATCATTGCTACTGAAGATAGTTGTTTCTCAGATTGTGGCGAATGAAAGTAAATGATGCGATTGATACGAGGGTGATTGAACTCGATAAGGGTAGTGAATTCAAATAAATCTGTTAAACCTTCACCGATTTTGATAAACGATTGTTTCATAAATTAATCAGTCTCCTTTAATACAACAAATTATATTAAATAACTTATTGAAATGGAAGTGTGAGCGATGCGCGTAATTGCAGGTAAACATAAAAGTAAAGCGTTAGAAAGTCTTGAAGGACGAAATACAAGACCTACTATGGATAAAGTAAAAGAAGGCATTTTTAACAGTTTGCATGAAGTTTCAGGTTTAGGATTAGATTTATTCGCAGGAAGCGGAGCATTAGGCATAGAAGCTTTATCACGTGGTATGGAAAAAGTTATTTTTGTAGATCAAAACTTTAAGGCTGTTAAAGTCATCAAAGCTAATCTAAATCAATTGGATTTAATGCCTCAAGCTGAAGTATATAAAAATAATGCCGATAGAGCGTTAAAAGCACTTGCTAAACGTGATATTCAATTTGATGTCATTTTCTTAGATCCTCCTTACAAAAAGGGGTTAATTGATGAAGCAATTGAGCGAATTTCGGAGTTTAATTTATTAAAAGAAAATGGTATTATCGTTTGTGAGTTTAGTAATCATGAGGATATTAAATTTGAGCCGTTCCAAGTGATTAAGCGTTATCATTACGGTTTGACAGATACTTTGTTACTTGAAAAAGGAGAATAAAATGAGTAAGACGAGAGCAGTTATTCCCGGTAGTTTCGATCCTATTACATATGGACACTTAGACATTATAGAGCGAAGCGCCGATCGCTTTGATGAAATTCATGTATGTGTGTTAAAAAATAGCAGCAAAGGTGGAACATTTGATTTAGAAGAACGAATTGATTTAATAAGAGATTCTGTTCAACATTTATCAAATGTAGAAGTTCATCACTTTAATGGATTGTTAGTCGACTTCTGTGATCAAGTAGGAGCAAGAACGATTATCAGAGGTCTACGTGCAGTCAGTGACTTTGAATATGAATTACGTTTAACCTCCATGAATAAGAAGTTAAACAATAATATTGAAACAATGTACATGATGACAAGCACGAATTATTCATTTATTAGTTCAAGCATTGTAAAAGAGGTAGCAGCCTATAAAGCAGATATTTCAGCATTTGTACCACCAAATGTTGAGAAAGCATTAAAAGATAAATTTGATGTTTAAAAAATAACCATTTCAACAATTTTTACTGAACGAAATTCAATCAGTAAGGGTATGTGTTGAAATGGTTTTTATTTGCGTATGATAGGTGTGTTGAAATCTGTTTGAGATTGTTTGCTGATAAGATTATACACTTGTGTAGCTTTAATTTCATTTTGGAAATAGTGTGCATTTTTTTTATTTATATTAGTGATAAATTGACGCTCAGGAAATTTATTTTTTAAATATTTTAAGTAATTTCTACCAGTATCGTTCATTCCTAAAATTCTAACAGCGGGGATGTCTTTTTTTACATTATGAGCACGTACATTGATTAATACATTCATAAGCACACGTTGTATATGAGTATAAGTGTAACGTTTCGTTTTAAGCTTCTCCATTAGTTCTTTGAACGAGTAACTTTCTTGAACTATAGATTTTAAACGATTCTCAAAGCCTTCATTTACAGTGTATATTGATGCTAAAGCCTCAGTATCTTGCACCATAAGTTGATACTTAATGAAAGGGAATGTATCTTCGATTGAAGCATGAGGTTTATGATACAAAGCGTGTACTGATTCAGGAACCACACGTTTCCACTCATTATCGTTCTTTATTAAAGACTGACGAATAGATGTTCCACTTGCAAAGGTAGGATGCTGTATTTCAGAGTGGTGATGATGTGAACCTTCACGTTTAATTGTCATTGCTTTTATAATTGGTGCAAATCGTTTGATTGCCTTAAGATAACTTATACCTAACATGTTGTTCGGCGATTGAATAAGTTCATGATGATCAGTGAGTTCACTCAATATACGAGGGTAACTCTTTCCTTCTTTAAGTTTACTTTTAAAATCGGGGTGGCTTTCTAAAGTTGAAATAGTAGACGCAAGTTGTTGTAATTCTTCTATATTTGCACTTTCACTACCAAAAGAAATTTCATCAATATCTAAATAATGAGCTACTTTAATAGCCATTTCAGCAAATGTATCTCCTGAAGAGAGACTAGCTATTAACGGTAATTCCACGACTAAATCAACGCCAGTGAGGGCCATTTCAGCACGAGTAAATTTATTATAAATTGCAGGTTCTCCACGCATAACAAAGTTGCCACTCATCAACGCAATTGTTACATTTGAATTGGAGTGAAGTTGAGTTTGTTGTGAGTGATATAAATGTCCGTTATGAAATGGATTATATTCAGTTATGAGCCCAACACTTTTCATTTGCATTTCGTCCTTTCAATATTCATCATTAGTATTGTAACAGAACAATATATGTTAAGAAAAAATCTTGACAACTTTTGTTGGGAAAGTTAAAATAAATTTTGTGCTTGTTAGAGGTGAAGCCATATGAAATGGTCAATAACACAATTGAGAAAGTATCAAGGTAAGCCGTTTGAGTTTAACCAAAAGGCTCATTTTGATCATTTGAAAGAGTCATTAGATTTAATTGATCTATCAGAAATAAATGTTGAAGGCCTATTAACAGTGAAATCTAATGAAGTGATTGCAGATATGCATGTTACTGGTACATATACTATGCCATGTGCACGTACGCTAGAGCCAGTAGATGTGCCTCTAGATGTAACTACTTCAGAAGTATTTGACTTAGAAGGCTACGATGATTATACCGATGATGACGATCAAGAAGATGAACATTATCATCTTGTCACTGATGGTATGATTAATATCAAAGACATTGCTGAAGAACTTGTAATTATTGAAAAGCCTATGCGCGCCTTTTCTGAAAATAGTGATCAAATGCTAACAGAAGGTAATGGCTGGGAAGTCATTGATGAAGATCAATTAATTGAAGTTCAAAAAGAACAAGAAGATGATTCTGAAACTAAGCAAGTTGATCCAAGGCTTCAGAAATTACAACAATTATATGATAAAGAGCAATAGCAGTTTAATTAATGGTATAATAGTATTAATTGAACTGACATTTTAATTAAGTGTCTATTCTTAAGGAGGATTAATCATGGCAGTACCAAAAAGAAGAACGTCTAAAACAAGAAAAAATAAACGCCGTACGCATTTCAAAATTTCAGTACCTGGTATGACTGAATGCCCAAGCTGTGGCGAATACAAATTATCTCACCGCGTATGTAAAAACTGTGGTTCTTACAACGGTGAAGAAGTCGTTTCTAAATAATAAATTTATATATTTATTTTTATCCAGTAATCTGTCTAAGGTTACTGGATTTTTTATTTATTATAAACATCGACCTACAGCATTGTAGGGGATTGCTGTAGGCCGACGATAAATTATTGATTAATATTTTGTAAGATAGTGCTATTAATGTTTGTCACTTTTACGGTTCTTTCTATTTATGAGTAACGTACTACCTAAGAATGCTATTAAGCTTGCCCATATTGTTGTTTGAGAAGAATCTAAACCAGTATTAGGTAAAGTTTTAGATTTGTCAGTTGATTGAGATTTGTTTGACTTACTATCTTTAATAACTGTTACTGTTTGAGATTGGTCAGATTTTCTATCTTTAGTAACTGTTAAAGTTTTAGTTTTTGAAGAAGTCTTTGTAAGTTTTGTTGGACGCTTAGGATTTGGTTTTTCTTTTTTAGGAATTGGAATAGGTTCGAATTCTTTATTAGGTTCATCATTAATTATTCTAATATCATAATTTCCTTTATAGCCGATTTTGGGTACTTCAATACTTACAAATGCGTTATAAACCTTTTGACCCTTTACATAAGGGAACGCAACAGTACGCGTATCATGTTCTTTATCTCTTGCTATTGTAGTTACACGTTGGCCCTCAACTTTAAATTCTTTCCAATAAGAATCATTTTTAATTGTAAGAACTACAAGTTTGTTGCCTTTTTCATCTACAGCTACTTTGATAGGTTTTTGAACGTAATTTTCTATTGCAGAAGGTTGATCTTTTAATTTTTTCAGTATAGAAAAATCAACGGCTTTTTCATCTTTTAATACTGTAGGTGTAGTAATAGCACTTTCAAACTCTGTTGAATTTGGTTTTACTGATGATGTTGTGTTTTGAGTTTCCGCAGGTTTAGCTGTTGGTGTTTCTACAGGGTTAGTCGTTGCATTATTATTGTTTGGATTATTATTTGTAGGATTGTTCGTTTGGTTAGAATCAGCTTTTGGTTTCTCTATAACAGGGAAGTCAAGTGCAAGAGTTGTATCTACTTCATTACCAGTTTTATCTTGTTTAGAAACGACAGTTGTTTTAAGTTGGATTTTATCTAGTAATTTATCAGTAGTTAAAACTGCTTCTTTAACTTTATTACCTTGATCAGTTAATATTATGTTTTCACCATTATGGGTAATTTTAGAGAATTGATATTTAGTTCTCTTAGTGATAAGTGAATTACCATTTGCTTCTTTGACTTTAAAAGTATATTGATATTTGTCTCCAACTTTTTCTACTTTTACATCCTTTTCAAATAAATTAGCGTATGTTGAATCTTGGGCATTGTCTTTTTGATATTTCAAATCTCCTTTGATAGTTACAGGGAAAGCAGTTGGAACTTTAGCTGTTTCAACTTCATGATCTGGAACTGATGATTGGTCATTATTGTTTGTTTGAGTAGTAGTTTGTTGATTCTGTGATGATGGTGCCGGTTTAGTTGTTTTAGCTGGTTTAGATGGACGCTCTTTAGGGTCATTCCATAAGTCATTATTAAATTGACGCGCACTATCATAGTATAATTGAAGTGTTACGTCATGAGCTTGATCTCTACTTTTATTAGGATTATTAATATTTTCAGGATATTTAGTTGTTCCTGTGAGTTGAATTTTCTCTAATAAATCTTTAGAGGTTACGGTGAATTCCTTAATTTTATTCTTTTCATTAATTGTTTTAAGTTCTAATGGTTGGTCTTTATATTCTACTCTGAAAAGTTCAAAATCATAGAATTCTCCGCCGACATCAGCAATTCCAGGATGTAAGTGAACAGTATATTTATATAAATCATTTAATTTTTCAATTTTTACATTAGGATTTAAAGCACCTTCGTATAAAGATGATTCCTCATTATTAATTGCATTTCTAAAATGTCCACTTACAAAAATTGGTAATTCTTTATGTAATTTATTTTTATCATACACAACATCTTTATAAATATTTTTATACGTTGTTGCTTGATAATCTTTAGCAGTTACTTTTTTAGATGAATCACTGTTTTGTGATACATTTGAAGTACTCGTGTCTGTAGAAGTTGATTTATTTTCCGTTGAATCACTTGAAACACGTTTCTTCGCAAATTCATTATTTTGAATTCTTACATGATATTGACCATCATAACCAATATTTTTAACTACAACTTTTACAATCGCATTGTATACATCTTTACCATCTTCATAAGGGAAAATGATTGTACGTGTATCATTCGTTTTATCACGAGAAATAGTCACCACACGTTTACCTTCAACTTTTAAATCTTTCCAATATGAGTCAGTTTTAGTTTGCATTACAACGTATTTTTTACCATCAATAGTCGCTGTTTTAAAAGGATGTTGAACAAAGCCGTCCATAACTGAAGGATTATCTTCAGTACTTTCAAGTACTACGAAATCAGCATTTTTTTCGTCAGTTAAAGTTTTGGGAGTAGGTTTTACATTTTCAAACTCAGGTTTAGCGGACGTTACTTCTTGTTCTAAATCACTTTTAGCTTTGGCAAGTTTTTCCTTGTATTCTTGTTTTAAATTATCAGGTAGTTTATCTTGAATCTTTTCTAATTCATAAACTTGTCTTTCCAATGTTTTAGATTTTCTATAAGGTTCTAATAACTTCTCAGTATCATATTCCTGTTGAGTTTGGAATTGGGATGTATCATTCTGAATTGGCTTTTTAAATACTAATCTTGCGTCATAATATTCTTTGTTGGTACCACCACCCCATACTACTGTAGCAAGAACTCTGACTTCTTTAGTTCCATCTGTAACTGGAAATCTTACATATGCATAATCTTTTTCTGAATCAAATGAAACAAGGTTAACGGGTAATTTAGTATCGCCATTATATACTTCAAATTTTTCAAATGAATCTGCGGTCTGAACTTCAAATTCAACTTTTGCGCCATCTCTTGTAAATATGACATCAGCCGGGTTTTTTGTGCTCGCTTCTATATAGAAAGTTTTTTCACTACTACCTTCTAAACTAAATTCTATAGGGCGTCTGGGCCCTTCATCATGTGGTTGATTTGCGACTGCTGGATCTTTAATTGCTTCTTTTAAATTATCAGCAGAGTGAAATTTAGTTTGTGCATTTTGGCTAGTGTTTGAAGTGGATTGAGTTGTATTACTAGCATTATTATTTGAATTATTTTGAGAAGTTGATGTGCTCTGTGTATCAGATGAAGCTTGAGTAGTATTTTTCGGTTGAGCTTGATCACTTTGATTAGTTGAACTTGAGGTAGAAGCCCCAGTTGGGTGAGCTGTATTAGTGTTTTGTCCAGAAGAAGCAGCCGAATTAGTAATAGCTTGGGAAGTAGTATCTTCAGCAGCTTGAGCTTCATGATTGGTACCTAAGAAGATGGCAGTTCCTAACGTGATTGAAGCTACTCCTACGGTTAATTTACGTATTGAAAAGTAATTGGCATACCTCAATGAATGATTCTTATGTTGTTTGTTCATGGTGTTAACCACTCCTGAAAATAAATTTATAATTGATAAACCTTATCAATTAGCTTAGGGTTATTATACACTATTTATTTTTAATTTGAATACTATTTTAAAAATATTTTATTGATTTAATTTTATAATAAAAAACAAGTACATCGTATAATGATGTACTTGTAGTAAGTCATTAGATATTTTTATTGTTTTTTCTTTTAAGAAGTAATAATGAAGATAATAGGGCGATAAGACTAAATACTAGACTGTTACTATTTGATTCTTGTTTTGAACCTGTTTCTGGTAATTCTTTTGAAGTTTTAGATTTACTATTGTCTTTAACTACAGAATCTTTTCCTTTGGTTTCTTTAGAATCTTTATCATGTTTTTGGTCTTTCTTAGGTTTAGGGCCGTTGGAGTCTTTATGTATTTTATCGCGTTTTTCAGAATGTTTAGCAGCATCAAGTTGTTTATCTTTAGAAGTATCATCTTTTTTATTAGTTTTTACATCTTGCTTTTTAGTAGTATCGCTTACTTGAGCTTCCGGTGTTTTAGTATCTTGTTTTTTGTCAGTAGCTGTTTGTTGATTTTTAGAAGTGTCATCTTTTTTAGCTTGATTATCAGTTTTATCATTTTGATTGTTAGTAACAGTATCACTTACAGGCGCTGAAGGTTTTTTAGCCTTATCCTGTTTATTATCAGCATCAGGTTGTTTATCTTTAGAAGTATCATCTTTTTTATTAGTTTTTACATCTTGCTTTTTAGTAGTATCGCTTACTTGAGCTTCCGGTGTTTTAGTATCTTGTTTTTTGTCAGTAGCTGTTTGTTGATTTTTAGAAGTGTCATCTTTTTTAGCTTGATTATCAGTTTTATCATTTTGATTGTTAGTAACAGTATCGCTTACAGGCGCTGAAGGCTTTTGAGTCGTGTCTTGTTTTTTATTAGCATCAGGTTGTTGATCTGTAGAAGCGTTATCTTTTTTGTCCTGACTATCAATTTTAGTGTTTTGATTATTAGTATCAGTATGGTTTACCGGAGCTGATGGTTTTTCATTTTTAGCTTGATTATTACCAGCATCAGGTTGTTCTACATTCATATTATCATTTTGTTTAGCTTGGTTTTGAGTAGCCGTTGGTTCTGGGTCCTCAATAGTAGGGATGACACTTTCTAATTCAATATGTGTTGTATATTCATGATCATATTTTAAAGCAGGTATTACAATATGAACTTTACTAATAATATTATTCATACCTGGTGTTACTTCCATATTTACTGTTTTAGTATCTTTCTCAGTATTATCATCTACAACTGTAGTGGGTAATTCAGTTTCATTTTCATCGAAAAATCGAAAACTCTTCCACCATGAGGCGTTGTCTAAAGTGATTTGGAAGTAGTACTTATCATCTTTTTTTATTACTTTACCAGGATGCTGCACATATTGATCCATGTGAGAAACGTCGTTTGTTTTATCTTTTTGAACTTGGAAATTTAAAGTTTGAGAAAGTTCATTCGACTTTGAATTACTATTGTTTGTATTAGTAGTTGGCGCATTTTGCGTAGTAGCTTGGTTATTTTGAGTATTTGAATTTTGAGTAGCAACCGTATCGGCTGGTTTGGACTGCGCTTGTTGCGCTGATTGATTCGTATTTTTGTTAGTTTGGTCAATAGTTGTAGAGTTTTGAGTACCTTGACTATTATTGCTTTCAGCGGCTTGAGCTTCATGGTGTGCACCAATAATAAGTGCTGAACCTAATGTGATTGAAGCTACTCCAAATTTAAGCTTTCTAATTGAAAAGAAATTATTTAAAATGAGTGTGTTTTTCTTATGTTGATGTTTCATGTTGTGAACAACTCCTATGTAATTTTTATTGATATTATTTATCAATTAACACAAAGATATTATACACTAATATAAAATTAAGTGAATGATTTTTTAATAATTTCATTATTATATTTTAAAACATAAAAAACGAGCTAATCTTGATTAGATTAGCTCGCCATGAAATTTATAACTATTTAGATTCTTTTCTTTGTCTTCTTAATAGTAATAATGATGCAGCTAAAGTTATTGTGCCGAATACAGTAGTAGCGTAGTCTGATTCATCGCTTAATCCAGTTTCCGGTAATTCAGATTTATCTTTTGAACCATTTGAAGTTTTAACCTCATCGTTAACAACAGTTTGTTTGTTATCACTATCAGTGTTGCCAGTGTCTCCACCAGTTTGACCACCTTTGTCTTCACCAGTATTTCGTCCAGTGTCTCCACCAGTTTGAGTATCTTTGTTTGAACCAGTATTTCCGCTAGTGTCTCCACCAGTTTGGCCATTTCCAGGTTTTTGATCAGTACCAGGTTTAGGATTACCGTTTTCATTAGGTGTTGTTACTTCAGTATTTTGATCTGGATTAGCTGTACCAGGTTTAACACCAGCACCTAATTGGCCATTTTGTTCCGGAGTAGTAGGTTTAGCTTGTCCATTATTATTAGTATCTGGTTTTTCTTGATTATCTTGACCACTTGGTGTTGTTTGACCAGGAGTACCAGTTGAACCGTTATTAGTATCAGGAGCAGGAGTTCCTGTAGTACCAGTAGTACCTTGTCCAGATTGGTTGTTTTGATCAGGAGTAACTGTACCAGGTTTAGGATTACCGTTTTCATTAGGTTTAACTTCAGTATTTTGATCAGGATTAGCTGTACCAGGTTTAACACCAGCACCTAATTGGCCATTTTGTTCCGGAGTAGTAGGTTTAGCTTGTTCAGCATTATTAGTATCTGGTTTTTCTTGATTTTCATTGCCAGGAGTACTTGGTTTTTCTTGATTATCTTGACCACTTGGTGTTGTTTGACCAGGAGTACCAGTTGCACCGATATTAGTATCAGGAGCAGGAGTTCCTGTAGCACCAGTAGTGCCTTGTCCAGCTTGGTTGTTTTGATCTGGAGTATCTGTACCAGGTTTTTGATCAGTGTCAGTACCTTGGTTAGGAGTAGTAGCACCAGCATTATTGTTAGTATCAGGTTTAGCGACACCATTGTCATTAGGTTTTACTTCAGTATTTTGATCAGGAGAAGGCGTTACAGTAGTGCCTGCACCATTTTCACCCGTTTGAGTACCTTGACCAGGAGTACCTGTTTGAGGTGTGTTTTGGCCTTGTTGATCATTACCAGGAGTACTTGGTTTTTCTTGATTATCTTGACCACTTGGTGTTGTTTGACCAGGAGTACCAGTCGCACCGTTATTAGTATCAGGAGCAGGAGTACCTGTAGTACCAGTAGTGCCTTGTCCAGCTTGGTTGTTTTGATCTGGAGTATCTGTTCCAGGATTTTGATCAGTGCCAGGTTTAGGTGCAGTACCTTGGTCAGGAGTAGTAACCCCAGCGTTGTTATCAGTACCTGGTTTAGTTTGGTTTTCATTACCAGCTTGGTTTTGATTAGGAGAAGGCGTTACAGTAGTGCCTGTACCATTTTCACCCGTTTGAGTATCTTGACCAGGAGTACCTGTTTGAGGTGTGTCTTGGCCTTGTTGATCAGTACCAGGAGCGCTTGGTTTTTCTTGACCATTTGGCGTTGTTTGACCAGGAGTACCAGTTGCACCGTTATTAGTATCAGGAGCAGGAGTTCCTGCAGTGCCTGCAGTACCTTGTCCAGCTTGGTTGTTATTTTCAGGTGCAGTAGTTCCAGGAGTACCAGTCGCACCGTTATTAGTTTCAGGTGCAGGAGTACCTGCAGTGCCTGCAGTACCTTGTCCAGCTTGATTATCTTTATCAGCAGGTGGAGTCACAGTAGTTCCTGCATTTTGATTGCCAGCCTCAGGTTTAGCTTGTGTATCTGTAGTCCCTGTATTTTGAGCTGTCCCTGTTTCAGTTGTACCAGGTTTAGATTGAGTACCTTGAGTATCTTGTCCTGTAGTTCCAGGTTGTGGAGTTGTGGCAGCATCATTATTAGTATTACCTGGTTGAGTATCTTGATTGTTTGGAGCAGGTGTAGCTTGATTAGGTTTAGTTTCGCCAGGAGTACCTGCAGCATTTTGAGCATTACCAGCTGAAGTACCTGTTTGTTCTCCATGATCTTCTGTATTAGGTTTCTCTTGATCAGTAGTACTAGTACTTGGTTTAGCTGAACCTGTAGTGTCTGTATTAGGTTGTGTTTCAGGTTGAGATGGAGTAGGTGTTCCAGCACCTACAGTACCAGCTTGAGCACCTTGACCTGTACTATTGTTTTCAGTAGTACCTGGTTTAGATGTAGCATCTTGACCAGTCGTTGCCTCTGGTTTTGTTGAAGCTGCTGGGGAAGTTGCATCATTTTGAGGACTAGGAGTCACAGTAGCTCCATTACCTTGATCTGCTGTTTCAGCATGAGGTTTAGCTTGAGTATCTCCAGTAGCTGTAGTTGGCGCAGTTTGACCTGTGCCAGCAGTTTGAGTTCCTTGTGGAGTACTAGTAGCTTGGTTATCTTGTCCGGTAGTATTTGGACTAGGGTTTGTTTGTGTAGCATCGGCTTGATTAGTTTGAGTTCCTGTAGCTTCTGCAGTGCCTTGACCTTGGTGGTCGGCAGTGTTTGTTTTAGCTCCATCTTGACCTGTTTGTGTAGCAGCAGGAGTACCTGTACCAGCTTGATTATTTTGGTCTTGACTTGTAGTGCTCGGTTGACCAGCTGTGTTAACGGTACCTACAGCTTCTCTTTGCCAAGTATTACCTTCCGTGCCTTCTTCAGCATGTGCCTGTCCGAAGAAAAGGAATGAACCTACAATAATAGAAGCAGTACCAACCGTGAATTTTCTAATTGAATAGTGATTTTTCTGAGTGGGTTTGTCATTTGAAAAATTGTTAGGTTTGTTCATAACTTATTCTCTCCTTTGATAAGTAGTTGTCTCAGTTGTCTTTTGAGAAGTTATAGAATTAGAGTGAAATAAAACATTATCCAATGATAATGGTCAAACAATATATTAGCATATTTTTATAACTTTAAACAACTAATTAAAAATATTATCAATTTTATATTGACGTTGATAACTATTTTCATTTATTATTTTTACAAGAATTAGGGTGAGTAATTTATCAAGTTTTATCACTCTTATGGAGGTTGTATAAATGAAAGTGACTTATAAAACGTTAAGTTTTGTTTTAGTTTTAATAATATTTTTAGTGAATTGGGGACCTAATGTAAGTTACGCAGCCGAAGGTAAGTCTATTAATTTTGAAGTTTTAAAATATAATACAAATGATACTTCGATGGCAAATGACTATTTTGAGAAGCCTGCAAAATTAATTGAAAAAGATGGGAAGAAAGTACTTCAAATCACAGTTAATCATAGTCATTGGATTACTGGAATGACTATTGAGGGTAGCAAAGAGAAAATTATTAGCAAAGATGCTAGTAAAGACATGAGAACATCTGAATTTGTGGTAAACAAAGCTTCTGGTAAAGTAAACGGAACAATTGCAGTTTACATCAATGAGCCAGTAAATGGTAAGCCATTTAAATATGATCATCATTACAATATTACTTTTAAATTTGATGGTAAAGATGGTGGAGCGACTGGATCACCAAATATTGTCCAAGATAAATCAACTGCTGAAAATCCTCAAACTAGTGGTGGAATCCCTACATATACATATTTAATTCCTATAGCTTCTCTATTTGTATTAATTACAATTTCAGTTTTGTCATTCAAATTAAAAAAAGGTAATGAATAATGAAATATTGTAGTCGCTTAATGATGAAATTATTCGTTATAGCGTTTACTTTAGGAATATCTTTAAATAATGATACTTATCAAGTAAAGGCTGATGATAAAAATCTATCATCAGCCGATTATTATATTAAAGAAAGCTTTGAAAAAGATAAAAATCATGCGAAACGCCATAGTGATCATCAACAAATTAGAAATAAGATAGAACAAACGATAGAATTTTACGTTCGTAAACAGAATAATAGGGATGTTTCACATATGGATGAGTATGTAAAACATCCTGGTTATATTGTTAATGACGGTAATCAAACATATTTTGTAATGACTTTATTAAACAGAGAATGGTGGGAAAGTTATAAATTCTACCAACATGATAAAGAATTAAAAGTGAAGATTGTAAATGAGGATAAAGAACAAGATACGGTAACCATTCAAATACCCCTTATTAACATAAAAGAAGAAATAAAATCTCGTATCCACATTAAAATACCATCGATACATTACGACCATACGTATACCACTTATATCGTTATGAAACATAGCGAAAAGAATGATGAAAAGGTTAACCACAAAGACGCTCAGAATAACAAGTCTAATCAGTTTGATGATAAAGAGAGCCTAAAAAAAAATTTAAAAACAGAAGAAGGACAATTTAATGAAATAAAAAATGAGAATAGTCATCTAAAAGAGTCAAAACAATCAACTCAACAAGATATGTCGTCAAATCAGATTATCAATAGAGAAGAACAAAATAAATTTTCTAATTCAAATAGCAATCTATCAATTAAACCAAGTACAGATAAACCGAGCTCAGATTCATTAAATCGGACTAATTCAAATACTCCAGCTAGTTTAAATACAAATACTAATTCTAGGTATAGCCAATTGCCTCAACTTAATCCTTTTAAAAAGGAAAAAGATAAACCTAATCCAAGCTTCAATAGAGATGCTGATAAGAAGAAAGTTGCAAAAAAAGACCATAATGAGGATGTACTCCCTAATCATAGAAATACATACTATCTTCTTGGCTCTGTTATTTTATTGGCAATTTTAGCTTTAATCGCAACATATTTTGTTAAAAGAAAGAGTGAGTCGAAAAAATGAGAAAAACCCGAAAAATTTTTACTATCATATTATTTATCGTTTTACTCAGTGGTTGCGAGGCGGATAATAGCAATAAAAAGAAAGATAAAGCTGAATCGAAGGGTATTCGTATCGTACCTACTACCGTCGCTTTAACGATGACATTAGATAAGTTAGATTTACCTATTGTAGGTAAGCCCACATCTTATAAAAAGTTACCAGATCGATATAAAAATGTTCCAGAAGTCGGCCAACCGATGGAACCAAGTGTAGAGGCAGTTAAAAAAGTGAATCCTACACATGTTTTGAGTGTATCTACTATTAAAGATGAAATGAAGCCCTTTTATAAACAGTTAAACATGAAAGGTTACTTCTATGATTATGATAGTTTAGATGGCATGGAGAAATCTATTACTGAACTTGGTAAACAGTTTAATAGGGAGAAGAAGGCTAAAGAACTAAATCATCACCTTAATTCCGTGAAAGCGAATATTGAAAGTAAAGTTGCAAAACAAAAGAAACATCCTAAGGTACTGATACTTATGGGGATACCTGGCAGTTATTTAGTTGCCACTGATAAATCATATATTGGAGATCTCGTAAAAATCGCTGGTGGAGAGAATGTCATACAAGACCATTCTAAACAGTATATTTCTTCTAACACGGAACATTTAGTTAATGTTAATCCCGATATTATATTAAGACTTCCTCACGGGATGCCAGATGAAGTTAAGAAAATGTTCCAAAAAGAATTTAAACAAAATGATATTTGGAAGCATTTCAAAGCAGTTAAAACGGATCAAGTTTATGATTTAGAGGAAGTACCATTTGGTATCACTGCAAATGTAGACGCTGATGATGCTATGACACAGTTATACAATCTATTTTATAAAAAGTGATGGGGGAAATAATGTTACAACACTACTCTAAATTACTCTTTCTAATTTCAATTATTCTCCTATGTGTGACAGTATATGTGTCATTTATTGTTGGTACGATACCTATTTCTCTTAAAGATATATTAACCCAATTTACTACTGGTCATGTTTCTAATGTAGACACAATCATTGATTTAAGATTACCTAGAATCATTATCGCTTTATGTGTTGGTGCAATGCTTTCGGTATCTGGAGCATTATTGCAAGCAGTTTTGCAAAACCCTTTAGCTGACGCGCAACTACTCGGTGTTTCATCAGGAGCACTTGTCATGCGTATGATTCTATTATTGGTGACACCCCAATTATTTTTTGTCGTACCTTTACTTAGTTTTCTAGGAGGAATGATACCTTTTCTATTATTATTTCTCTTAAGTGTGAAATTCAAATTTCAACCGACACGTATGATATTAATCGGTGTAGCAATGTATGCAATGCTAACCGGAGTACTTGATTTATTTGCACAGAATCCATTTCTGAAAATACCTCAAGGACTAACTATGAAAACATGGAATGATGTTAAGATTATCGGAATATCAGCGAGTATAGGTTTAGTAATCACATTGCTTTTAACATCTAAAGTAAATTTATTAGCTTTAGAGGATAAGCAAGCTAATAATTTAGGCTTTCACATTACTAAATATAGATTAATCATTGGGGGCGTAGCTGTACTTCTAGCGAGTGCTTCTTCTGCAATTGTAGGTCCACTAGCTTTTGTAGGCTTAATTATTCCACATATTGTACGTAAGTTAATTGGTAGTAATTATAAAGAAGTGATACCACTATCTATAATTTTAGGAGGATGGTTTGTTGTTACAACTGATTTGTTAGGTAGAACGTTACATCCACCACTCGAAATACCAGCGAATGTCATTATGATGCTTATAGGTGGCCCAATTTTAATCTATCTTATTTGTAAGGGAGCTGTTAATGATGCGAGTTAAGGGGCTTCATTTTCAATATAAGAATGATTCGGAAATTATAAAAAATCTCTCATTAACATTTAGCTCTAGTGCAATTACTTCTATTATCGGACCGAATGGATGTGGAAAATCCACTTTGTTAAAGTTACTTTCTCGAAATTTGAAGCCTTCAAAAGGAGTTATATATTTAGATGAGTTAGATTTGAAAACATTTAGTAAGAAAGCATTTGCACGTAAACTTGCTACAGTACATCAAAAGATGAATATTCCGGAAGGATTCACTGTAAGACAATACATAGAACTTGGAAGATATAGTCATGAAAGTTGGTTGAAAATGGATGTTAAAAAAGAAACAATTGTTCAAAACATTCTTCAACAACTGAATTTAGTAAATCTTCAGAATAAAAAATTGGCGTCATTATCTGGAGGTGAAGCACAAAGAGTATTTTTAGCAACTGCATTAGTGCAAGAACCTCGTTACATCTTATTGGATGAGCCAACCACTTATTTAGATATTCATTACCAATATCAAGTTTTAGATACTATTCGTACTTTAAAAGATCATTATCATATTACTTTTATTATGGTACTTCATGATATTAATCAAGCAATAGAATATAGTGATGAAGTGATTTGCCTAAATGATAAAGGAGTTATTGCGCAAGGTGCGCCTCAAGAAGTGATTAATGAAACAATTTTAAAAGAAATGTATCAAATTGACGCTAAAGTTATAAATGACAGTGAATGTGGCATGATTGTTTGTAGAAAAAGGGTGAGGGATTCAAATGATTAAATTCGTTAGACTTATTCAAATTGTATTAATAGCAGTCATCCTTATCTTTAGTTATCAGTTGTTTAAAACTTATCTTGAAGACAAAGCGTCAGCTAAAAGGTATAAAAATTTACAACAACAATTTAAGTCAGAGTCCCTGTCTAACGAAAATGAGGTACGTCCACAATTTTCTAAATTAGAATCTATTAATAAAGATATTGTTGGATGGATACAACTTAAAGGGACATCATTAAATTATCCAGTATTACAAGGTAAAACCAATCATGACTATTTAAGAGAAGATTTTGATCATGAAAAGACACGTAAGGGAAGTATTTTTATGGATTATCGAAATTCTGTAAAAACTCCTAATTCGAATACTATTATTTATGGTCACCACATGGGTGATAATACAATGTTTGATGTACTAGAAAAGTATTTAAAGCAAAGTTACTTTGATCAGCATCAAAATATTCAATACGACACGAAATATGGTAAATATCAATTGCAAGTCTTTAGTGCATATCGCACTACTACGAAAGATAACTATATACAAACAGATTTTAAAACACCATCTGAATTTCAACATTTTATAGATAATACAAAGAAAAAATCGGAGATACAAACAAAAGTTCAAATTACTAATCAAGACAAGATAGTTACTTTGTCTACTTGCGAGGACGCTTATAACCAAACATCAGGAAGAATTGTTGTTGTGGCGAAGATAGTCAAAATAAATTAACAGAAAAGAGGAAAACATCATGAAATTTATGGCTGAAAATAAATTAAAATTAGATAAAGGAACAGCTCAAGATATAATAGAAAGGTTCTACACAAGACATGGTATTGAAACACTTGAAGGCTTTAAAGGGATGTTTGTAACAAATACTAAAGAACAACCAGATTATGATGAAGTAAAAATTTTAACATTATGGGAATCTGAACAAGCTTTTATTGATTGGTTACAATCAGATGTGTTTAAAAAAGCACATAAAAATGTTCGTCACCAATCAGCAGATGCATCAAGCCCAATTCTTGAAAATGTAGTTAAGAAATATGATATTGGATACCAATACTTTAAATAATGTGTACTGTAATTAAAAGAAGTAAGTGTGATTAATTGAAATTAAAAAAACTTGATTTCGATACAAACTAAAGCAAGTCGAGAGTTTGTTGTCTAAACATAATTGAAACAAATTATGTCAATTTCAAACCTTCGCTTGCTTCTTTTTATAGTAGTAATTAAATTTAAAAATTATAGTGGACTTTGAAATCAATTGATATTAGATTACAATATGAATACATTAACTTAAGAGTTGGAGAAATGATCATGGAACAAATTACGTCTGCTCAAAATAATAAAATAAAAAATGCAAATAAGTTAAAAAAGAAACGTGATCGTGATAAGACAGGTCTAGCTTTAATAGAAGGAATACACCTTATCGAAGAAGCGTATCAAAGTGGTATTGAAATAAAGCAATTATTTGTAATAGAACCTGACAGAACAGATGAGGACCTAATTGATTACGCGAATGAAACATATGAAATTAATATGAAAGTGGCTGAAGCTCTATCTGGTACTGTAACACCTCAAGGTTTCTTTGCGGTGATTGAAAAGCCACATTATAATGATACCGAAGCGCAACAAGTATTATTAATTGATCGAATTCAAGATCCAGGTAATTTAGGTACATTAATTCGCACTGCAGATGCTGCTGGCATAGATTTAATTGTAATGGAAAAGGGTACTGCAGACCCATATCAAGATAAGGTAATGAGAGCGAGTCAGGGTAGTATATTCCATATTCCTATTGTTATTAAGGGTTTAACAACTTACATTAATGAATTTGATGGCCCAGTGTATGGAACAGCACTCGAAGATGCAGTAAGCTTTAAAGAGATAGAGGCTCAATCACGATTTGCTTTATTATTAGGCAACGAAGGTGAAGGTGTAAACCAAGAATTATTACAACAAACAACACAAAATCTTATCATACCCATTTATGGTAAAGCTGAGAGTTTAAATGTTGCTATTGCAGGTAGTATATTACTCTACCAGTTGAAAGGTTGACCCTTTGTTCAAATTTCGGCTATAATAGTTGATGAATTTATTAAAAAATGAAGTATTCATTAGCTATACATCACTGAAACAATTAAATGATCAACCGATAAAAAGACGTAAATTATTTAGAAAGTTGAAAAGGGAGAATAACCGTGACTGAAAGTTATTCCAACTTGAAATAATTTTGTTCATCTTTTTGGTTACTTAAAGAAATTTAAGTCGGAATTGTCATTCCGTTATCAATAGATATACAAGTGTATGCTTAGGCATAAATTTGGGTGGTACCACGGAAAGCTTTCGTCCCAGTTCGATATGGGGTGAAAGCTTTTTTGATGTTGAAGTATTTGAGTTTTCATTTTCAAAAAATAAAATAGTGGCATTAAAAGGAGGAGTTCGGTCATGACTCAAAATGATACGATGGCGGAATTAAAACAACAAGCTCTCGTTGATATTAATGAAGCAGATAATGAACGTGCATTGCAAGATGTAAAGGTTAAGTATTTAGGTAAAAAAGGTTCAGTAAGTGGTCTAATGAAAAATATGAAAGATTTACCTAATGAAGAGAAACCTGCATATGGTCAAAAAGTAAATGAATTGCGTCAAACAATTCAGAATGAATTAGATGAAAGACAAAAGTTATTAAAAGAAGAGAAATTAAACCAACAGCTTGCTGAGGAAACGATTGATGTGACATTACCTAGTCGCCATATTGAGATGGGTTCAAAGCATCCTCTTACTCGCACAGTTGAAGAGATTGAGGATTTGTTCCTCGGTTTAGGTTATGAGATTGTAGATGGGTATGAAGTTGAACAAGATTATTATAATTTTGAAGCTTTAAATTTACCTAAGTCTCACCCTGCACGAGATATGCAGGATAGTTTCTATATTACTGAAGAAATATTAATGCGTACGCACACGTCACCAGTTCAAGCACGAACAATGGAGAAACGTGGTGGACAGGGTCCAGTTAAAATTATTTGTCCGGGTAAGGTGTACCGTCGTGACTCGGATGATGCGACACATAGTCATCAATTTACACAAATTGAAGGATTAGTCGTTGATAAAAATATTAAAATGAGTGATTTGAAAGGTACTTTAGAGTTATTAGCCAAGAAATTATTCGGTGCTGAACGAGAAATTCGTCTACGTCCAAGTTATTTCCCTTTTACAGAACCATCAGTCGAAGTTGATGTCTCTTGTTTCAAATGTAAAGGAGAAGGTTGCAATGTCTGCAAACATACAGGTTGGATAGAAATTTTAGGCGCTGGAATGGTACATCCAAACGTTCTTGAAATGGCGGGCTTTGATTCTAATGAATATTCAGGATTCGCATTTGGAATGGGGCCAGATCGAATCGCAATGTTGAAATATGGTATTGAAGATATTCGTCATTTCTATACAAATGATGTTAGATTCTTAGATCAATTTAAAGCAGTAGAAGATAGAGGTGACCAATAATGTTGATTTCAAATGAGTGGTTAAAAGATTATGTCAATGTTGATCAACCTGTTCAAGATTTAGCTGAAAGAATTACACGCACAGGTATTGAGGTTGATGACATTATCGATTATACGAAAGATATAAAAAATTTAGTGGTTGGTCATGTTGTGTCAAAAGCACCGCATCCAGACGCCGATAAATTGAATATTTGTCAAGTTGATTTAGGCGAGGATGAGCCGGTTCAAATCGTATGTGGTGCTCCAAATGTTGATGAAGGTCAGCATGTCATTGTTGCGAAAGTTGGAGGTCGTCTACCTGGTGGCGTTAAAATTAAACGTGCGAAGCTACGTGGTGAACGCTCAGAAGGTATGATTTGTTCGTTACAAGAAATAGGTATTTCAAGTCACGTTACGCCTAAAGCGTTCGAATCAGGTATTTATGTATTTCCAACAGAAGTGACTCCAGGTACAGATGCGCTTGAAGCATTATATTTTAATGATCAGGTGATGGAATTTGACTTAACTCCTAACCGTGCAGACGCATTAAGTATGGTGGGCACAGCTTATGAAGTAGCTGCTTTATACCAAACTGAAATGACAAAACCTCAAACTTCAAGTCAAGAAAGTGATAAATCAGCCAGTGATGAATTATCTGTTACAGTTCAAAATGAAGATAAAGTACCTTATTACAGTGCAAGAATCGTTCATGATGTAACGATTGCGCCATCACCAGTATGGATGCAAGCACGCTTGATGAAGGCGGGAATTCGCCCTATTAATAATGTGGTAGATATTTCTAACTATGTTCTATTAGAGTATGGTCAGCCACTTCATATGTTTGACCAAAATCAAATTGGTTCACAAAAGATTGAAGTAAGACAAGCAAATTCAAATGAAAAAATGACGACTTTAGATAACGCCGAGCGCGACTTATTAGATTCAGATATCGTTATTACAAACGGCAATGAGCCGATAGCTCTAGGTGGCGTTATGGGTGGAGACTTCTCAGAAGTTACTGATCAAACACGCAATGTTGTTATCGAAGGTGCGATCTTTGATCCAGTATCTATTCGTCATACTTCTCGTCGTTTAAACCTAAGAAGTGAATCATCAAGCCGTTTTGAAAAAGGTATTGCAACTGAATTTGTTGATGAAGCAGTTGATAGAGCTTGTTATTTACTAGAAAGATATGCAACAGGTACAGTGTTAAAAGATAGAGTAGCAGCAGGTGATTTAGGAGCAATGGTTACTCCAATCAATATTACTGCTGAAAAGGTAAACCAAACAATTGGATTTAACTTAAGTGACGATGATATCGTTAATATCTTTGAACAACTCGGGTTTGAAACCCAAAATCAAAATGGACAATTAACAGTTAATGTGCCATCTCGTCGTAAAGATATTTCAATTAAAGAAGATTTAATTGAAGAGGTTGCACGTATATATGGTTATGACGAAATTCCTTCAACGCTTCCTGTATTTGAAGATGTAACAAGTGGATCACTAACAGATCGTCAATATAAAACACGTACTGTAAAAGAAACTCTTGAAGGTGCTGGGCTTGATCAAGCTATCACTTATTCATTAATATCTAAAGATCACGCTAAGGACTTTGCTTTACAAGATCGTCCTACTATCGAATTATTGATGCCAATGAGTGAAGCGCATTCTACGTTAAGACAAAGTCTTTTACCTCATCTTATTGAAGCTGTGGCATACAATGTTGCGCGTAAAAACTCAGATGTTAAATTGTATGAAATTGGTCGTGTCTTCTTCGGTAATGGGGAAGGAGAGTTACCAGATGAAGTCGAATATTTAAGCGGTATTTTAACGGGACAATATGTTAATCATGCTTGGCAAAGTAAAAAAGAGTCAGTAGATTTCTATTTAGCTAAGGGTGTTGTTGATCGTGTAGCTGAAAAACTAAATATTAAATTTGATTATAGAGCAGGTCAAATCCAAGGTTTACACCCAGGTAGAACAGCTATAGTTTCGTTAAATGGAGAAGATATTGGTTTTATTGGTGAGTTACATCCAACACTTGCTGCAGAAAATGATTTAAAACGCACATATGTATTTGAATTAAATTATGACGCTATTATGAGAGTGTCTGTTGGTTATATTAATTATGAACCAATACCTAGATTCCCAGGTGTATCAAGAGATATAGCGTTAGAAGTGAATCATGAAGTTCCTGCTTCAGATTTAATATCTACTATTCATAATAATGGGGAAGACATTTTAAATGATACGTTAGTATTTGATGTATACGAAGGTGAACACTTAGAAGAAGGTAAAAAATCAGTAGCTATTAGATTGAATTATTTAGATACTGAAAATACTCTTACAGACGAACGTGTAACAGCAGTACACGACAAAATTTTAGAAGCCTTACAACAGCAAGGTGCTACAATAAGATAATTAACTAAAAAAGATCTATCCTTAAAATGAAATTTTTAATGAGGATAGGTCTTTGTATATTTAAGTATATTTTTTCTCGATTAAAGCTAGTGCTTTATCTCGATTTTTAAAATGTTTCTTAGATATAGCATCAAGTTGGCTTAAGCCAGATTTTTGAATGATTTTAGCCGCGAATAAGTCAACTTTATTACTTGCACCTTTTGGAACTTCCATTTTAATTTGTTGTGTTATTTGGTTCATATGTTTTACGAAAGCATATCGCGAGATAATACTAGCTGCTGCAATAGCTAGTGATTTTGATTCACCCTTAGTTTCAAATTGAGTTTTTTTAGGAAAAGGTAGTTCGGAAAGTGCATAATGCTGGTATACTTCCCGTTTAGCAAATTGGTCAATCACGATATAATCTAAGTGATCCACGTCAATTTTTTGAACAACATTTTTGATTGCTTCATTATGTAAAACGGCTTTCATTTTTACTTGTGACCAGCCCATCTTCTGACGCTCATTATACTTCACATTATTTAAAGTTAGTAGTGAGTGAGGGATAAAAGTAATAAGCTGTTCAGCTAGTTCAACAATTTTGTCATCTGTTAATTTTTTTGAATCATCCACGCCTAAGGTTTTTAAAACTTGTGCATTTTTCTCTGAGACGTATGCTGCACAGACGGTTAAAGGACCAAAGTAATCACCGCTACCTGCTTCATCACTACCTATGCAATTATATTTATTATATTGAATTGACGACTGTTTAGAGGTAGATGTTTTTGATTGAGAAGATGAATATATAGCTTGATTAGGTAACATGCGTTGAGCTACTAATTCTGCATTCTTTCCTTGGAACATGACCTTTCCTGAATGATATATATTAATTGTAGTGTTTTGGTATTTAGTTCGTGCTCTCATGCCTTGTGGCAATTGAGTTGTTTCAAATTGAATTTGTGATAATAATTGATCTATTTCACTTTGAGTTAATTTATGAACGACATTTCCCATAATAAGTAACCTCACTTTTAATTTCGTACTCATACATTCTATCAAATTTCATTTTCTATCTCATTGATGAATATAACAATATAACTATTAAATGATTTAACATGATACGATGTCTTAAATTGTTTGATAATAGCTACTTACATAATTTTTTACTCTCATGTATAATGTGTGTTGATAAGTAAAAATTGAAGTTAAATCATATAGCTATTTATTTTCAAGATTAAGAAAAAAATCTTGAAGTCTTAAATTATAGAAAGTTAAAATCATTTAAATATTAGGTCAGGAGCAATTAAACATGAGTGAATTTAAAAATAGAATAAATGTTACGATCAACGATCAACATTTCACAATCATTGGCGATGACAGTCCTGAGCATATTCGTTATGTTGCACATCTTGTAGATGAGAAAATGCAAGAATTAGGTCAAAAATCCGCAGGCTTAGATACTACTCGTAAATCGATTTTAACAGCGGTAAATATTATGCATGAGAAAGTTTTACTAGAAGAAGAAAATCGTCGATTACAACAAGAAATCAATCAATTTAAACAAAGTGAAGATTAGATGGTTGTTGATTTAGTTGTCATTATATTGATTTTCTACTTTATGATGATTGGTTTCCGTAGGGGGACGTGGTTGTCGACACTACATTTTATTTCTTCAATCGTATCATTATGGATTGCATCTCAGTTTTATAAGCCTATAGTGCAAAGGCTGATTGTGTTTGTACCATTTCCTAAAACGGTAGCATATGACACATCTTATGCAATTCATTTTAATCAATTGCAACAACGATTTGAAAATATTGTTGCATTCCTTATTTTAGCTACGCTAGCTAAGCTTATTTTGTATCTAATTATTGTTACATTTGATAATATAGTAGCGTATCAGAAACATCAATTAGTTAGTAGAATTATAGGAATTATTCTAGGTTTAATAATGAGCTTAATTGTGATTCAAATTGGACTATATTTTATTTCATTATATCCCGAGCCATTAATTCAAAATCAAATAGCACAATCGTTAATATGTAAAAGGATAATTTTAAATTTACCATACGTATCACAGGTTATTTTAAATTTATAAACTAATTATATAAGGTCAGGACTAGAGCTAACTTTAATGTTGTGTCCTGGTCTTCTTTTTATGGAGAGATGTATATGACTAAAAAAGATGTAATTCAATTGTTAGAAAAAATAGCAACATATATGGAGTTAAAAGGGGAAAACACATTTAAAGTATCTGCCTATCGAAAAGCAGCTCAAAGTTTGGAAATAGATGAGCGTCCTTTAGATGAAATTGAGGATGTTACCGAGCTTAAGGGTATCGGTAAAGGTGTGGGCGAAGTTATCAACGAATTTAGAAATCAAGGTGAGTCTAGCACCTTACAAGCCCTCCAAGAGGAAGTACCTGAAGGATTAGTCCCTTTATTAAAAATTCAAGGACTAGGTAGTAAGAAAATCGCTAAACTTTATAAAGAACTTCATATTATTGATAAAGAAAGTTTACAGAAAGCTTGTGAAGAAGGTGAAGTCAGTAAACTAAGTGGCTTCGCAAAGAAGACTGAACAGAATATTTTAGAAGCAGTTAAAGCACTAGGAGCCAAAAAAGACAGTTATCCGATTGATCAAATGAGAGGTCTGAATAATGAAATTATTGATTTCATTAAAAAGCTTAAACATGTAGATAATTATTCTTCTGCAGGAAGTTTTAGACGTTATAAAGAAATGAGTAAAGATTTAGACTTCATTATTAGTACGGAACAACCTCTAGAAGTTCAACAACAATTGCTTGATATTCCTAACAAAGTAAAAGAAGTTGCAGTTGGGGATACTAAAGTATCTTTAGAGTTATCTTATGATGATGAGACGATAGGTGTAGACTTTAGATTAATTGAGCCTAAAGCCTTCTACCATACGCTTCAACACTTTACCGGTTCTAAAGACCATAACATCCGTATTCGACAATTAGCTAAAGAACGTAATGAAAAAGTAAGTGAATACGGTATAGAACAAGCTGATGGTACATTACTGCAATTTCAAAGTGAAGAAGAGATTTATAACCATTTTGACGTAAATTGGATTGCACCTGCAATGCGAGAAGATGGCAGTGAATTTGATAAAGATTTAAGCGATATCATTTCTTTAGAGGATATTAATGGTGATATTCATATGCATACAACGTATAGTGATGGTGCTTTTTCAATTAGAGAAATGGTAGAAGCAAATATTGCTAAAGGTTATCAATTCATGGTAATCACAGATCACTCACAAAGTTTGAAAGTTGCAAATGGTTTACAGGTAGAGCGTCTCTTACGACAAAATGAAGAAATCAAAAAGTTAAATGAAGAATATGATGAAATTGATATTTATTCTGGTACAGAAATGGATATATTACCAGATGGTTCACTTGATTATGATGACGAAGTCTTAGCACAACTTGATTATGTGATAGCTGCTATCCATCAAAGTTTCAATCAATCTGAAGATGAGATTATGAAACGTTTAGAAGTAGCTTGTAAAAATCCATACGTGCGTCATATTGCGCATCCGACGGGTCGAATCATTGGACGACGACCTGGTTATAAACCTAATATAGAAAAATTAATGAAATTAGCTGAAGAAACAAATACGATATTAGAAATTAACGCGAATCCTAAACGTTTAGATTTAAATGCTGAGACTGTACGTAAATATCCTAACGTTAAGTTAACAATTAATACAGATGCACACCATACGAATCATTTAGAGTTTATGAAGTACGGTGTGGCTACGGCTCAAAAAGGTTTTGTAAAAAAAGATAGAGTGATCAATGCGTTATCACGAGAAGAGTTTAAATCACTCGTTGAAAATAATATTAAATTAAAGAAATAGAGGGATTGCATGAGACAAAAGACATTAGATGTTTTGGAATTCGACAAGATTAAATCCTTTGTTGCGGATGAAACAATAAGTGATTTAGGTCGTGAAAAAGTAGATGCAATGACACCAGCAACTGAATTTGAAACTGTTGAATTTCAAATCAATGAAACTGATGAAATTTCTCAAATATACAATAAACATCGATTACCAAGTTTAAGTGGTTTAGCTAAGGTATCACCACTTATTCATAGAGCGAATATTGGTGGCGTTCTAAATGTGACTGAATTGAATGTAATTAAACGACTTATTCAAGTTCAAAATCAATTTAAGACGTTTTACAACCAACTCTTAGAAGAAGATGAAGAAGTAAAGTACCCGATATTAGATGAAAAGATGAGTCAGCTTCCGGTACTAACTGATTTATTTCAAGAAATCAAAGATAAATGTGATACTTATGATTTATATGACCATGCAAGTTATGCACTACAAGGTATTAGAAGCAAAATTTCTAGTACTAATCAACGAATACGTCAGAATTTAGATCGTATTGTTAAAAGTCAGAGCAATCAAAAGAAGTTATCTGATGCCATTGTCACAGTTAGAAATGACCGTAACGTAATTCCAGTTAAAGCGGAATATCGTCAAGATTTTAATGGTATTGTGCATGATCAATCAGCCTCTGGACAAACTCTTTATATTGAACCCAGTTCAGTTGTAGAGATGAATAATCAAATCAGTCGTTTGCGTAACGATGAGGCTGTGGAACGCGAACGTATTCTTACTGAATTGACCGGTCAAGTAGCTGTAGAAGCCGATTCCATACTTATAGCTGAATCAGTGATGGGGCAAATTGATTTCTTAATTGCTAAAGCACGTTATGCACGTTCGATTAAGGGAACTAAACCTACTTTTAAGAAAGAGAGAACGGTTTATCTTCCCAACGCGTTTCATCCATTATTAGATAAAGAAACTGTCGTTTCAAATACGATTGAATTTATCGATGATGTTGAAACGGTGATTATTACAGGGCCAAATACAGGCGGTAAGACTGTTACTTTAAAGACACTTGGACTTATTATTGTCATGGCACAATCTGGTTTATTAATACCAACGCTTGATGGCAGTCAATTAAGTATTTTCGAAAATGTATACTGCGATATAGGCGATGAACAATCAATTGAACAGTCTTTATCAACTTTCTCATCTCATATGAAGAATATTGTTGAAATCTTACATGAAGCAGATAAAAATAGCTTAATATTATTTGATGAATTGGGCGCAGGGACTGATCCTAGTGAAGGTGCAGCGTTAGCAATGAGTATCCTAGATTACGTTCGCAACCTAGGATCACTTGTTATGGCAACAACCCATTACCCAGAGTTAAAAGCATATAGTTATAATCGCGAAGGTGTCATGAATGCTAGTGTGGAGTTCAATGTTGATACGTTAAGCCCAACCTATAAATTGCTCATGGGCGTACCTGGGCGTTCAAACGCATTCGATATTTCTAAAAAGTTGGGACTTGGCCTCAATATCATTAATAAAGCTAAAACAATGATTGGTACAGATGAACAAGAAATTAACTCAATGATAGAATCTTTGGAAAGAAATTCTAAGCGTGTAGATGAACAACGTATTGAACTAGATCGTCTTGTTCGTGAAGCTCAAGAAACTCACGATGCCCTTGCGAAGCAATATCAACAATATCAAAACTATGAACAATCATTGATGAATGAAGCGAAAGAAAAAGCGAATCAACGTGTTAAATCTGCGACTAAAGAAGCGGATACAATTCTTAAAGAATTAAGAGATTTACGTGACAACAAAGGTGCAGAAGTTAAAGAACATGAATTAATTGATAAGAAAAAACAATTAGATGACCAATATGAAGCGAAGTCAATTAAACAAAGTGTTCAGAAGAAAAAATACGATAAAATTAACGCTGGTGATGAAGTGAAAGTGCTCTCATATGGTCAAAAAGGTGAGGTGCTTGAACTTGTTGGTGAAGATGAAGCAGTTGTGCAAATGGGTATCATTAAAATGAAATTACCTATTGAAGATTTAGAGAAAACGAAGAAGAAAAAAGAAAAACCAGCTAAAATGGTTACACGTCAAAATAGACAAACGATTAAGACTGAACTTGATTTAAGAGGATATCGTTATGAGGAAGCACTAATAGAATTAGATCAATATCTAGATCAAGCAGTTTTAAGTAATTATGAGCAAGTTTACATTATTCATGGTAAAGGCACAGGCGCGCTTCAAAAAGGTGTTCAACAGCATTTAAAAAAACATAAAAGTGTCAGCAAATTTAGAGGTGGTATGCCTAGTGAAGGTGGATTTGGCGTAACGGTTGCAGAACTCAAATGATTAATGATTGATTAATTCAAGCACTGCATTTGATTTTTTGAGAAAATAACGTACAATAAACCCAGTATTATTAGTTAATAAAATGATGTGATGAAGCAAATGAGATAATCATACTTTAATTGAGCAATAGCAATGCAGTTGTTATTAAAGTCTGTTATAATTTGCTCATCATTTAAAAATTAAGGAGGATTGGCATTTATGGCAATCGTAAAAGTAACTGACTCTGATTTCGATACTAAAATTGAATCTGGCGTTAAATTAGTAGACTTCTGGGCTACTTGGTGCGGACCTTGTAAAATGATCGCTCCAGTACTAGAGGAGTTAGCCGGAGATTATGACGGTAAAGCTGATATTTTAAAATTAGATGTTGATGAAAACCCATCAACTGCTGCAAAATACGAAGTAATGAGTATTCCAACTTTAATCGTGTTTAAAGATGGTCAACCAGTTGATAAAGTTGTAGGTTTCCAACCAAAAGAAAACTTAGCAGAAGTATTAGATAAACATCTATAAGAATTATATGACTTAAGACTGGGGCATTTCATTATGTAAATGCTCCAGCTTTATTTTGTTTATAAATAATAATTATAAAAATTAAAAGAAAGGAGGAAAAAATTGGAGGACTATCAAAAGAAAATTAAGGAAAAATTGAATGTAGTGCCGTTAGAACCTGGTTGCTATTTAATGAAAGATAGAAATGACCAAGTGATTTATGTAGGTAAAGCAAAAAAATTAAGAAATCGCCTACGTTCTTACTTTACTGGTGCACATGATGCTAAGACGACCCGACTTGTTAGTGAGATACGAAACTTTGAATTTATTGTGACTTCAAGTGAGACTGAATCTTTATTACTAGAATTAAATTTAATTAAACAATATCAACCGCGTTACAATATTTTACTTAAAGATGACAAAAGTTATCCTTTTATTAAAATCACAAAAGAAAAGCATCCAAGACTGATTGTTACACGCACTGTGAAAAAAGGAACTGGAAAATACTTCGGTCCTTATCCTAATGCGTATTCTGCTCAAGAGACAAAGAAATTGTTAGATCGTATTTATCCTTTTAGAAAATGTGATAATATGCCTGATAAACTGTGCTTATACTACCATATAGGCCAATGTATGGGGCCGTGTGTTTATGATGTTGATTTAGATAAATATGCACAAATGACTAAAGAAATTACGGATTTTCTAAATGGTGAAGATAAAACGATTATTCATAATTTAGAGAGTAGAATGACAAAAGCTAGTGAAGATTTAGACTTTGAACAAGCGAAAGAGTATCGTGATATGATTCAACATATTCACAACTTAACGAAAAAACAAAAAATTATGTCTACTGATAATACAATTAGAGATGTCTTTGGATATAACGTTTCTAAGGGGTGGATGTGTGTACAAGTTTTCTTCATTAGACAAGGAAATATGATAAAACGAGATGCAACAATGATACCGATACAACAATCAGAGGAAGAAGAGTTTTATACTTTCATAGGACAATTCTATAGCTTAAATCAACATATCTTACCTAAGGAAGTTCATGTTCCAAAGAACCTTGATAAAGAGATGATTCATTCAGTTGTAGATACAAAGATTGTTCAACCTTCTCGTGGGGCTAAGAAAGAAATGGTTGATTTAGCTAATCACAATGCTGAAGTGCAACTTGAAAATAAATTCGAGTTAATTGCAAGAGATGAATCTAGAACTATTAAAGCTATAGAAGAGTTAGGAGAACGCATGGGAATTCAAACTCCTATTAGAATAGAAGCTTTTGATAATTCCAATATTCAAGGTGTGGATCCTGTTTCTGCAATGGTGACCTTTGTAGATGGTAAACCAGATAAAAAAGGATACCGTAAATATAAAATTAAAACCGTAGAAGGGCCTGATGATTATAAATCGATGAGAGAAGTAGTACGTCGGCGTTATACGCGCGTTTTAAATGAGGGCTTACCCTTACCAGATTTAATTATTGTTGATGGTGGTAAAGGTCATATGAACGGTGTGATGGATGTCCTTGAAAATGAATTAGGCTTAGACATTCCAGTTGCAGGACTTCAAAAGAACGACAAACACCAAACATCTGAATTACTCTATGGAGCAAGTGCTGAAATTGTACCGTTGAAGAAAAACAGCCAAGCCTTTTACTTACTCCATAGAATTCAAGATGAGGTACATCGTTTTGCGATAACGTTCCATAGACAAACTCGACAAAAAACAGGACTTAAATCAGTCTTAGACGATATAGATGGTATTGGCGCCAAGAGAAAAACTACACTTTTAAGAACTTTTGGGTCAATTAAGAAAATGAAGGAAGCAAATTTAGATGATTTAAAAGGTGCAGGCCTACCTGAAAAAGTTGCTAAAAACCTACAAAAAGCACTACAAAATAAATAAATTTCAAAAAAATGGGCATGAGAATTATTCTCATGCCCAAAAGTAGTATAAAAAATGTTACAATATGGTTAACAAAAGCTAATTTTTTTAAGGTTGTGTGGAAGCGTTTTCTAAATGAGAAATGTTATCAATTAAGTGTTGGTAACTTCAACTATGAGTCGTCACATCTTTATTAAAGAATTCTTTATAATCACTAGCCTTTTACTTTTTTAAGCCATACTTGTGTGGATTTATTTCTCATTTAATTAAAGTGTTTACACGTACAAGTACCAAATAAAGAAGTAAATGTAAGCTAGTCTTTTATATGGAATTTCAGGGCATATTGCATACAATTTTCTGGGAATTAGCAAATTTAAATATTTGTTTCACAGGGGGGACTCCTTTTGGCTCAATCAAAAAACGAATTTTACCTTAGACGACTACATTCGTTATTAGGTATTATCCCAATTGGTGCATTCTTAATTGTTCACTTATTGGTAAACCATCAAGCAACACAAGGCGCAGAGGCTTTCAATAAAGCATCTGGTTTCATGGAATCATTACCATTCTTAATTGTGGTAGAATTTTTACTTATTTATATTCCATTGCTATACCATGGACTTTTTGGACTACATATCGCATTTACTGCAAAAGAAAACATCGGTCATTATTCTCTATTTAGAAACTGGATGTTCTTCTTCCAACGTGTAAGTGGTATTTTAGCTTTCATTTTCATTGCGATGCACTTATGGCAAACACGCTTACAGAAAGCATTTTTCGGTAAAGCAGTAGATTACGACATGATGCATGAAACGTTAAAAAATCCATTATGGGCAATTTTCTATATCATTTGTATCATTGCGGTAGTATTCCACTTTGCAAATGGTTTATGGTCATTCTGTGTTACGTGGGGCTTTTTACAATCTAAAAAATCTCAACGCGTATTCACTTGGATTTCTTTAATTGTATTCTTAGTGGTTTCTTATATCGGTGTATCAGCTATTATCGCATTTATGTAACAACGATGATTTCAACTTAAGTCTTAGATTTTTAATATCAGGGGAGTGACATTTCTATGGCAGAGAAAAAAGTTATTGTTGTCGGTGGAGGACTTGCCGGTCTGATGTCAACAATTAAAGCGGCAGAACAAGGTGCACATGTAGATTTATTCTCATTAGTACCTGTAAAACGTTCGCACTCTGTTTGTGCCCAGGGGGGCATTAATGGTGCGGTTAATACTAAAGGTGAAGGAGATTCTCCGTGGATTCACTTTGACGACACAGTATATGGGGGAGACTTCTTAGCTAACCAACCACCAGTAAAAGCGATGGCTGAAGCAGCACCAAAAATTATACACTTATTAGACCGTATGGGCGTAATGTTTAGTAGAACAAACGAAGGTTTATTAGACTTCAGACGTTTTGGTGGTACGTTATATCACAGAACTGCATTTGCCGGTGCTACAACAGGACAACAATTATTATACGCTTTAGATGAACAAGTTCGTTCTTATGAAGTAGATGGATTAGTAACTAAATACGAAGGCTGGGAATTCCTAGGTATCGTTAAAGATGATGAAGATGCAGCAAGAGGTATCGTTGCTCAAAATATGACAACATCAGAAATTCAATCATTTGGATCAGATGCAGTTATTATGGCTACAGGTGGTCCTGGTATCATCTTCGGTAAAACAACAAACTCAATGATTAATACAGGATCTGCAGCATCAATTGTTTATCAAGAAGGTGCAATTTATGCTAATGGTGAGTTTATTCAAATCCATCCAACAGCTATTCCTGGAGATGACAAATTACGTCTTATGAGTGAATCAGCTCGTGGGGAAGGTGGACGTATTTGGACATATAAAGATGGTAAACCTTGGTACTTCTTAGAAGAGAAATACCCAGATTATGGTAACTTAGTACCTCGTGATATCGCAACGCGTGAAATTTTTGATGTATGTATTAACCAAAAATTAGGTATCAACGGCGAGAACATGGTATACCTTGATTTATCTCATAAAGATCCACATGAATTAGACGTTAAATTAGGTGGTATCATTGAGATCTATGAAAAATTCACAGGTGATGATCCTCGTAAAGTACCAATGAAAATCTTCCCAGCTGTACACTACTCAATGGGTGGACTATATGTAGACTATGATCAAATGACAAATATCAAAGGTCTATTCGCTGCTGGTGAGTGTGATTTCTCTCAACATGGCGGTAACCGTTTAGGAGCTAATTCTCTATTATCTGCAATTTATGGTGGTACTGTTGCAGGTCCTAACGCAGTTAAATATGTTCAAAACATCGAAACTTCTTATTCAGAGTTAGACGACAGTATTTATGAAAAACGCGTTAAAGAAGAACAAGAACGTTTTGACAAGCTGTTAAATATGCGTGGTACTGAAAATGCTTATAAACTTCACCGTGAGTTAGGTGAAATTATGACAGCTAACGTAACAGTTGTACGTGAAAATGATAAATTATTAGAAACAGATAAGAAAATCCAAGAATTGATGAAACGTTATGAAGATATCGATATGGAAGATACACAAACTTGGAGTAACCAAGCCGTATTCTTCACTCGTCAATTATGGAATATGCTAGTATTAGCACGTGTTATTACTATTGGGGCTTACAACCGTAATGAATCTCGTGGTGCACACTACAAACCTGAATTCCCAGATCGTAATGATGATGAATGGTTAAAAACTACAATGGCTCATTATAGAGGTAGAACTGAAAAACCAGAATTTACTTACGAGCCAGTTGATGTAAGTTTAATTCCACCACGTAAACGTGATTACACTAGTAAGTCTAAGGGAGGTAAAAAATAATGGCTGAACAATCAGTAAAAGAAACTCCAGAAACTCAAGGTAATCAACAAACAAAAGAACAGAATCAACAATCTAATCAAAAAACAGTTAAATTAATCATTAAAAGACAGGACAATAACGAATCTAAACCATATGAAGAAACTTTTGAAATTCCTTACAAAGAGAATTTAAATGTTATCGCATGTTTAATGGAGATTAGACGTAACCCTGTTAATGCTAAAGGTGAGAAGACGACTCCAGTCACTTGGGATATGAACTGTCTTGAAGAAGTATGCGGAGCTTGTTCAATGGTTATCAATGGTCGCGCAAGACAATCTTGTTCAGCAATCGTTGACCAATTAGAACAACCTATCCGTTTAGAACCTATGAGTACGTTCCCAGTTATTCGTGACTTACAAGTTGACCGTTCAAGAATGTTCGACAACTTAAAACGAATGAAAGCTTGGATTCCAATTGATGGTACGTACGATTTAGGTCCTGGACCACGTATGCCAGAGAAAAAACGTCAAACAGCTTACGAATTATCTAAATGTATGACATGTGGTGTTTGCTTGGAAGTATGTCCAAATGTAACGCCTAATAACAAATTCGTTGGGGCTCAAGCGATTTCTCAAGTGCGTTTATTCGACTTACATCCAACTGGTTCAATGACTAAAGATGAACGTTTAGATGCTTTAATGAGCACTGGTGGTTTACAAGAATGTGGTAACTCTCAAAACTGTGTGAATGCTTGTCCTAAAGGTATTCCATTGACAACTTCTATCGCAGCTTTAAACAGAGAAACATCATTCCATATGTTTAAATCATTCTTCGGTTCTGACCATAAAGTAGATTAATATCGATTATATTACGACTAAGACGTTAAAGTCTTAGTCGTTTTTTGTTTTAAAAAAATTTCCCATCAATATGAGTGTCTTTTTAAATTAGTATGCTTCTTAGAAATCATTTTCAAAATAGAAAGTAAAACTAGATTCGTAATAATAAACAGTATAAGTCCATTGTGATAAAATAAAGGTTAACTGAAAAAATAAGGATGAAGATATATGAATAAACCTATAGGTGTTATCGACTCAGGTGTGGGAGGTTTAACGGTAGCCAAAGAAATCATGAGACAATTACCAAATGAGACGATATATTATCTTGGTGATATTGGACGATGCCCTTATGGACCTAGACCTGGAGATGAAGTTAAACAGTTTACTACAGAAATTGCTCAAAAATTAATGGAATTTGATATAAAAATGTTAGTCATTGCTTGTAATACAGCAACAGCTGTTGCATTAGAGCATTTACAAACATTGTTGCCTATTCCTGTTATTGGAGTTATTGAACCAGGTGCACGAACTGCGATTATGACGACTAAAAATCAAAATGTTTTAGTATTAGGAACTGAAGGTACAATTAAATCAGAAGCTTATCGTACTCATATTAAAAAGATTAATCCTAACGTCAATGTTTATGGTGTGGCATGTCCAGGTTTTGTACCGTTAGTTGAACAAATGAGATATAATGACCCAACTATCACAAGTATTGTTATTCATCAGACATTAAAACAATGGAGAAACAGTGATGCTGATACTGTAATTTTAGGTTGTACGCATTATCCTCTATTATACAAACCTATTTATGATTATTTTGATGGTGAAAAAACTGTAATTTCTTCAGGATTAGAAACTGCACGTGAAGTAAGTGCGTTATTAACGTTTAGTAATGAACATGCGAGTTATACAGAACATCCAAAACATCGATTCTTTGCGACTGGTGATACCACACATATCAAAAATATTATTGCCGAATGGCTTAAAATGAATGTACAAGTTGAACAAATTACAGTAGGTGAGTAAGAGAAGGGAGTAAGTATAGTTATGTCAGATATTGTCATTGCATCGAATAACAAAGGTAAAATTAATGACTTTAAAGTTATTTTCAAAGAAGATAATGTCATAGGTATTTCTGAACTTTTACCAAATTTCGATGTTGAGGAAACAGGTACTACATTTGAAGAGAATGTTAAATTAAAATCAGAAGCTGCAGCCAAGGTGTTAAATAAGCGTGTGATTGCTGATGATAGTGGGCTTGAAGTGTTCGCACTTAAAGGTGAACCAGGTGTCTATTCAGCAAGATATGCAGGACTAGATAAAAGTGATGATGCTAATATTGATAAGCTATTGGCTAATTTAGAGAATGAATCTGATCGACGAGCACAATTTGTTTGTGTGATTAGTATGAGTGCACCAGGTGAAGAAACTAAAACATTTAAAGGCACAGTTTCTGGTGAAATTACTCATGCAAGACAAGGGACTCATGGATTTGGTTATGATCCAATCTTCTTTGTGCCTGATAAAAAGAGAACAATGGCAGAACTTACTGACGAAGAGAAAAGTGAGATAAGTCACAGAGGAAATGCGATTCAATTGTTGAAAGCGTATCTAGAAGGTGGTCAAAATGAGTAAGTGGATTATTATTAGTGATAATCATAATGAATCAGGGATTTTGTATCACGTGTTTGAAAAGCATCAAGATGCTGATGCCTTTCTACATCTAGGTGATTCGGAGTTTCAATATAATGATACGGAATTAAGTCTATATCATCGTGTTAAAGGCAATTGTGATTTTTATCCTGAATTTCCTGAAGAAGAGATAATTGAAGAAGAGGGTATGAAAGCTTTTTACACACATGGACATTTTTACGATGTCAATCGTACGCGTATGAAACTTGCTGAAAAAGCAAAATCTCTATCTTGCCAATTTGCATTTTATGGACATACTCATGTTGCTAAATATGAGAATATTGCTGGAGTACATGTTATTAATCCAGGTAGCATCTCACAATCACGCAGTAATATAGAAGAAACATTTGCTGAACTTATTATTAATGATACCGGCTCACAGGCTGAACTAAATTTTAGAAATAGAGAAAATAAAATAATAGATACAGTTTTGATAAATATTTAAACAGATAAGCATTAGAAAACGATACCTGCCCGTAAAAGGGCAGGTATTTTTTTAGATTACGACACTTTAGCATTGTTTAAATACAGTTAGGCACAAGTAATGGAAAATTTTAGCGGATTTAATGATTGTTATGCATTTTCTTTTTAGAAGAGCGATATTTAAGTAATTAAAAGATAGCGTAATTAAACTACGCATCTTTTGTGATCAATCTAATTAAACCATCCGCTTTGTGTAAATAATCTTTATTAACTAAAAAATGAGGGATACTACATTTGTAGTATCCCTCATCGTCTTAAAAGTATATTATTAGCGTCCTGGGAGGGATTCGAACCCCCGACCGATGGCTTAGAAGGCCATTGCTCTATCCAGCTGAGCTACCAGGACATTTTTTAACACAAGAATTATTATATCTAAATGGGGGAGTTTTAGCAATAGTTCTCTTATAAAAAATGTTTATATTTTTCACTATAGTAGTGCTTTTTATACTAGAATGTTAATTTATTGTAAAGATGCAAGGAATTTTTAACAATTGAATTGTAAACAATACACTAAGGAATTCCAAACTGTTGTGTAAACGTTTTCATTTCACAGTTTAGACCTTTAAATACCGACTTAAGAAAATATAAACAAATTGTGCTAAATCCGCTTTATAGTATAAGTAACAAAACGATAGATAAACAAACAACACAAGTTCATTCATCGTTTTAAATTAATTAACTCACGCATTATCACATTTTACTGAAGGAGTGTTTGTAATGGAAAAATTATTCGACGCAATTAGAAACACAGTCGATGCTGGAATCAACCAAGATTGGACAAAATTAGGAACTAGCATTGTTGACATCGTTGACAATGGTGTAAAAGTTATTTCTAAATTTATTGGTGCATAATTCAGATTATTAATATCGTTTTAATAATAAAGGAGAGATTATAATGCAAAAATTAGCAGAAGCAATCGCAAACACAGTAAAAGCAGGACAAGATCATGATTGGACAAAATTAGGTACAAGCATCGTTGATATCGTAGAAAACGGTGTAAGTGCATTAACTAAAGTATTCGGTGGTTAATTTTCGATAAATAAGAACTTAATTATAAATAAAATAAACTAAAGGAGAGACTATAATGACTAAATTAGCAGAAGCAATCGCAAACGCAGTAAAAGCAGGACAAGACCAAGATTGGGCAAAATTAGGTACAAGCATCGTAGGTATCGCTGAAAATGGAATCAGCTTATTAGGTAAAGTATTCGGATTCTAATTTAATCAACTTACTCATTTTTTAATAAACTACTAAAAGGAGAGATTATAATGCAAAAATTAGCAGAAGCAATCGCAAACACTGTAAAAGCAGGTCAAGATCACGATTGGGCAAAATTAGGTACAAGCATTGTTGGTATCGCTGAAAATGGTATTAACGCTATCACTAAAATCTTTGGTGGTTAATTATCACATTTAATGAAATTCTAAATCTAAAATATAAATAAAGGGAGAGATTTTAATGACTAAATTAGCAGAAGCAATTGCAAACACAGTAAAAGCAGGACAAGACCACGACTGGGCAAAATTAGGTACAAGCATCGTAGGAATCGCTGAAAATGGTATCGGTGCATTAAGTAAAATCTTCGGTGGTTAATTAGCGAATTTAATAATATTTAAATCTAAAATATATAAATAAAGGGAGAGATTTTAATGACTAAATTAGCAGAAGCAATCGCAAACACAGTAAAAGCAGGACAAGACCATGACTGGGCAAAATTAGGTACAAGCATCGTGGGTATCGCAGAAAACGGAATCGGTTTATTAGGTAAAGTATTCGGATTCTAATATATGATTAGATGGACCAGGGCAAGCGCTCTGGTCTTTTTTTATTTGCAGATTATTTGTTATTATTAAAAAGAATAAGAAGTTTGTTCATTAAAATTTGAAACGGGGATAAATTGTGACATATAAACATATCTTATTAGATTTCGATGGTACAATAGTTGATTTTTACGATGCAGAGGAAAAGGCATTTTATAATATGGCAAAACATTACGGTCATTTTCCGACTAAACAAGATTTCCAACATTTTAGAAAGGTCAATCAATCACACTGGGAAGCTTTTCAACAAAATGAATTGACGAAAGAACAAGTTTTATCTCATCGATTTATTAATTATTTCAATGATTATTACATAGAAGTAGATGGTAAAGAAGCGGATGAGATATTTAGAGATGAATTAGCTAAAGCGCCGCTTAAATTTTTCGATCAAACGATTGAAACTATTAACCAGCTGAAAGATAAACATTCATTATATATTGTTACGAATGGTGTGACAATCACGCAACAGCGTCGTATTGCTCAGACAAATTTTAATGATATATTTAATGGAATATTTATTTCAGAGCAGACTGGTTACCAGAAACCTATGCGAGAATTCTTTGATTACATCTTTAATGAGATTGGAAACATTAATAGAGAGGAAACAATTATAGTTGGAGATTCGTTGACCTCTGATGTTATGGGTGGCCTCAATGCTAATATTCAAACATGTTGGTTTAATTACCGTGAAAAAGAAAATAACTCTAATATACAACCTCATTACGAGATCAGTAATTTGTCAGAACTAATTAATATTGTTGAATAGAAAAAAGCCATTGAATGTATGCTAAATACATTTAATGGCTTTTTATATAACGTTAAGGTTTCCAAATTAATACATCGTGACCTTCAGGGTTTTTAGCTTCGACATCCTCAAAACCATGTTTTAAGAAATAGTCTTTTGAGTTGTTTCTAGCAATGGCTTTGATAGGTTTATTATTTTCTTTAGCAAAATCGATAAGCTTTTTAGCATAGCCACGACCTTGATATTTTTCAAGAACTTCTAATTTCCATAATAAAATGTAATCATCACAATCTGGGAAATAAGTTTCTTCAACTTCGCCTTTGTCGAGTAAAGCCATTCTTGCCGCTAATTTATCTCCTACAAAAATGCCATAAAAAGGTGAATCTGAACTTGCATCTATCATTTGACCTTTTAATTCTTCAACCATATAGAGATCTTTATTGCCGAACTCTCTAAAATCTTCAAAGAGCTCATCAGTTTTATAATTTATCTCTAGATGTTTTACCTCGCTCATATTTTCTCTCCCCTTTAATTTCTTTTCTCTATTATACCTTATTTTAATGTTAACTTTCATTTATTTAAAATTATAGAAAATTCCAGTTTTAAAATGAATATATAAATAAATTTAAGCCGTAAAATTGTCATAAATGAGTATAGTCTTTATACTATATGAGTAATAGTGATACTGAAGGAGTTAAAACATGAAGTGCAATGTAATAAAGTTAAATGAAGATGATCAGTTTATCTCTAAAATAAAAAATGGCGATTCTCAAATTGCGAGGTTTTATGAATATGATGCAAGTTTAAGAGATAGTTTCTCTAAAAGACTTAATACTCCAAATAATGGTAGAGAAGAGCAACTTTCTTCTGTTATAAAATCTTATATGAGTGATTTAGATTTGTCAGAATCACAAATTATGAATATTAAAGATTTAGCTGAGGGAGCTAAAGTAGTAATTGGAGGACAGCAAGCGGGATTGTTTGGAGGACCTCTCTACACTTTTCATAAAATTTTTTCAATTATTACTCTAAGTAATCAACTGACAAATCAATATAATGAAAAAATTATTCCCGTTTTTTGGATTGCTGGAGAAGACCATGATTTTGATGAAGTTAATCATACTTTTGTATTTAATCATAAGAAGGCAACGCTCGATAAGATTAAATATCATACGATGACTCCACCTGAAACTAGTGTTACTCGTTTTACTCCTGATAAAGAAGCTTTATTGGAGTCGCTTAATCAGTTTTTTAAAGAATTAACAGAGACTTCCCATAGCAATGAAGTGTATCAGTTATGTCGTAACATCATCTTACGCTACGAAAATTGGACTGATATCTTCAAAGGACTTCTACATGAAATTTTCAAAGAATATGGGGTATTATTCCTAGATGCTCAATTCACAGAGTTAAGGAAAATGGAAAAGCCTATTTTCAAAGATATACTAGATAAAAGTGAAAAATTGGATCAAGCTTTTCGAGACACACAATCCAAAATTGAAGCACAAGGATTAAATCCAATGATTCAGACAGACACTAATACTCATTTATTTATTCATGATGAAAATATGAGACAGTTATTAAAATATAAAGATGGCAGATTTATTACTAGTAAATCGGAGAAGTCATATTCAAAAGAAGATTTATTTAACATTATTGAAAATGAGCCCGAGAGAATATCAAATAATGTTGTTACTCGTCCAGTTATGGAAGAGTGGTTATTTAATACTGTTGCATTTATTGGTGGACCAAGCGAAATAAAGTACTGGTCAGAATTAAAAGAAGTGTTTAATTTACTTAATGTTGAAATGCCCATTGTTTTACCTAGACTTAGAATAAGCTATATGTATGATAGAACTAAAAAATTATTGAAACAATATAATCTGAAAACTGAAACTATCATTTCATATGGAGTAGAACAAGATAGACAGAAATTTGTACGTGAAAAAGCCTCTCAAGAATTAATAGATGAAGTAGAGCAAATGAAAGTAAAACAGCAACAACTAACTGAAAGATTGAAATCTCAAGTTGCAGGAAATCATGATAATGAATTATTGATAGAGAAGAATAATGAAATTCACCAAGAACAATATCATTACTTGTTAAAACGCTACTTATTAAATGTAGAAAGGGAAAATGATATTAGTATGCGCCAATTTAGAGAAATTAATGAAGTGCTCCATCCAATGGGTGGATTACAAGAAAGAATTTGGAATCCATTACAAATAATGAATGATTTTGGGAAAAATGTGTTCCATCCCTCCACCTACCCACCACTTCATTACACTTTTGATCATATAATTATAAAACCTTGATATAAAGGCGTTTGAACCCGTTTTATCTTTTTGATAAAACGGGTTTTTTTGTGTTTGAGCAAATAAATTGAACTAATTTTGCATAATTAGTGGAGGATAGTGGGGAGATGTGGTAAATTATAAATAAGGTGAGGTGATAAAAAATGTTCATGGGAGAATACGATCATCAATTAGATACAAAAGGACGTATGATAGTACCGTCCAAGTTTCGTTATGACTTAAATGAACGTTTTATTATCACTAGAGGCCTTGATAAATGCTTATTTGGTTACACACTTGAAGAATGGCAACAAATTGAAGAGAAGATGAAAACCTTACCTATGACTAAAAAAGACGCACGTAAATTTATGCGTATGTTCTTCTCTGGTGCTGTAGAAGTAGAATTAGATAAGCAAGGTCGTATTAACATACCTCAGAATTTGAGGAAATACGCTAATTTAACCAAAGAATGTACAGTAATAGGTGTGTCTAATCGTATTGAGATTTGGGACAGAGAAACTTGGAATGACTTCTATGAAGAATCAGAAGATAGTTTCGAAGATATTGCTGAAGATTTAATAGATTTTGATTTTTAAATGGAGGTATTCAAGTGTTTCATCACGTCAGCGTCATGTTAAACGAAACCATTGATTATTTAAATATTAAAGAAGATGGTGTGTATGTTGACTGTACGCTTGGTGGTGCAGGTCACGCCCTTTATTTACTTAATCAATTAAATGATGAAGGTAGACTTATTGCGATTGATCAAGATTTAACAGCCTTAGAAAATGCAAAAGTTGTTTTGAAAGAACACTTACATAAAGTCACTTTTGTTCATAACAACTTTCGAGAATTAACGAATATTTTAAAAGATTTAAACATTGAAAAAGTAGACGGCATCTATTACGACCTCGGTGTTTCGAGTCCGCAATTGGATGTCCCTGAAAGAGGATTTAGTTATCATCACGATGCGAAATTAGACATGCGGATGGATCAAACTCAATCACTATCTGCTTATGAGGTAGTGAATGAATGGTCTTATGAAGCATTGGTAAAGATTTTTTATCGTTACGGTGAAGAAAAGTTTTCAAAACAAATTGCAAGAAGAATAGAAGCTAATCGAGAACAACATCCAATAGAAACGACTTTACAACTCGTTGACATCATCAAAGAAGGTATACCTGCCAAGGCGAGACGTAAAGGGGGACATCCTGCTAAAAGAGTTTTTCAAGCAATTCGAATAGCTGTAAACGATGAATTATCCGCGTTTGAAGATTCAATTGAACAAGCAATTGAGAGTGTAAATGTTAATGGAAGGATTTCGGTCATCACGTTCCATTCTTTGGAGGACCGCTTATGTAAGCAAATTTTCCAAGAATATGAGAAAGGACCAGAAGTTCCGAGAGGGATACCAATTATTCCTGAAGGTTACTCGCCGAAATTAAAACGTGTAAATCGCAAACCGATAACTGCTACTGAAGAAGATTTAGACGAAAACAATCGTGCGCGTAGTGCAAAACTACGTGTTGCAGAAATTTTAAAATAAGGAGTAATTGAAATGGCTGTAGAAAAAATTTATCAACCTTATGATGAAGCAACTCAAACCAGTATTCCACAAAGACAACCGCAATCTCGTCCAGAAAAACAGACTGTTAAAAGAAAAGTAGTCGTACAATTAACTAGATTTGAAAAAGTTTTATACATAACGCTTATTACAGTAATTGCCATGATTAGTATTTATATGCTATCTTTAAAAATGGATGCGTATGATACGCGGGGAAAAATTGCAGATTTAGATCAAAAAATAGAAAAACAATCTAGTGAAAACAGCGCATTAAAGTCTGAAATCAAGAAAAATTCTTCATATGAACGCATTTACGATAAGGCTAAAAAACAAGGTATGAGCCTACAGAACGATAATGTAAAGGTAGTGCGTAGTAATGGCGAAGCGAAAAATTAAAATTAAAAAAAATAAAATAGGGGCAGTCCTTCTAGTTGGTTTATTCGGACTGCTCTTTTTTATATTGGTTTTAAGGTTCTCATATATTATGGTAACTGGTCATTCAAATGGTCAGAATCTTGTGATGAAGGCAAATGAAAAATACTTAGTAAAAAATTCTGAGCAACCAGAGCGTGGTAAAATTTATGATCGCAATGGGAAGGTTCTTGCAGAAGATGTTGAAAGGTATAAAGTTGTTGCAGTTGTCGATAAAAAGGCAAGTCAAAATAGTAAAAAGCCACGTCACGTAGTAGATAAGAAGAAAACAGCTAAACAATTATCTAAAGTTATAGATATGAAAGCTTCTGATATTGAAAAACGACTCAATCAAAAGAAAGCTTTCCAAGTTGAGTTTGGTCAAAAAGGAACTAACTTAACTTATCAAGATAAAGAAAAAATTGAAAAAATGAATTTACCTGGGGTTTCATTATATCCTGAGACAGAACGTTTCTATCCTAATGGAAACTTTGCCTCTCATTTAATTGGTATGGCTCAAAAAGACCCTGACACAGGACAACTAAATGGTGCATTAGGTGTTGAAAAAATCTTTAATAGCTACTTAAATGGAACGCAAGGTACTCTTAAATATATCCAAGATATTTGGGGTTATATTGCTCCTAATACTAAAAAAGAACAAACTCCTAAACGAGGAGACGATGTTCATTTAACGCTTGATTCTAATATTCAAGTCTTTGTTGAAGAAGCGTTAGATGGCATGGTAGAGAAATATGCACCTAAAGATTTATTTGCAGTTGTAATGGACGCTAAAACAGGTGAAATACTCGCTTATAGTCAACGACCTACCTTTAACCCTGAAACAGGTAAGGATTTTGGTAAAAAGTGGGCTAACGATTTATACCAAAATACGTATGAACCAGGTTCTACATTCAAGTCTTACGGATTAGCTGCTGCTATCCAAGAAGGTAAATTTAAACCTAATGAAAAATATAAATCTGGACACAGAGACATTATGGGTTCTGAGATCTCAGATTGGAATAAAGAAGGTTGGGGCAATATACCTATGACTCTAGGCTTCACCTATTCATCTAACACATTAATGATGCATTTACAAGATTTAGTTGGTGCAGATAAGATGAAGTCATGGTATGAACGTTTTGGCTTTGGTAAGAAAACAGATGGAATGTTTGATGGAGAAGCATCAGGCCACGTAGCTTGGGCTAATGAGTTACAACAAAAAACATCTGCGTTTGGACAATCTACGACTGTTACACCTGTACAGATGATTCAAGCACAATCAGCATTTTTCAATAAAGGTAATATGTTAAAACCTTGGTTTGTAAATAGTATTGATAATCCTGTCACTAAGAAAAACTTCTATAGTGGTAAAAAAGAGTACGCAGGAAAACCAATTTCAAAAGATACTGCTGATAAAGTTGAAAAAGAGTTAGACAAAGTTGTTAATAGTAAACAAAGTCATGCGATGAATTATCGCGTTAAAGGTTACGACATCGAAGGTAAAACTGGTACCGCTCAAGTAGCAGATTCAAATGGTGGCGGATATGTTAAAGGTGAAAATCCTTACTTTGTAAGCTTTATAGGTGACGCGCCGAAGAAAAATCCTAAAGTCATCGTTTACGCGGGTATGAGTTTAGCTCAGAAAAATGATGAAGAAGCTTACGAGATGGGTGTAAGTAAAGCATTTAAACCTATTATGGAAAACACACTCAAGTATCTCAATGTAGGTAAATCAAGTGATTCTGCATCTAAAGCTGATTACAGTAAGGTACCTAACGTTGAAGGTCAAGAAACACAAAAAGCAGAAGATAGTATGAATGCTCAGTCGCTCAAACCAGTTACTATAGGTAGTGGTAAGCAAATTAAATCTCAATCTGTCAAAGCAGGGACTAAGATTTTACCTCATAGTAAAGTAATGTTACTTACAGATGGTGATATCACTATGCCGGATATGACAGGTTGGACAAAAGAAGATGTACTCGCATTTGAAGACTTAACACATATTAAAGTTTCCACTAAAGGTAATGGTTTTGTAACTAACCAAAGTATTACTAAAGGCCAAGCGTTGAAAAACAAAGATAAAGTAGAAGTGACACTATCTGCTGATAAAACTGATGATAGTGAAGATGATTCAAATGCAACAGAAGCTAGTAAAAATTCGAAAGATGAAAGTAAGTCTAAAGATAAAAACTCTAAACAAGATTCAAGCTCATCTTCTAAATCAGAATCAAAGGATAGTTCAAGTTCTGACTCTAAAAAAGACTCCAATAGCAATTCAAAAAATAATTCAAGTTCCAGCGATGACAGCTGATTGAACTAAGCAGACAACAGAGGTTGGGATGATCATTTTAGGGATTAACTAAGAGATGGTCCCAACCTCATTTGTTTATGTTTAAAGATTTATATGAAAATAAACCGAAAACTGATAAACTATTAAAGGTTATTTACAATTAACGAATATATTAGAAAGTGAAGAAAAGGAGATTCATATGTTATTTATATATGCGATCATCGCACTACTCATAACATTTATATTAGTACCAGTGCTCATTCCTACGTTAAAAAGAATGAAATTTGGCCAAAGCATTAGAGAAGAAGGGCCTCAAAGCCACATGAAAAAAACAGGAACACCAACTATGGGTGGACTCACGTTTTTAATAAGTATTATTATTACATCTATTATTGCAATCATATTTGTCGATAAATCAAATCCTATTATTTTATTATTATTAGTCACTATTGGATTCGGACTAATTGGATTTATTGATGATTATATTATAGTAGTTAAGAAAAACAACCAAGGTTTAACGAGTAAACAAAAATTCTTAGCTCAAATTTTAATTGCAGTTATATTCTTTGTGCTAGGTGATGTTTTTCATTTAGTTAATTTCACTACAAATTTACATATTCCGTTTACTCATTTTGATTTACCACTCTCCTTCGCGTATGTAATATTTATAATCTTTTGGCAGGTTGGTTTCTCAAATGCGGTAAACTTAACTGATGGACTGGATGGCTTAGCTACAGGGTTATCTATCATTGGATTTGCTATCTATGCAATAATGAGCTTTATATTAGATTCCCCAGCAATCGGTACGTTCTGTGTCATTATGGTGTTTGCATTAATAGGCTTTTTACCTTATAACCTAAACCCAGCAAAAGTATTTATGGGTGACACAGGTAGTCTTGCATTAGGAGGAATATTCGCTACAATCTCAATTATGTTAAATCAGGAATTGTCGCTTTTCTTTGTAGGATTAGTTTTCGTTATTGAAACATTATCAGTTATGATGCAAGTAGCATCTTATAAATTAACTAAGAAACGTATATTTAAAATGAGTCCTATTCACCATCATTTTGAATTAAGTGGATGGGGAGAATGGAAAGTAGTAACTGTATTCTGGACAGTAGGTTTAATTTCAGGATTAATAGGTTTATGGATTGGAGTGCATTAGAGTGCTGAATTACACAGGATTAGAAAATAAAAATGTTCTAGTAGTTGGCTTAGCTAAAAGTGGTTATGAAGCTGCAAAATTATTAGCTAAATTGGGTGCAAACGTCAAAGTGAATGATGGAAAGGACCTTTCCCAAGACGCACATGCAAAAGATCTTGAATCAATGGGGATAGAGGTAATAAGTGGTGAACATCCTCTTTCGCTACTTGATAATAATCCTATTATTGTCAAAAATCCGGGTATCCCTTATACTGTTTCAATTATTGATGAGGCAGTTCGCAGAGGTTTAAAAATCTTAACCGAGGTCGAATTAAGTTACCTTATTTCTGAGGCACCTATTATAGGTGTGACTGGCACAAATGGTAAGACGACTGTGACATCTCTAATAGGGGATATGTTTAAAAAAAGTGTCTTAACAGGTCGTCTATCAGGAAACATAGGTTATGTTGCTTCTAAGGTAGCTCAAGAAGTTAAAGCTGATGAATATTTGATTACAGAACTTTCATCTTTCCAATTATTAGGTATTGATGAATACAAACCTCACATAGCAATCATTACAAACATATATTCAGCACATCTAGATTATCATGAGTCTTTAGAAAATTATCAAAATGCGAAAAAACAAATTTATAAAAATCAAACTGAAGATGATTATCTCATTTGTAACTATCATCAAAGACATTTAATTGAAACAGAGAATTTAAAATCAAAAACACTTTATTTTTCAACACAGCAAGAAGTTAATGGAATATATATTAAAGACGGATTTATCGTATTTAATGGCGTTCGTATCATAAATGTTAAAGATTTAGTTTTACCAGGCGAACACAACTTAGAAAACATTTTGGCTGCAGTATTAGCTGCTATTTTGGCAGGCGTACCAGTTAAAGCCATCGTAGATAGTCTGACAACTTTCTCTGGAATTGATCATAGACTGCAATACATTGGTACTCACCGTACGAATAAATATTATAATGATTCCAAAGCAACTAATACTTTAGCTACACAATTCGCTTTAAATTCATTCACACAACCTATTATTTGGTTATGTGGCGGTTTAGATAGAGGCAATGACTTTGATGAACTTATACCATATATGAATAATGTCCGTGTAATGATTGTTTTTGGAGAAACACAAGAAAAATTTGCTAAACTAGGTAATAGCCAAGGTAAATATGTAATTAAAGCAACGAACGTTGAAGATGCAGTTGATAAAATTCAAGACATTATCGAACCTAATGATGTGGTGTTACTTTCACCAGCTTGTGCAAGTTGGGATCAATATAAAACATTTGAAGAACGTGGTGAGAAATTTATCGAGAGATTCCGAGCACACTTGCCATCTTATTAAGGAGTGTGAATGCTCATGGATGAAAATAATAAAAACAAAAATGATAAAGTTTCGCGCATTGAAGATTTTACTACATCTAAGAAAGACAATAATGATAAAGATGATGTGAGTCTTTTTAGAAGAAATAAAGATTTTCGTAATAGAAAAAGAAAACGTTTCGGTGACAGAGTTAATAACGATGAATATTCGAATGAGGAAACACAAGAAAATGATGTTCCCTATAATGATTCTCCAGAGATGGAAAGTACTAATGAAGATAAAAAGACTCAATCCGAAAATGAACATGATAAAGATAGTCTAAATCACGGTGATGAAGCAATACAACATCATAAAGACTCTCAAACAGAGATTAATGAAGACAATACAAATGAAGACATCGAAGATATAGAAGAACAATCTCAATCGGATAGTAAAAGTGATGCTTCTGAATCTAGTAAAGATGAGAGTGGTAAGGCGAATAAAGACGTTCATGAAGAGAAAAGTTATAAAAAAGGTTTTATAAATAAGATCCCTTTTATTAATAATAATAGTGATCACAACACAGAAAAAGATAAAAATGAACAACATAAACCTTTAACATTAGAAGAAAAAAGAGCGTTACGCCGAAAAAGACAAAAAAGAATACAGTATATCATTATTACTGTATTAGTATTATTGATTGTTATATTCTTACTTTATATGTTCACTCCTTTAAGCAAGATTTCTAATGTGAATATTAAAGGTAATAATAATGTTAGTAAAAGTAAAATCAATAAAGAGTTAAATGTTACATCTCATTCAAGAATGTACACATTTAGTAAGAGGAAAGCAATTAACAATTTGAAGAAGAATCCTTTGATCAAGGATGTTGAAATTCATAAACAATTGCCTAACACCATAAATGTAAAAGTAACTGAGTACCAAGTTGTTGGTTTAGAAAAAAATAAAGACAGTTACGTTCCAATTATAGAAGATGGCAAAGAATTAAAAGATTACAGTGATGATGTTTCACATGACGGACCAATTATCGATGGTTTTAAAGGAAATAAAAAAACACGAATCATTCAAGCTTTATCTGAAATGTCACCTGAAGTAAGAAGTTTAATTGCTGAAGTTAGTTATGCTCCAGAGAAGAACAAACAAAATAGAATTGAAATCTTCACTAAAGATGACATGCAAGTTGTCGGAGATATTACTACAATAGCCGATAAAATGAAATATTACCCGCAGATGTCACAATCATTAAGTAGAGATGATTCAGGTAATCTTAAGACTGATGGGTATATTGATTTATCAGTGGGTGCTTCATTCATACCTTATAATGGAGCAACAGGTGCTGAGTCTGAATCCGACCAGAATGTAACAAAATCTACACAACAAGAAAGTGAAGCTAAAGAAGAACTTCAAAGTGTTTTAAATAAAATTAATAATCAATCAAAAGATAATAATTAAAAAATTTCGTTAATACTATGTGTTTATAGTTCACAAGCTATTCAACGTATTGTAAACTAAACATAGTGTATTTTAATAGTAATTTGTCAGGAGGTGCCTATCTATGGAGGAACATTACTATGTAAGTATAGATATAGGTTCATCAAGTGTAAAAACGATAGTAGGCGAAAAATTTCACAATGGAATAAATGTGATAGGTACAGGACAAACCTACACTAGCGGTATCAAGAATGGTCTTATTGATGATTTTGATATTGCGAGACAAGCAATCAAAGATACAATTAAGAAGGCTTCAATTGCCTCTGGTGTAGATATAAAAGAAGTATTCTTAAAGTTACCTATCATTGGTACCGAAGTATACGATGAATCAAATGAAATTGAATTTTATGAAGATACTGAAATTAATGGAACACACATTGAATCAGTTTTAGACGGAATTCGTGATAAGAATGATGTAACAGAAACAGAAGTGATTAATGTCTTTCCTATTCGATTCGTAGTTGATAAAGACAATGAAGTTTCTGACCCTAAAGAATTAATTGCTAGACATTCATTGAAAGTTGATGCAGGCGTTATAGCTATACAGAAATCTATTTTAATTAATATGATTAAATGTGTTGAAGCATGTGGCGTAGATGTATTAGATGTTTACTCTGATGCATACAATTATGGTTCAATTTTAACCGCTACAGAAAAAGAATTAGGCGCTTGTGTCATTGATATTGGCGAAGATTTAACTCAAATTGCTTTTTATGAGCGTGGTGAGTTAGTAGATGCTGATTCAATTGAAATGGCTGGTCGTGATATTACAGATGATATTGCGCAAGGCTTAAATACTACATATGATACTGCTGAGAAGATTAAGCATCAATATGGACATGCTTTCTATGATTCAGCTTCAGAACAAGATGTATTCTCAGTAGATCAAATTGATAGTGAAGAACATGTTCAATATACTCAAAAAGATTTAAGCGATTTTATCGAACAACGTGTAGAGGATATATTCTTTGAAGTGTTCGATGTGTTACAAGAACTTGGACTTACTAAAGTAAATGGCGGATTTATTGTAACAGGTGGTTCTGCTAACTTACTTGGTGTAAAAGAATTACTGCAAGACATGGTAAGTGAGAAAGTAAGAATTCATACTCCATCTCAAATGGGTATTAGAAAACCTGAGTTCTCTTCTGCTATTTCGACAATTTCTAGTAGTATCGCTTTTGACGAGTTATTAGATTATGTTACAATTAGTTATCAAGATAATGAAGGATTTGAAGAGGAAGTTATCGAATCTGAAGATAAAGATAACGAATCTAAATCGAGCGGTTTTGATTGGTTTAAACGTAAATCAAACAAAAAAGAGAATCATGAGGAAGAACCTGAATCACCTCGTGAGGAAACATATGAAGACCGCAGAGAACATCACGAAGATGATTATCATCAATCAGAAGGTAAGGACAAAGAAGAAGGTAAATTTAAAAAACTAATGAAATCTCTATTTGAATGATTATTGGCCATTAAGACTAGGAGGAAATTTAAATGTTAGAATTTGAACAAGGATTTAATCATTTAGCTACATTGAAAGTCATCGGTGTAGGTGGCGGCGGTAACAACGCTGTTAATCGTATGATTGACCACGGCATGAATAACGTTGAGTTTATCGCTATCAATACAGATGGACAAGCGCTTAACTTATCTAAAGCGGAATCAAAAATCCAAATTGGTGAAAAGTTAACGCGAGGTCTTGGTGCAGGTGCAAATCCTGAAATTGGTAAAAAAGCTGCTGAAGAATCTCGTGAACAAATCGAAGATGCTATCCAAGGTGCAGATATGGTATTCGTTACTGCTGGTATGGGTGGCGGTACTGGTACAGGAGCTGCTCCAGTAGTTGCTAAAATCGCTAAAGAAATGGGCGCTTTAACAGTAGGCGTTGTAACTCGCCCATTCGGTTTTGAGGGACGTAAACGTCAAACTCAAGCTGCCGCTGGCGTTGAAGCAATGAAAGCTGCAGTTGATACATTAATTGTTATTCCTAATGATCGTTTATTAGATATCGTAGACAAATCTACACCTATGATGGAAGCATTCAAGGAAGCAGATAATGTGTTACGTCAAGGTGTACAAGGTATCTCAGATTTAATCGCTGTATCAGGTGAGGTAAACTTAGACTTTGCCGACGTTAAAACTATTATGTCTAACCAAGGTTCAGCATTAATGGGTATCGGTGTATCTTCTGGTGAAAATAGAGCGGTTGAAGCTGCTAAAAAAGCTATTTCATCACCATTATTAGAAACTTCAATTGTTGGTGCTCAAGGCGTACTTATGAACATTACTGGTGGAGAATCACTCTCACTATTTGAAGCTCAAGAAGCTGCTGATATTGTTCAAGATGCGGCTGACGAAGATGTAAACATGATCTTCGGTACAGTAATTAATCCTGAACTTCAAGACGAAATTGTTGTTACAGTGATTGCTACAGGTTTCGAAGATAAACCGTCATCTCAAGGTCGTAAAGCTACAAGTACTGGTTTCGGTTCAAGTGTTAATAGTAGTTCTTCTAACCAAAGTCATGCTACTCCTAAAGAAGACTCATTTGCTACAAACACTTCAACTAGCTCTCAATCTTCAGAAGGCGTAAGCGAAAGAAGTCACTCTACAAAAGATGACGACATTCCTAGCTTTATTAGAAATAGAGAAGAAAGACGTTCTAGAAGAACAAGACGCTAATTATATAAGATAATTTAGATAAAAAGCCATCAGAGTTTGTACTGATGGCTTTTTAAATTACAGTTTATGAATTACATAATATTACTAATTAATTTTCATGACACCAACATTAAGTATATATTTAAATTATTTATTCTTGTAACTTGTAGTTTAAATGGTAGAAAGTATGATATATAATAGTTTTATAATATACTTAATTGTCATGAATTATAATAATTGCTTTATTAACATTCTCAAATGGTGGTGAAACATAATGACTGAAAAGTTTATAAAGAAAGAACATTATTTAGATTATGATGTAAAACCTACTCATAGTATTAAGCTTGGTTTCACAACTAGAGAGAATGGACTGAGTCATTATCCAGAACACGCTTTTAACATGGCTAGATACGTGGATGATAATCAAGCTAATATTACTCAACATCAGGAAATTCTTGCAAATGAAATAGGCTTCGATAGAAATAATTGGGTTTTCCCAATTCAGACACATGGAAATAAAGTCACAGAAATTACTAAAGAACATCGAGGTATGAATATTGAAGAATTAACTGATGACTTATATGGGTTAGATGGCATTTTTACTTATGATTCCAATATATTATTAACCATGTGTTATGCTGATTGTGTTCCTGTTTACTTTTATAGTGAGAAGCATGGTTATGTGGGCCTTGCCCATGCTGGATGGCGTGGTACTTATGGTGAGATCGTAAAAGAGATGGTTAGAAAAATTGACTTTGATTTAAATGATTTACAAGTGGTTATTGGACCAGCAACATCTAATTCCTATGAAATCAATGATGATATCAAAGGTAAATTTGAAACATTAACAATTGACTCATCTAAATATATTGACTCGCGTGCAGCAGACAAACATGGTATTGATTTAAAAAAAGCCAATGCTTTATTACTTGAAGAAGTAGGCGTCCCATCAGATAATATCTATATTACTGAGTATGCTACTTCTGAAAATTTAGACTTATTTTTCTCTTATAGAATTGAAAAAGGTCAGACTGGACGTATGTTAGCATTTATAGGACGCAAGTAAAGTGAGGAGGAACGATAGTGAGTGTTAAACAAAATTTAAAACAAATTGAACAAGAAATAAGTGAACATTTAGAAAAAAGTTCTAATTCAGCACACCCTCACGTGATTGCAGTGACAAAGTATGTTACAATAGAGCGAGCTAAAGAAGCTTATGAAGCAGGTATTAGGCACTTTGGCGAAAATAGATTAGAAGGCTTCAAAGAGAAAAAAGCAGCATTACCTGATGATGTTGTATTTCACTTTATTGGTTCTTTGCAATCTAGAAAAGTTAAAGAAGTAATTAACGAAGTTGACTATTTTCACGCTTTAGATCGCCTGAGTTTAGCTAAGGAGATTAATAAGAGAGCAGACCATGTTGTATCTTGTTTTTTACAAGTTAATGTTTCTGGGGAAGAATCTAAACATGGTATAGCATTAGACGAAGTTAATGAATTTTTAAAAGAACTGAAAGCTTATGAAAACATCAAAGTAATTGGTTTAATGACAATGGCACCTCTAACTGATGATAGTGTGTACATAAAATCAATTTTCAATGATTTAAGACATAAAAAAGAAGAAATTCAACAATTCAATTTAGAACATGCACCTTGCACAGAATTATCTATGGGAATGAGTAATGACTATCAGATAGCAGTTGAAGAAGGTGCAACCTTTGTCAGAATTGGGACTAAACTTGTAGGAGAAGAGGAGTGAGCCCCTTGGCTTTAAAGGATTTATTTAATGGATTTTTTGTAGTAGAAGATGAAGAAGAAGTTGAAGCACCAGAAGAACGTGAAACATCTCAGACACGTGAGCGTGTACAAGAACGTGATGTTGAATCACGAAATGAAAACAATGTACCATCAACGCAATCACAAAACAGTGTAAACAAACAAAATGCAATCAAATCTGTGCCTCAAAAGAGCACAACAAGAAAAGGTGCAACTTCTGAAGAAAGGAATTATCGTATGAATAATAATTCAAAGAGTAATTCTCGTAATGTTGTAACTATGAACCAATCATCACAAAATTATGCGACACAAGAAAGCTCTAAAATGTGCTTATTTGAACCACGTGTGTTTTCTGATACACAAGATATTGCGGATGAATTGAAAAATAGACGTGCTACTTTAGTAAACTTACAACGCATTGATAAAGTATCTGCTAAACGTATTATTGACTTCTTAAGTGGAACAGTATATGCGATTGGTGGAGATATTCAGCGTGTAGGAACTGATATATTCTTATGTACACCTGATAACGTAGAAGTTGCTGGAAGCATAACTGATCATATCGAAAACATGGAGCAACATTACGAATAAGGAGTCTAATTATGGATATCGGTCTACTTAGTACTATATTCCGATTTATATTATTTTTGGTTCAAATTTATTATATAGGAATGATTATTTATTTCTTCACGTCTTGGGTTCCAAGCATTAGAGAATCAAAAGTGGGGGAATTTCTTGGTAAAATTTATGAACCTTTTTTAGAACCATTTAGGAAAATCATTCCTCCCATTGGCATCATAGATATTTCTTCTATAGCAGCTATTATAGTATTAGTATTATTTCAAAGAGGTTTAGTTTCAATTTTTAACATCATACTTACACATTTATCATAAAAATGAACTAGTTTGAATTTTATATGAGTATTTTAAGCGAGGCAAAGTATTTATTAAACTTTGACCTCGTTTTTGTCATGTGAAATTGAAGTTACCTTAATTGAATGTTGTTAAAATAAAATGTTAGGAGTGTCTCACATCGATATATATCAACATTTTAGAAGAGAAGAACAAGAATTGATAGATCAATTAATAGATAAGTGTAATCAAGCTGAAAATCACTATGCGCCTGTGCTCACTGCATTTTTAGATCCGAGAGGCCAATACATCTTAGAAGTCATCGTGGGGAGTTATGAAATGTTAAAAGTCAACTTTTATGGTGGTCCCTACGCTGAGAGAAAACGTGCTATCATAGCTCCATCATATTATGAGGCACAAGTAGAAGATTTTGAACTGTCACTATTACGAATCGATTATCCTGAGAAATTCGTTTCAATTCAACATCAACATGTGTTAGGCACCTTAATGTCTTTAGGTATTGAGAGAGAACAATTGGGGGATATTATAGTTGCAGATGATATACAATTTGTTTTGACAGAGCGTTTGGAATCTTATATTATGTTTGAATTAAATAGGATTAAAGGTGCCACAGTTAAACTTAATTCTATTCCTATAAAAGATATGATACAATCAAAAGAGAATTGGAAAATTCAAAGCACGACTGTTAGTGCAATGAGATTGGACGTTGTATTAAAAGATATGATCCATAAATCTCGTAATATAGCAAAGCAATTAATAGAAAAGAAAAGAGTCAAAGTGAATCATACTATAATTGATACACCTGACTTTCAATTAGAACAAAATGATCTACTTTCTATCCAAGGATTTGGCAGAGCTCAAATCACTCAAATTGGAGGAAGAACTAAAAAAGATAAACTACACATTACCTATCAGACATTATTTAAATAGTGATGAATTAAGGAGGATATATCATGCCTTTCACACCAAGTGAGATTAAAAATAAAGAGTTTAGTCGAGTGAAGAATGGTTTAGAACCCACTGAGGTTGCTAATTATTTAGATCAATTAAGCACTGAGATTGAACGACTTAAAGAAGATAAAAAGCAACTTGAAAAAGTAGTTGAAGATAGAGACACTAATATCAAATCTTATCAAGATGTGCATCAGTCTGTAAGTGATGCTTTAATTCAAGCTCAAAAAGTTGGAGAAGAAACAAAATTAGCTGCTAATAAAGATGCCGAAGCTACACTTGCTAAAGCTCAAGTTCAAGCTGATAAAATTGTAAATGATGCGATTGAAAAAGCACGTCGTTTATCATTCCAAACTGAAGATATGAAACGTCAATCTAAAGTATTTAGATCTCGTTTCCGTATGTTGGTAGAAGCTCAATTAGATTTACTTAAAAGTGAAGATTGGGATTACTTATTAAATTATGATTTAGATGCTGAACAAGTGACTTTAGAAGATATTCATCACTTAAATGATAATGATCTTACACCAGAAGAACGCGCTATGAAGGAAAGCCAATCTCAAGCAGAGAATAATAATGGAACAACTTCTACTTCTGAATCTTCACGTACGTCTAATAATCAATCAGAGACTTCTACAACTCATAGTAATTTATAAGCATTCTATTGATAAATGATTAATAGATAGAGACGCAATTGAAGAATTTTAAACTTGTAAATGTATTTATGTTAAAAATACATTTTCTTAATGACAATTTATTGATATGATATAAAAAGACAGACGCGTAAGAAACACTAAACATATTCCAGCGAGTTAGGAATGGTGAGAGCCTAACATATCGTTTGTTTCTTATATCACTGGCTTTTATTTTAATATGTTTATGAGAGAACTCTAAGTTGAGTTAAATAGGGTGGTACCGCGGTTTAGCCGTCCCTTTTAATTGAACTTAGAGTTCTTTTTATCATTAGAAGGAGTGAACAGTATGAATTTTAAAGATACTTTATTAATGCCCAAAACTGACTTTCCTATGAGAGGTGGTTTACCTAATAAAGAGCCTCAAATTCAAGAAAAATGGGATGCAGAAGATCAATATAAAAAAGCATTAGAAAAAAATAAAGGTAATCAATCTTATATCTTGCATGATGGTCCACCATATGCAAATGGTAGTTTACATATGGGACATGCACTTAATAAAATTATTAAGGATTTTATCGTCCGTTATAAAACAATGCAAGGATTCTATGCACCATATGTTCCAGGCTGGGATACGCATGGTTTACCAATTGAACAGGCTTTAACTAAAAAAGGCGTAGACCGTAAAAAAATGTCAATTGCTGAATTTAGAGAAAAGTGTAAAGAATTTGCACTTAAGCAAGTAGATATTCAGAAGAAGGATTTCAAACGTCTAGGTGTTCGCGGTGACTTTGATAATCCTTATATTACACTTACCCCTGAATATGAAGCAGCACAAATTCGTTTATTTGGTGAAATGGCAGACAAAGGTTTAATTTATAAAGGTAAGAAACCAGTTTATTGGTCACCTTCAAGTGAATCTTCATTAGCTGAAGCGGAAATTGAATATCATGATAAACGTTCTGCCTCTATTTATGTAGCATTTAACGTTAAAGACGATAAAGGAGTCGTTGATTCAGATGCTAAGTTTATTATCTGGACTACAACACCTTGGACAATTCCTTCAAACGTAGCTATCACTGTTCATCCAGAACTTAAGTATGGCCAATACAATGTAGAAGGACAGAAATTTATTGTTGCTCAAGCCTTATCTGAGACTGTAGCTGATGCTTTAGGTTGGGATAAAGATACAATTCAACTTGAAAAAGAATTTACAGGTAAAGAGTTAGAATATGTTGAAGCGCAACATCCATTCTTAGATCGTACGTCACTTGTGATTAATGGAGATCACGTCACAACAGATGCGGGTACTGGATGTGTTCATACTGCTCCTGGACACGGGGAAGATGACTATATCGTTGGACAAAAATATGACTTACCTGTCATCAGTCCTCTAAATGACAAGGGTGTATTTACTGAAGAGGGCGGCCAATTTGAAGGTATGTTCTATGACAAAGCGAATAAAGCTGTCACTGACTTATTAACTGAAAAGGATGCACTTCTTAAATTAGACTTTATTACACATAGCTACCCACATGATTGGCGTACAAAAAAACCAGTTATCTTTAGAGCGACACCTCAATGGTTTGCTTCAATTAACAAAGTAAGACAAGATATCTTAGATGCGATTGAAGAGACTAACTTTAAAGTAGATTGGGGTAAAACACGTATCTACAATATGATTCGTGATCGTGGCGAATGGGTTATTTCTCGTCAACGTGTATGGGGTGTTCCATTACCAGTATTTTATGCTGAAAATGGTGACATCATCATGACGAAAGAAACAGTTAATCATATCGCTGATTTATTCGCAGAACATGGATCAAATGTGTGGTTTGAACGTGAAGCGAAAGATTTATTACCAGAAGGATTTACACATCCTGGAAGTCCTAATGGTGAATTTACTAAAGAAACAGACATCATGGATGTATGGTTCGATTCAGGTTCATCTCACCGTGGTGTATTAGAAACAAGACCAGAGTTAAGTTTCCCTGCAGATCTTTACTTTGAAGGAAGTGACCAATATCGTGGTTGGTTTAACTCTTCAATAACTACTGCTGTAGCAACTCGTGGACAAGCACCTTATAAATTCCTACTTTCACACGGTTTCGTTATGGATGGTGAAGGTAAAAAAATGAGTAAATCGCTTGGTAACGTCATCGTTCCGGACCAAGTTGTTAAGCAAAAAGGTGCAGATATCGCACGTCTATGGGTAAGTAGTACTGATTATTTAGCAGACGTCCGTATTTCAGATGAAATTTTAAAACAAACTTCTGATGTTTATCGTAAAATAAGAAATACACTCAGATTCATGTTAGGTAATATTAATGATTATAACCCTGAGACAGATCGTATCCCTGAAAATGAATTACTCGACGTAGATCGTTATTTACTTAATCGTTTACGTGAATTCACAGCTAGTACTATCAACAACTATGAGAATTTTGATTATCTTAACATCTATCAAGAAGTTCAAAACTTTATCAATGTAGAATTAAGTAACTTCTATTTAGACTATGGTAAAGATATTCTTTACATTGAGAAGAAAGACTCTCATAAACGTCGCAGCATGCAAACAGTGCTTTATCAAATCTTAGTAGATATGACAAAATTATTAGCACCAATCCTAGTGCATACTGCAGAAGAAGTATGGTCACATACACCTCACGTTAAAGAGGAAAGTGTTCATTTAGCAGATATGCCAGAAGTTGTTGAAGTAGATAGAGAATTATTAGATAAATGGAATACTCTTATGGATCTACGCGACGACGTAAACCGTGCTTTAGAACAAGCTCGTAATGAAAAAGTCATTGGTAAATCATTAGAAGCTAAAGTGGTTATTGGCAATAATGAATCATTTAAAGCTGCTGAATTCTTACAAGAATTTAATGATTTACAACAATTATTCATCGTTTCTCAAGTTGAAGTTGTTGATTCAGTTGAAAATGGTGAAACATATAAATATGGTGATATTCGCATCGAACACGCAGAAGGCGAAAAGTGTGAAAGATGTTGGAACTATAGCGATGAATTAGGTTCTGTTGGAGAACTTGATCATCTATGTCCACGTTGCCAAGAAGTAGTGAAAACATTAGTTTAATTTCTAAATGATTGGTAACCATTAATCATAGACCTGAGGAGATTTTATTATAAAGAAGTCTTCTTAGGTCTTTTATACTTTAAGAAACAAATTGATTAGAAAAATTAAAGTAAGATTTATAAGACTTAAATGAGAAAATGTTGATATATTTAAAAATCTCTTTAAATTCACATCATAAATTAGAAATTTGAATTCTTAAATATATTTAGTCATAATGTTAAAATTATAGTAATGAAATCTTATATATAGACAACCATTCAGAGTACAAGTCATTGTTGAGAGGGTAGAATGATGTTTCATAGTAAAGATGCACATTTCGTTAATGGAATAATAATAAATGTACGTGATATAGAAGTTATAAGAGCCTTTTATGAAGAAGTTTTAGGATTTAATTTTGTTAATGAATCTATGAAGGCTGTTCAATATAAGGTTGGAGCAAACAATCAATATATAACTTTTAATGAAATTCAAAATGGTAGAGAGCCACTCATGTCTGAAGCTGGCTTATTTCATATAGGAATTAAGTTGCCAGAACTATCCTCTCTAGCTGATTTATTAGTACAATTAAGTGATTTTGAGATACCGGTTAATGGAGGAGAACAAAGTGTTGGAACATCACTCTTTGTTGAAGATCCTGAAGGTAATGCGCTTAAATTTTACGTCGATTATGACTTTGAAATGTGGAAATACGATGAAGATAATAGAGTGAAATTGGATATTAGACCAATTAACGTACCTCGATTGTTAAAAGAAGTTTCTAATGAAAAATGGCAAGGTGTACCTAATGAAGCGAAATTAGGTCATTTGCATCTTAAAACTATTAGAATCTCAGAAATTAAATCATATTATCTTAATTATTTCGGTTTAGAAGAGTCAGCTTATATAGACGATTTCTCATTATTTTTGTCCTCAAATCATTATTACAATCATTTAGCAATGAATCAGTGGTTATCAGGGACCAAGCGTGTTGATAATGAAAACACATATGGTTTAGCGTTAATAGATTTTCACTATCCTGAATCTACGCATTTAAATTTAAAAGGACCAGATGGCTTGTACTTCAGGTTTAATCGAATAAAAGATGAATAATTGAGTAAGCTAAATATTTACTAAAATTAAGTTGAGACACGATTAAGTCTCAACTTTTTGTATGATATTATTGCTCAACATTTCTAATAATTAGATTTATACTCAGCAATCTTTTTTTATGTCTTGGAGTAGGATATAATGTTAAGTGTTGTCAAAAGTGACGTTGAACTGAATGGAGGCACATGAATGAAAAAGAAATATTATATTGGAATCTCACTTCTTTTAGCATTTTTAATTATAATTTTTGACCAAATTTCAAAGTGGATAATTGCTTCATCCATGAAAATTGGCGATTCCTACGAAGTAATTCCTCATTTTCTTAATATTACTTCACATAGAAATAATGGAGCTGCTTGGGGAATTTTAAGTGGTAAAATGGGATTTTTCTATATTATCACATTAGTTATTTTAGTAGTTCTCGTGCTGTTTTATATTAAAGAAGCTAAATATAATTTATTTATGCAAGTTGCAATTACCTTACTCTTTGCTGGTGCGTTAGGTAACTTTATTGATCGCGTATTCAATGGTGAAGTTGTCGATTTTATAGATACAAACATCTTTGGTTATGATTTCCCAATCTTTAATATTGCAGATTCAAGTTTAACTATAGGCGTTATCTTCGTAATTATCGCATTATTAAAGGATACAACTAAAAAGAACTAAGGAGGTATACTTTTGGAAACACATGAATTTAAGATCACAGATGAAACACAAGTTGGTCAAAGAATAGATAAATTTCTATCTGAGTCGAATGATGCTTGGTCTCGTAGCCAACTTCAAGATTGGATTAAAGAAGATTTAGTTAAAGTTAATGATAAAGTGATTAAATCAAATTATAAAGTTAAATTAAATGATCATATCATTGTCACTGAAAAGGAAGTAGTAGAAGCAGACATTCAACCAGAAGATTTAGATTTAGATATCTATTATGAGGATGATGATGTGGCGATTGTTTATAAACCTAAAGGTATGGTAGTACATCCATCTCCAGGTCATTATACGGGCACACTTGTGAACGGCTTAATGTATCAAATCAAAAATTTATCTGGTATTAACGGTGAAATACGTCCTGGTATTGTTCACCGTATTGATAAAGATACTTCTGGTTTATTAATGGTTGCTAAAAATGACATCGCTCATCGAGGTCTTGTCGAACAACTAATGGCTAAAAGTGTTAAACGTAAATACACTGCGTTAGTTCACGGTAATATTCCGCATGATTATGGTACGGTAGATGCTCCAATTGGTCGTAATAAGAATGACCGTCAAGCAATGGCTGTAGTTGATGATGGTAAAGAAGCTGTAACGCATTTCAATGTAATAGAGCATTTTAAAGACTATACTTTGATAGAATGTGAATTGGAAACTGGACGAACTCACCAAATTCGTGTGCATATGAAATATATTGGCTACCCGCTTGTGGGTGACCCTAAATATGGACCTAAGAGAACATTAGATATTGGTGGTCAAGCATTGCATGCGGGTGTGATTGGTTTTGAACATCCAGTAACACATGAGTATATTGAAAGAAGTACTGAATTGCCTAATGATTTTAAAGATTTATTAGAAGATATTCGACGTAGAGATGCTTAAAAAAACATGATAAAGTTAAACATTACGAGCGATTTTGTCAACTTTTAGTTTAAAGAAATCATTGACTTATTTATTAAAAAGTTTTAGACTAGTAACAGTTTAAATATAAAAAACTTCGTCTTTAATTGCGAGTCCAGAGAGGCTTCGAAGACATGAATAATAGGAATAATCATGCATATAAATGTGTTTCGCTTAAGAAAGTATGCGCGTTCTTAATGATGAAATACTGTAAATATATACCTGAAAGTTAATTAACTGAGTATAATTAATTTTCTTGAAGTGTGCCTTAACCTCATGTCTTTATTAAAGATATGAGGTTTTTCTATTATAAGAGGTGAAACGATGTCTGAACGAATCATTTTAGATGAAGCCGCGATACAGCGTACAATCACTCGAATTGCACATGAGATTTTGGAATATAACAAAGGCACTGACAATTTAGTACTTTTAGGAATTAAGACACGAGGTGCATTTTTAGCGAATCGTATACAAGAAAAGATTCATTCTATTGAGCAGTGCAATGTACCAACCGGCACAATTGATATTACACATTTCCGTGATGATATTGATAATGTCACCCAGCAATCAGACATCAAAGCATTTGATATCGATGTTGACATTACTGATAAAGTGGTGATTATCGTTGACGATGTTTTATATACTGGTCGTACAGTAAGAGCTTCATTAGACGCTATATTGCTACACTCACGACCTGTTAAAATTGGACTTGCAACACTTGTTGATAGAGGCCATCGTGAACTTCCTATCCGAGCAGACTTTGTAGGAAAAAATATACCAACTGCGCGTGATGAATCCGTTTCAGTTTATTTAAATGAAATTGATCATCAGAACGCAGTCATAATAAAATAATATCCCTTTTAAAGCAGTACGAGAGACTGAAAAAGGTGGAGTAAACAAATTAAGCCATAGTTAAACGATAAAGCGATGATGTAAATCTTTAAGATTTATCATACCTTTACCATTGCTTAATGTAATACTTCGTTAGAAATGTAATCTTTGAGGTGTAAAACCTTATTCGACTACATTTCAATTAGTCTCTTTGCATTCACTGATGTAAAGAGATTTTTTTATGAAAGGAAATGAATGACATGGAAAATGAACAAATGTTTGAGCGCACTGTGAAGCCAGTGCTTGATGTTAGAGACAAACCTAAACCAGCACAATGGGCATTCTTAAGTTTGCAACATTTATTTGCAATGTTTGGCTCAACCGTCCTTGTACCATTTTTAACACATTTACCAATATCAGCAGCATTACTTGCTTCAGGTATTGGAACACTTATTTACATATTAATCACAAAGGCTAAAATACCTGCTTATTTAGGTTCAAGTTTTGCCTTTATCACACCGATTATTACTGGTCTAAGTACCCATAGCTTAGGAGACATGTTAGTGGCTCTGTTTATGAGTGGGTTGATGTACGTCATTATAGGTTTACTTATTAGATTAAGTGGAACTGGTTGGCTAATGCATTTACTACCACCAGTTGTAGTAGGACCAGTTATTATGGTTATCGGATTAAGTTTGGCACCTACAGCCGTTAATATGGCCATGTATGAGAATTCTTCAGATATGAAAGGTTATAACTTAAGTTATTTACTTGTAGCTCTAATTACACTCATAGTCACAATCGTAGTACAAGGTTTCTTTAAAGGATTTTTATCACTGATACCTGTATTAATTGGTATTGTAGTTGGTTATATTGTTTCTATTTTCATGGGCTTAGTAAAATTTGGACCTATTGCCCACGCCAAATGGTTAGATTTTCCACATATATATTTACCATTCAAAGATTACACACCATCATTCCATTTAGGATTGGTATTAGTCATGATACCCGTTGTATTCGTAACAGTAAGTGAACACATCGGTCATCAAATGGTTATCAATAAAATAGTAGGCCGTAATTTCTTTAAAGATCCAGGATTGGATAAATCAATTATTGGAGATGGGGTATCTACAATGTTTGCGAGTATTATCGGTGGGCCTCCAAGTACAACCTATGGTGAAAATATAGGCGTACTAGCGATTACTAAAATATATAGTATTTACGTCATTGGTGGAGCAGCAGTTATCGCTATCATTCTAGCTTTCATAGGTAAATTTACTGCGTTAATTTCATCTATACCTACTCCTGTCATGGGCGGTGTTTCGATACTATTATTTGGTATTATTGCTGCTAGTGGATTGCGTATGATAGTTGAAAGCAATGTAGATTTTTCAAGCAACCGTAACTTAGTCATTGCATCAGTAATACTTGTAGTAGGTATTGGTAATTTACTTATCAATTTAAAAGGTATTGGAATTAATTTACAAATTGAAGGTATGGCATTATCCGCACTTTCTGGAATTATTTTAAATTTAATTTTGCCAAAAGATAAAAAAGAAGAAAATTAAGATTTAATCCATTAGGAGGGCGCTATATGAAAAATTTATTATCTATGGAACATCTATCAACGGATGAAATATATGATTTAGTTACAACTGCAAGCCAGTATAAATCAGGTGAAAGAGCTTTACCGCAGTTTAATGATACGTATGTAACGAACTTATTCTTTGAAAATTCAACAAGAACAAAGTGTAGTTTTGAAGTAGCTGAACTCAAATTAGGATTAAAACAAGTGAGTTTTGAAACGAGTACCTCTTCAGTTAAAAAAGGCGAGTCGTTATATGATACTTGTAAAACATTAGAAAGTATTGGAGTTAATTTATTAGTCATTCGTCACTCTCAAAATGCTTATTACGAGGAATTAGAAAACATTAATATACCTATAGCAAACGCTGGAGATGGAAGTGGTCAACATCCTACACAAAGTTTGCTAGATATAATGACTATTTACGAAGAGTATGGGTCATTTGATGGGTTGAATGTGTTAATTTGCGGTGATATTAAAAACTCTCGAGTAGCCAGAAGTAATTATCATAGTTTAAGAGCATTAGGTGCAAATGTCATGTTCTCTAGTCCTGAAGAATGGGTAGATGAGACATTAGAGGCGCCATACGTTAATATAGATGATGTGATTGATCAAGTCGATATTGTGATGTTGTTAAGAGTTCAACATGAAAGACACGGCATTGCTGGTGAAGCTAATTTTGCGGCAGAGGAATATCATCAACAATATGGGTTAACTCAGTCAAGATATGATAAATTAAAAGATGAAGCCATTGTCATGCATCCTGCTCCAGTCAATCGAGGAGTCGAAATTAAAAGTGATTTAGTAGAAGCACCCAAATCACGTATTTTCAAACAAATGGAAAATGGGATGTATTTAAGAATGGCAGTTATAAGCGCGCTTTTAAAATAGGAAGGGGTTATTTTAAAATGAAATTAATCAAAAATGGAAAAATCTTAAGAAACGGAATTTTAAAAGATACTGAGATTTTAATTGATGGTAAACGTATTAAAACAATTAGTAGTAAAATCAATTCTTCATCTCCTAATATTGAAGTTATCGATGCTAAAGGAAATTTAATCGCACCAGGATTTGTTGACGTTCACGTGCATTTACGTGAGCCAGGTGGGGAACATAAAGAAACAATTGAAACTGGTACAAAAGCAGCTGCAAGAGGGGGATTCACTACTGTATGCCCAATGCCTAATACAAGACCAGTTCCAGATTCAGTTGAACATGTTAGAGAATTAAGACAAAGAATTTCAGAAACAGCTAAAGTACGTGTGTTACCCTATGCATCTATTACCAAAAGACAAGCTGGAAAAGAACTTGTTGATTTCAAAGAGTTAGCACTAGAAGGGGTATTCGCATTTACAGATGACGGTGTAGGTGTTCAACAAGCTAGTATGATGTATGCGGCTATGAAACAAGCAGCACGCGTTAAAAAACCAATCGTAGCACATTGCGAAGATAATAGCTTGATTTATGGTGGCGCAATGCATAAAGGTAAACGTAGTGAAGAACTTGGTATTCCAGGTATACCAAACATTGCTGAATCAGTGCAGATCGCTAGAGATGTCTTATTAGCTGAAGCTACAGGATGTCATTATCATGTATGTCACGTTTCTACTAAAGAAAGTGTACGTGTGATTAGAGATGCTAAGAAAGCTGGCATTCACGTCACTGCAGAAGTAACTCCACATCACTTACTTTTAACTGAAAATGATGTACCAGGCGATGATGCAAACTATAAAATGAACCCACCATTAAGAAGTAAAGAAGATAGAGAAGCATTATTAGAAGGTTTATTAGATGGAACGATTGATTGTATAGCAACTGACCATGCGCCACATGCAAAAGAAGAAAAAGATCAACCAATGACTCAAGCACCGTTTGGTATCGTGGGTAGTGAGACAGCTTTCCCATTATTATACACTCACTTTGTAAGAAGAGGTAATTGGTCACTTCAACAGTTAGTGGATTATTTCACTATTAAACCTGCAACAATCTTTAATTTAAACTATGGTAAATTGCATAAAGATAGTTATGCTGATTTAACAATTATAGATTTAAATAATGATAAAGAAATCAGAAGTGAAGACTTCTTATCTAAAGCGGACAATACACCATTTATCGGTGAAAAAGTTTATGGTAATCCGATTTTAACAATGGTTAAAGGCGAAGTAGTATTTGAGGAGGAAAAATAGATGCTTGAAAAACGTTATCTTGTACTGGAAGATGGCTCTTATTATGAAGGATATCGCTTAGGTTCAGATGATCTTTCAATAGGCGAAATCGTATTTAATACTGCAATGACGGGGTATCAGGAAACTATTTCTGACCCCTCATATACAGGTCAAATCATTACATTTACTTACCCATTAATTGGGAATTATGGTATTAACCGTGATGACTTTGAATCATTGACACCGACATTGAATGGTGTAGTAGTGAAAGAGGCAAGCACACATCCTAGTAACTTTAGACACCAAAAAACATTACACGAAGTACTTGTTCAATATCATATTCCAGGTATTTCTGGCGTGGATACAAGAAGTATCACACGTAAGATTCGCCAACACGGTGTATTGAGAGCTGGATTTACAGATAATAAAGATGACATTCAAGCGCTTGTAGAACATTTAAAAACTGCTGAATTACCAAGAGATGAAGTTCAAACAGTCTCTACTAAAACACCATACGTATCAACAGGTTCAGATTTAAGTGTGGTTTTACTCGACTTTGGTAAGAAACAAAACATTGTTCGTGAACTAAATACACGTGGTTGTAATGTAACAGTTGTACCATACAATACAACAGCAGAAGAAATTTTAGGCATGTCACCAGATGGAGTGATGTTATCTAACGGTCCTGGAGACCCAGATGAAGTTGAAGTTGCTATCGAAATGATCAAAGGTATCTTAGGTAAAATACCATTCTTCGGAATATGCTTAGGACATCAACTTTTTGCTTTATCACAAGGTGCCACTTCTTTCAAAATGAAGTTCGGTCATCGTGGTGCTAATCATCCTGTTAAGGATTTAAGAACAGGTAAAGTAGACATCACCAGTCAAAATCATGGCTATGCTATTGATCGTGATTCACTTGAAAATACTGATTTAGAGGTGACACATATTGCGCTTAATGATGGGACAGTTGAAGGTTTGAGACATAAACAATTACCTGCTTTCTCAGTACAATATCATCCTGAAGCAAGACCGGGCCCAAGCGATTCAAACTATTTATTCGATGAGTTTATAACGATGATGAATGAGTTCAAAGAAAAGGAGCGTCATTTTAATGCCTAAACGCGACGATATTCAAACAATTTTAGTAGTAGGTTCAGGACCAATTATTATAGGTCAGGCTGCAGAATTTGATTATGCAGGTACGCAAGCATGTCTTGCTCTTAAAGAAGAGGGATATAGAGTCATCTTAGTTAACTCTAACCCTGCGACAATAATGACTGATAAAGAAATTGCTGATAAAGTCTATATTGAGCCGCTAACTCATGATTTTATTGCTCGTATTATTCGTAAAGAGCAACCAGATGCATTGTTACCTACTCTAGGTGGACAAACTGGTTTAAATATGGCAATTCAACTCCACGATAGTGGCGTACTTGCTGCGAATAATGTGAAACTTTTAGGAACTGAGCTTGAATCTATTCAACAAGCTGAAGACCGAGAAATGTTTAGAACATTAATGAATGATTTAAATGTCCCTGTACCTGAAAGTGACATTGTTAATACTGTAGAACAAGCCTTTGAATTTAAAGAACAAGTGGGTTATCCACTCATCGTTCGACCAGCCTTCACTATGGGCGGTACTGGTGGTGGAATCTGCTACAACGATGACGATTTAAAAGAAGTTGTAAGTAATGGATTACATTATAGTCCAGCTACACAGTGTTTAATCGAAAAATCAATAGCAGGTTATAAAGAAATTGAATACGAAGTCATGCGTGATAAAAATGATAATGCCATTGTTGTTTGTAACATGGAAAATATCGATCCAGTTGGTATACATACAGGGGATTCCATTGTCGTAGCTCCAAGTCAAACGTTGTCAGATGTTGAATACCAAATGTTACGTGATGTGTCATTAAATGTAATTAGAGCATTAGGTATTGAAGGTGGCTGTAATGTACAACTAGCTCTAGATCCACATTCTCTCAATTATTACATTATTGAAGTGAATCCTCGAGTGTCTCGTTCATCAGCTTTAGCTTCTAAAGCTACAGGTTATCCAATTGCTAAATTAGCAGCGAAAATTGCAGTAGGTTTAACTTTAGATGAAATGTTAAATCCTATTACTGGAACATCTTATGCAGCTTTTGAACCAACATTGGACTATGTTATTTCTAAAATTCCTCGTTTCCCATTTGATAAATTTGAAAAAGGTGAACGTGAACTAGGTACACAAATGAAAGCAACTGGAGAAGTCATGGCAATTGGACGTACTTACGAAGAATCATTACTTAAAGCGATTCGTTCACTTGAGTATGGTGTGCATCACTTAGGTTTACCAAATGGGGAGAGCTTTGATTTAGACTACATTAAAGAACGTATTGGTCACCAAGATGATGAACGACTATTCTTTATTGGAGAAGCTATTCGTCGAGGTACAACTTTAGAAGAAATCCATAAAATGACGAAAATTGATTATTTCTTCCTAAATAAATTCCAAAACATCATCAACATTGAACACGAATTAAAAGAACATCAAGGTGATTTGGAATATCTTAAATATGCTAAAGATTATGGCTTTAGCGATAAAGTAATCGCTCATCGTTGGGATATGAATGAAGACGATGTTTACCAATTACGAGTGAAAAATGATATTAAACCTGTATATAAAATGGTTGATACATGTGCAGCAGAATTTGAATCGACAACGCCTTATTATTATGGAACGTATGAATCTGAAAATGAATCTGTTGTAACGGATAAAGAGAAAATTCTCGTATTAGGTTCAGGTCCTATTCGCATTGGTCAAGGTGTAGAATTCGATTATGCTACTGTACATGCTGTATGGGCAATTCAAGATGCAGGCTACGAAGCTATTATTGTAAACAATAACCCTGAAACTGTATCTACTGACTTCTCAATATCAGATAAATTATACTTTGAACCATTAACTGAAGAAGATGTAATGAATATCATCAATTTAGAACAACCTAAAGGTGTTGTTGTTCAATTTGGTGGACAAACTGCCATCAATTTAGCTGACAAACTTGCTAAACATGGTGTTCAAATCATGGGAACTTCTTTAGAAGATCTAAATCGCGCTGAAGATAGAAAAGAATTTGAGGCGTTACTACGTCAAATTGAAGTGCCACAACCTCAAGGTAAAACATCTACATCTCCTAAAGAGGCACTCGAAAATGCGCGTGAAATTGGTTATCCAGTTGTTGTTCGACCATCTTACGTATTAGGTGGCCGTGCTATGGAAATTGTAGATAATGACCAAGAATTAGAAAACTATATGACACAAGCAGTTAAAGCAAGTCCAGAACATCCAGTACTTGTTGACCGTTATTTAACAGGTAAAGAAATCGAAGTAGATGCTATCTGTGACGGAGATACAGTGATTATTCCTGGTATTATGGAACATATTGAACGTGCTGGTGTGCATAGTGGTGACTCAATTGCAGTATATCCACCACAAACGTTAACTAAAGAAGAGATTGATACGCTCGAAGATTATACAATTAAATTAGCTAAAGGATTAAATATTATTGGCTTAATCAACATACAATTTGTCATCGCTCATGATGGTGTTTATGTGTTAGAAGTTAATCCACGTTCAAGTCGAACGGTTCCATTCTTGAGTAAAATTACTGACATTCAAATGGCACAACTTGCTATGCGTTCTATTATGGGACATAAATTAGCTGATTTAGGTTATCATCAAGGAATTCAACCATACTCTGAGGGCGTCTTCGTTAAAGCTCCTGTATTTAGCTTTAATAAATTGAAGAACGTAGACATTACGCTTGGACCTGAAATGAAGTCAACTGGAGAAGTTATGGGTAAAGATCTTACTCTTGAAAAGGCGCTTTACAAAGGACTTACAGGTAGCGGTGTAGAAGTAAAAGATCACGGAACAGTATTAATGACAGTAAGTGATAAAGATAAAGATGAAATCGTGAAAATAGCACATCGCTTAAATGAAGTTGGCTATAAAATTTTAGCAACAAAAGGTACAGCTGAAAAACTTGAAGACAATCAAATACCTGTTGAAGTTGTAGGTAAAATCGGTGGCGAAGATGATTTACTTACTCGTATTCAAAATGGTGAAGTACAAATCGTTATTAATACGATGACGAAAGGTAAAGAGGTTGAACGTGATGGATTCCAAATCCGCCGTACAACTGTTGAAAATGGTGTGCCATGTCTGACATCACTTGATACTGCAAGTGCATTGACTAACGTAATTGAAAGTATGACTTTCACGATGAGAAATATGTAATACAAAGAATGAATGATTGAAGGAGTATTTAAATGAGAAATTTACCAATCATTGCATTAGATTTTAAATCTGCAGAAGAAGTGAATACCTTTTTAGACCAATTTAATGAACCATTGTGTGTCAAGGTTGGTATGGAATTGTTTTACCAAACAGGTCCTGGACTTATTCAATCTCTAAAAAAGAGAGGCCATGATATCTTTTTAGATTTAAAATTGCATGATATCCCTAATACTGTAAGTAAAGCTATGGAAGGATTAGCGCGATTAGATGTAGATTTAGTTAATGTTCACGCAGCTGGCGGTGTGAAAATGATGGAAGAGGCTAAAAAAGGTTTAAGTAAAATTAATCCAAATACTAAAATCATTGCAGTAACGCAACTTACCTCTACTACTGAACAACAGTTGCATGAAGAGCAAAATATTCATACGACTATTGATGAAGCGGTACTGAATTATGCTCGCCTGGCTCATAAAGCTGGTTTAGACGGAGTGGTGTGCTCACCACTTGAAGCTGAGTTAATTTCTCGAGAATTAGGTCCTGAATTTATGAAAGTCACTCCCGGAATTAGACCTAAGGGCGCGGCTCAAAATGATCAACAGCGTATTACTACTCCCGAAGAAGCGCAAACTTTAGGATCTACACATATAGTAGTCGGGAGACCTATAACACAAAGTGATCGTCCTGTAGAGAGCTATCAAAATATCAAAGAAAGTTGGTTAGGTTAATGGCTAAAGAAATTGCAAAAGCTTTATTAGATATTGAGGCAGTCTCCTTGTCTCCGAATGATTTATATACTTGGAGTTCTGGGATTAAATCTCCAATCTATTGTGATAATCGTGTCACTCTAGGTTACCCGTTAGTGCGTAATGCTATTAGAGATGGTTTAGCACGCTTAATAGATGAACATTTTTCAGAGGTAGAAATTGTGTCTGGTACTGCAACTGCAGGTATTCCTCATGCTGCTTATATTTCTGAAAATATGGAACTACCAATGAACTATGTTCGTTCTAAAAGTAAAAGCCATGGTAAACAGAATCAAATTGAAGGCGCTAAAAGCGAAGGTAAAAAAGTTGTAGTTGTTGAAGATTTGATCTCTACTGGTGGTTCTTCAGTAACAGCTGTAGAAGCTTTAAAAGAGGCTGGTGCTGATGTACTTGGTGTGGTAGCAATTTTCACGTATGGTCTGAAAAAAGCAGATGATACATTCCACAAAGCAGGAATTCCGTTTTATACTTTAAGTAATTATAATGAATTAATTGAAGTTGCGAGGGAAGAAGGAAAAATTTCTGAAGATGATATTCAGACTTTAGTTGATTGGAGAGACAACTTGTCATAAGATAAGTTTATAAAGGGGGAAAGTGAATGACGCAAAGAGATGAAAATAATCATCTTTATATTACGATGAAGCATTGTAATGATTTTCTAAAAAGACAAGATGATTATAGATCCCCAAAAAACTTAAAAAGTATTGACGAAAGTGTTCGAGATTTCTCAGAATCAGTAAATGATAATGCGTTTACACATTCTGGTGATATATTTAAAAGAGCTAAAGAAAGTTTACGTCATAAAGGTCAATTATAGACGAAAATTAAATATGAAAATTTTAAGAGCCAAAGTACTTGGAATTTCAAGACTTTGGCTCTTTCTCATTAGCGTATAAATACTTTAGTGAGCAACCAACCGATTAGTAAAACAATTAATAATATTAAAATGGGTAAACCGTAGTGAATTAACATCTTCCGTAAACCTCCCTATATATAAAATATTATATTCATATTGTTATGTGAGAATAAGATTAGGGTAAGCGATCTTATAAATCATCAAATAAACGAAGACATAGTTTTTTCATCTGTATCACGATATTCTACAATATAAGAGTTATCATGTTAAAATAATATACGAGATACTTAAATTGGTAAAGTAATTAAATTTTTAAAACTAGGGGAGATATAAAGTGGAAATACCTAAAATAACAACATTTCTTATGTTTAACGACCAAGCTGAAGAAGCAATTAAGTTATATACAAGTTTATTCGAGGATAGTGAAATATTGACGATGGTCAAATATGATGAAGACGGCCCTGGTACTCCAGGATCAGTACAACACTCTATCTTTACTTTAAATGGTCAAGTATTTATGGCAATTGATGCTAATAATGGTGAAGAATTACCTATGAACCCTGCCATGTCATTATATGTCACTGTTAAGGATGCTATGGAAATGGAACGTTTATTTAGTGGTTTGAAAAAAGAAGGCGCTATTCTAATGCCTAAAACTGAAATGCCACCTTTTAGAGAATTTGCATGGGTGCAAGACAAGTTTGGCGTGAGTTTCCAACTCGCTTTACCAGAATAAGAATAAAATATTTTAAAAACTCCGTACGGTAACTTATCAAGGTTATCGTACGGAGTTTTTTATTAAGATTCTTTCATTTGTTGAATTTTATCATAGTCAGGTGTTGCATATAATGTTTTTTGATTATCATATGTCACAAAGCCAGGTTTTGCACCTGAAGGTTTGTGAACATTTCTAATTTCTGTATAATCCACTGGAATTTGACCAGAATTTCCTGCTTTAGAGAAGTAACCAGCTAACATTGCAGCCTCTTTAATTGTTTCATCGCTAGGACTATCATTTAAGATAACGACATGAGAACCTGGTATATCTTTAGTATGGAACCAAATATGAGATTTTTGTGCTTTTTTATTTGTTAAGTAGTCATTCTGCTTATTATTTTTACCGACTAAGATCGTATCTCCGTCACTTGAGCGATATGTTTGTAGTTGAATTTGCGCATTCTTTTTCTTTTTAGTATTTTTACGCTGTTTCATGAAACCTTGATCAGCTAATTCGTCACGAATATCATCTATATCGTCAACAGTAATATGTTCTAATTGTTGTTCAATATTTGAAAAGTAATCAATGTTTTCTTTCGTTAATTGAATTTGATGATCTAATTCATGTTCTCGTGTTTTTAGACGATTATACTGCTTATAGTAGTATTGAGCATTTACTGAAGGTGATTTGGTTGGATTGAGCGGAATGGTTACCTCTTCGCCAGTATAATAATTTAGTGCTGTTACCGATTCATCACCTTGTTTAATTCTGTAAATGTTTGCAGTGATTAATTCACCATAAAGTTGTTGAGTTTCTTTATCCTTAGCACTCTCATATTCATCAATTAACTTACTTAATTTATTTTGTTGTTTTTGCAACTGTTGTTGTACAAATCTTACTAAATCATTTGCACGTTGTTTAACACGTTCTCGCTCTCCTCGAGCATCATAATAACGATCGAGTAAATCGTTAAGTGAATCATATTCTACTACATCATCATAAAACTGATTTAATTTCATAAAATAAAAATCTTCCTTGCCTGTCTCATGATTTTTATGAAAAACAGGGGTCGGAGATAATTGAGTTTCAGCCATAACTTCATCGTATGCTTCAGGTAGCGTATCTTGCGTCATAAATTGTCGGCGACTAACTATTTCATTTGTAATAAGTGGGCTAAACCCTTCAAATGAATTTAATAATTGTTTAGAAATTTTACCTGAATTAAAATCAATATATTTTAGAGCCTCTTGTCCAGAAATTTCGTAAGGATTTAACTTATTTTGGCTTGGAGGAGCTTCATATTCAAACCCAGGCATTACCGTACGATATTGGTTAGTATTTGGTGTTAAATGCTTAAATCCTTCAATAATTTTACGATTTTCATCTACAAGAATAAGGTTACTGTGTTTACCCATAATTTCTAATATAATTGTACGATGCATTGTGTCGCCGATTTCATCTTTACTTTTTATATCAATTTCAACGCGACGGTCATTGCCAATTTGGCGTATATTTTCTATAAAGCCACCTTCTAAATGCTTACGAAAGACACGTGCGAACATAGGTGGATTAAATGGGTTATCATATTTTTTATCAGTAATTTGTAACCTTGAAAAGCTAGGGTGAATTGATAATAGTAATTGATGATTTTTGCGGTTTTGTCGTACTACCATAATAATAGTATCGTTTTCCGGTTGATTGATTTTATGAATACGGCCTGAAACTAAACTTTGAAGTGATTCAACCATCTTTTTAGTGAATAAGCCATCATATGCCATATTTATCTGCCACCTTAAAAATTTTCATTCATCATATTTTAACATGCGTTGTTTATACGGTCATTGTTTTAGTTTTATAAAATATAAAATGGTGAATAATAGAAGTAAAATAATTTAATTGATATGAAGGCATTAAGGCGTACTATTTATCAATATGAGAATTAATGAATTACATTAACTAAAGTTAATGCATTAAGAGTCACTAAATAGTTTTTAACTAGATTAAGGAATACATTAACTGAAGTTAATGCATTAAGGAGTACTATTTATCAATATGATAAAAGTACTCCTATACATTCTTTAGTTTGGTATGATATTATATTTAAATAATAGAAGAATAGCTTAGAGAGGTCGTAAGGCATGGATAATGAAAAAGGATTGCTAATTGTTCTTTCAGGTCCTTCTGGTGTTGGCAAAGGAACTGTTAGAAAACAGATTTTTGATGATCCCACTACTTCATATAAGTACTCTATATCAATGACTACTCGTAACATGCGCGAAGGTGAAGTAGATGGTGTAGATTACTTTTTCAAAACGAAAGAGCAGTTTGAAGAGTTAATTAAGGACGATCAATTTATTGAATATGCGGAATATGTAGGTAATTATTATGGTACGCCAGTTCAATATGTTAAAGATACTATGGATCAAGGTTATGATGTTTTCTTGGAAATAGAAGTTGAAGGTGCAAAACAAGTAAGAAAAAAATTTCCTGATGCATTGTTTATCTTCCTTGCGCCACCAAGTCTTGACGACTTAAGAGAGCGCTTAGTTGGCAGAGGCACTGAATCAGATGAGAAAATTCAAAGTCGTGTTAACGAAGCACGTAAAGAAGTTGAAATGATGAATCTATATGACTATGTAGTCGTAAATGATGAAGTTGAACTTGCTAAAAATCGAATTCAGTCTATAGTAGAAGCTGAACATTTAAAAAGAGAGCGCATCGAAGCTAAATATAGAAAAATGTTATTGGAGGCAAAAAAATAATGTTAAATCCACCGTTAAACCAACTTACTGCAAAAATTAATTCTAAATATCTTATCGCAACTACTGCCGCTAAAAGAGCGCGCGAGTTAGACGAAAAACATGAAACAGCACTTATTGAAAATTATCATTCAGCTAAACCAGTTGGTAGAGCTTTAGAAGAAATTGCTGATGGTAAAATTGAACCAGTCATTCCTGAAGAATACTTAGGTTAATATTTTTACTTTAATCTATAATTTTGACACACCTTATTAAGGACACATATTTGAGATGTGTGATCCGTAATGAATTAAGGTGTGTTTTTTTAATTATTAAACTTATTTGTGTATAATAAAATTAAATTTGAAGAACAGGTATCATGCTCTAATTAAGCATAGAACTTAAACATTTTAACCTTTTAAATGAATATTTTAAGTAAAGTATCAAGGAGATTATATAATGAAACACATTTTATTAGCTGTAACTGGTGGCATTGCAGCATATAAAGCGATAGATTTAACGAGTAAGCTAACACAAGCGGGTTATGAAGTGAGAGTAATGCTTTCTAACCATGCACAAGAGTTTGTCACACCACTTTCATTTCAAGCAATTAGCAGAAATCCAGTTTATACCAATACTTTTAAAGAAGAAACACCAGAAGAAATTCAACACGTGTCATTAGGTGACTGGGCAGATGCAATTATTATAGCGCCAGCTACAGCTAATACAATTGCGAAGTTAAGTGTTGGCATCGCTGACGACATCATTACATCAACATTACTTGCTACTGAAACACCAAAGTTTGTTGCACCAGCAATGAATGTGCATATGTATGAGAATCCTCGTACTCAACATAATATTGAAGTTCTCAGAGGAGATGGCTATCAATTCATTGAACCAGGAGATGGCTATTTAGCTTGTGGTTATGTAGCAAAAGGCCGAATGGAAGAACCATTGCAAATTGTGTCCGTGGTTAACCAACTTTTCAACAATGATAAAGTTTCGTCTGATAGTTCATTTTCAGGAAAGAGAGCTTTAGTAACTGCAGGCCCTACGGTTGAAGTGATTGATCCGGTGAGATATGTCACAAATCGTTCTTCAGGTAAAATGGGTTTTGCAATAGCTGAGGCTCTTAGAGATAGAGGAGCTGAAGTAACACTCATAACTGGTCCAACGCAGTTAACTGATCCTACGGGTATAAACGTGATACATGTTCAAAGTGCAGAGGATATGTTTAATGCCGTAAAAGAAAGATATGATGCACAAGATATTGTTTTTAAAGCGGCGGCTGTTTCAGACTATACACCCTCAGAAGTGCTTGAACATAAGATGAAGAAACGTGAAGGGGATTTATCTGTTACCTTCAAGCGTACTACTGATATCTTAAAGTATTTAGGTGATAACAAAAAACATCAATACTTAGTAGGCTTCGCTGCAGAAACTCAAAATATTGAAGCATATGCGCAAGATAAATTAGCGCGTAAGAATGCTGATGTCATTATCTCGAATAATGTAGGTGACCAATCTATAGGATTTAGTTCTGATGATAATGAATTGATGATGCATTTTAAGAATAAAGATGTGGTTAGTATAAAGAAGGGTAAAAAAGTAGAATTAGCTAAACAAATTTTAGATGAATTAGAAACTAGGTGGCAATGATGATTGCAAAAGTAATTGTTGATATACCATCCAAGAGTGTTGATTTTAAATTTGATTATATTGTGCCAACTCATTTAGAAAGTGTAGTTCAGGTTGGTGTGCGTGTAATTGTTCCATTTGGGCCTCGTACTATTCAAGGTTACGTGATGGATATTCAAGATAAGCCAGATGAAGATGTTAACATCTCCAAGCTTAAAGCTATTAAAGAAGTTCAAGATATTCAACCAGAGCTAACTCCAGAGCTTGTTCAATTAAGCGAATGGATGAGTCATTATCATGTCACCAAACGTATATCTGTACTTGAAGCAATGTTGCCAAGTGCAATAAAAGCGAAATACAATAAAGCTTTTGAAATAATTAAGGGAAATGATTTATCTAAAACAATTTTGAAGAAATTTAATAAAGATGGTCATTATTTATACAAAGACGCGCAACATAATAATGATTTAGACGACATGCTTTCTCTAATGAAAGAGGGATTGGTACAAGAAGTCACTTTATTGTCTCAAAATATTAAGAAGAAAACACAAAGAGCAATTGCTATAAAAGAAGAATTCAATGGGGACGATGTTCTAGCTCGACTTGAAAAGTATGCGAAACAATATGATTTATACGCTTTCTTATTAGAAGAATCGCATCGTACCATATTTTTAAAAGAGATAGAAGATATTGGGTTCTCTAAGTCTAGCTTAGATTCTCTAATTAAAAAGGGCTACGTTGAAAAATATGATGCTGAGGTTAACCGTGATCCATTTGCGAATCGTATATTTGAACAAGAAGATAAACGTCAACTTACCACTGATCAACAACTAGCTTATGAAGCTGTTAAAAATAAAATTGATCATGATGAATCTAGAACATTTTTACTACATGGTGTAACAGGTTCAGGTAAAACTGAAGTTTACCTACAAACCATAGAAGCAGTTTTAAACAAAGGTAAAGAGGCGATGATGCTTGTACCAGAAATTGCACTTACGCCTCAAATGGTTTTACGATTTAAACGTCGTTTTGGAGATGATGTTGCTGTACTTCACTCAGGATTATCTAATGGTGAACGTTATGATGAATGGCAAAAAATCCGTGACGGGCGTGCACGTGTAAGTGTTGGTGCACGTTCGAGTGTGTTTGCACCTTTTAAAAATTTAGGAATTATTATTATTGATGAAGAACATGAATCTACATATAAACAAGAAGATTATCCAAGATATCATGCGAGAGATATTGCACAGTGGCGTAGTCAATATCATCATTGCCCTGTCATACTCGGAAGTGCGACACCAAGTTTAGAAACATATGCAAGAGCGGAGAAAGATGTTTACGAATTATTATCATTACCAAATAGAGTGAATCAACAAGCACTACCTCATATTGATATTGTAGACATGCGTGAAGAATTAAGCGAAGGGAATCGTTCTATGTTCTCCAATGCGCTTAAAGAAGCTATACAACAACGCTTAAATAAAAAAGAACAAATCGTACTTTTCTTAAATAGAAGAGGATATGCTTCATTTATGTTATGTAGAGATTGTGGGTACGTTCCGCAATGCCCTAACTGTGATATTTCATTGACATATCACAAAACGAGTGATCAACTAAAATGTCATTATTGTGGTTATCAAGAAACACCACCTAATTTATGCCCAAATTGTGAAAGTGATCATATTAGACAAGTAGGTACAGGAACACAACGTGTAGAGGAATTATTATATCAAGAATTTCCAGAATCAAGAATTATACGAATGGATGTAGATACCACTTCTAAGAAAGGTGCACATGAAAGATTATTAAATGACTTTGAAGCGGGTAAAGGGGATATCCTCTTAGGTACACAAATGATTGCAAAAGGTTTAGATTACCCTAATATCACATTAGTCGGAGTGTTGAATGCAGACACCATGCTTAATTTGCCTGATTTCCGGGCAAGTGAACGAACGTATCAATTATTGACTCAAGTTTCCGGTCGTGCTGGGCGCCATGAAAAAGAGGGTCAGGTCATCATACAAACATATAATCCGGAACATTATGCTATTGAAGATGTGAAACTTAACGATTACCTCACGTTTTATCAAAAAGAAATGAACTTTCGTAAACTAGGGAAATACCCACCTTATTATTTCTTGATCAATTTTACAATTTCTCATAGAGATATGAAAAAAGTGATGGAAGCGTCAAAACACATTCACCAAATATTATTGCAACATTTAAGTGAGAAAGCTTTAGTATTAGGGCCATCTCCTGCAGCATTATCTAGAATAAATAATGAATACCGTTTTCAAATATTAGTAAAGTATAAAAGTGAACCACAATTACATCAGGCACTTCAATATTTAGACGATTACTATCATGACCAGTATGTAAAAGAAAAATTAGCACTTAAAATTGATATTAACCCACAAATGATGATGTGATATTAAAAAAGTGTATTAACATGATAAATATAAAAAGGCAATTTCTGTATTAACTTTACAGAAATTGCCTTTTTAAAATATATATTAGAAACAGCTATAAACTTCTAAATTTACATTGTAACATTACCATTTTCATCAGCTGGTCTGAATAGAGTTAAAATGGCACTGATAATAGCTAAAATATGAGGAATGGCTGTCCAACAGAATAAAAGATGCATAATACCCTGGAACGACTTACCAGCGTAAAATTTGTGGATGCCGAAGCTCCCTAGAAAAACAGCTAATAAAATATATATCACTTTATTTACTTCCATGATGGTCACCTCCGGTCAGAAATTTAAGTTATTATTAAACTTACCTTACTTAGTATTTTATTAGGTCACAATATAAAATCAATTATTTTACTTTCTCTTTAATCAAATTCAGACTAAAGTTGCAAGAAATTTAAATAATTAATCACACTTTCAAGAAAGGTCGCAATTTCAATTTAAGTAAGTTATAATGATATGATGAATTTTAATGAGGAGCCGTTAGCATGACAGTAAAGAAATTGGTTAAGTCTACACATCCGTTACTAAAAAAAGAAAGCAAGACCGTGAATCAATATGATGACCAGTTAAAATCATTGTTAAAGGATTTGGAAGATACTCTATATGAAGAAGAGGCTGCTGCAATTAGTGCACCACAAATTGGTGTGAATCAACGTGTTGCATTAATCGATATGGAACTTGAAGGGCTTCTTCAATTAATCAACCCAGTCATCAAAAGTTATTCTGATGAGGAAATTACAGACCTTGAAGGTTCAGTTTCTTTACCTAATGTTTTTGGTGAAGTAACTAGAAGTAAAATGATTGTTTTACAATGCAATGATGTAAATGGAAATCAAGTTGAATTGACTGCTTATGATGATGTAGCTCGAATGATATTACATATGGTAGATCATTTAAATGGTATCCTTTTTACAGATAAAGCGAATCGTATTTTAAATGAAGATGAAGTGGAGGCATATTTTGAAAATGAGTAAAATTATATTTATGGGAACACCTGACTTTTCAACTAAAGTACTAGAAATGTTAATTGCAGAACATGACGTGATTGCAGTAGTGACACAACCCGATCGTCCAGTTGGTCGTAAAAAAGTCATGACACCACCACCAGTTAAAAAAGTAGCGCTTGAACATAACATTGATGTTTATCAGCCTGAAAAACTTAAAGGTTCAGAAGAACTTGAAGAATTATTAACGTTAGATGCTGATTTAATTGTTACCGCTGCATTTGGCCAGTTACTACCTGAGTCTCTACTTAACGCACCACGTTTAGGAGCGATTAATGTACATGCTTCATTACTACCTAAATATCGTGGTGGAGCACCCATTCACCAAGCAATTATAGATGGTGAAGAAAAGACAGGTATAACGATAATGTATATGGTGAAAAAATTAGACGCTGGTAATATCATTTCTCAGAAAGCAATTAATATTGAGGAAGATGATAATGTAGGTACAATGCATGATAAATTAAGTTTCCTTGGTGCGGATTTACTCAAAGATACACTTCCTTCTATTGTTAATGAAACGAATGACAGCATCCCTCAAGATGACTCAGAAGCGACATTTGCTTCTAACATTAGTAGAGAAGATGAACGAATTAATTGGAATCAAAGCGCTCAAGATATTCATAATCACATACGTGGCTTATCTCCATGGCCAGTAGCATATACCACTATGGATGACAAAAATCTTAAATTATATTCATCTCACATTATCTCAGGTAAGAATGGTAATCCTGGTAAAATCATTGAAACGACTAAAAAAGCTATCATTATTGGAACAGGTTCTAATGATGCTATTGCATTAACGGATATGCAACTCGCTGGAAAAAAACGTATGTTAGTAGCTAATTATCTTAGTGGCGTTCAAGAGTCACTAGTAGGGAAGCAATTGATATGATGAATTCTGTAAGAGCCCATGCATTCGAAACTATCCAACATATATTAAATGAAGGCGCATATAGTAATTTAAAAATTAATGAAGTTTTATCTTCCAATATCATCGCTGATGTTGATCGGAATTTATTTACTGAGCTTGTTTACGGAACAATTAAACGAAAATATACATTGGATTATATTCTAAAACCTTTTGTTAAAACTAAAATAAAAGGGTGGGTACGCCAGCTTTTATGGATGAGTATTTATCAATATGTTTATCTCGACAAAGTTCCCGATCATGCGATTATTAATGAAGCAGTTGATATTGCTAAGCAAAGAGGTGGCCATCATAATGGTAATATCGTCAACGGTATTTTACGTTCAATGATGAGAAGTGAATTGCCTCATTTTCAAGAAATAAAAGATGATAAGAAACGAATTGCTTTAGAGTATAGTTTACCTAAATGGTTAGTTAATCACTGGGTAACGCATTATGGTCTTGTGACGACGGAAGAAATTGCTCAGTCATTATTAGCTCCTGTCAAGACAACAGTTAGAGCGAATATTTCACGTGGTTCTGTAGATGACATCATTAATAAATTGGAAAATGAAGGATTCAATGTTGAAAAAGATGGTATTTTACCTTTTTGTTTGCATGTAAGCGGGCAAACTATTGTAAATTCAAGAGCGTTTAAAGATGGTTATGTCTCCATTCAAGATAAGAGTTCGATGATGGTAGCTCATATCATGAAGTTAGGTAGAGATGATAAAGTATTAGATGTTTGTAGTGCTCCTGGAGGAAAGGCTTGTCATATGGCGGAAATATTATCTCCAGAAGGGCAAATTGATGCTACAGATATACATTCCCATAAAATTGATCTTATTAAGCATAATATTAAAAAATTAAAGCTAGATAATATTCATGCGTTCCAACATGATGCAACTGCACCTTATGATGGGCTGTACGATAAAATTTTAGTCGATGCACCTTGTAGTGGTTTAGGTGTGTTAAGACATAAGCCTGAAATAAAATATACTCAGTCTCAAGATAGTATTCAATCACTTGTTGATTTACAACTACAAATATTAGAGAATATTAAACATAATATTAAACCTGGTGGTACAATTACGTATTCAACATGTACAATAGAACAGATGGAAAATGAGAATGTAATTTATACATTTTTAAAACAAAACGAAGAGTTTGAATTTGAGCCTTTCCAACACCCTGTTACTGGAAAGCAAGTTAAGACATTACAGATATTACCACAAGATTTTGACTCTGATGGATTCTTTATAACTCAAATTAAAAGAAAGGAAAGTTAAGAATGATTACTGCAGAAAAAAAGAAAAAGAATAAGTTCTTACCTAATTTTGATAAACAATCGATTTATTCTTTGCGTTACGATGAAATGCAGCAGTGGTTGATTGATCATGGGCAACAAAAATTTAGAGCTAAACAAATTTTTGAATGGTTATATCAAAAAAGAGTGGATAGTATTGATGAAATGACGAATCTCTCTAAAGATTTACGTCAAGTTTTAAAAGATAATTTTGCGATGACTACGTTGACAACAGTAGTTAAACAAGAAAGTAAAGACGGAACGATTAAATTTTTATTTGAATTACAAGATGGTTATACAATTGAAACTGTATTGATGAGACATGAATACGGTAATTCAGTTTGTGTCACAACACAAGTGGGTTGTCGTATCGGTTGTACATTCTGCGCTTCAACTTTAGGTGGCTTAAAGCGAAACTTAGAAGCGGGCGAAATAGTATCTCAAGTACTGACAGTTCAAAAAGCTTTAGATGAAACAGATGAACGCGTCTCTCAAATCGTAATCATGGGTATTGGTGAACCTTTTGAAAATTATGATGAGATGATGGATTTCTTAAGAATCGTTAACGATGATAACAGCTTAAATATTGGGGCACGTCATATTACAGTGTCCACTTCTGGTATTATTCCTAGAATTTATGATTTCGCTGAAGAAGACATCCAAATCAATTTTGCAGTTAGTCTACATGGTGCTAAAGACGAAATTCGTTCTCGTTTAATGCCGATTAACCGAGCTTATAATGTTGAGAAATTAATGGAAGCAATTAAATATTATCAGGAACAAACTAAGCGACGTGTTACATTTGAATATGGTTTATTCGGTGGAGTTAATGACCAACTAGAACATGCAAGAGATTTAGCACATCTAATTAAAAATTTAAATTGTCATGTTAATCTAATTCCAGTCAACCATGTACCTGAACGTAATTATGTGAAAACTCCAAAGGATGATATTTTTAAATTTGAAAAAGAATTAAAGAGATTAGGAATCAATGCTACAATAAGACGTGAACAAGGATCAGACATTGATGCAGCGTGTGGTCAATTAAGAGCAAAGGAACGACAAGTAGAAACGAGGTAAAGACATATGTTAAACGCACAATTTTTCACGGATACTGGTCAACACAGAGAAAAGAATGAAGACGCTGGCGGTATTTTTTATAACCAAACTCAGCAACAATTGTTAGTTTTATGCGATGGCATGGGTGGTCATAAAGCCGGTGAAGTAGCGAGTCAATTCGTTACGTATGAACTTCAAAAACGTTTTGAAGATGAAAACCTCATTGAAATCCATCAGGCTGAATCATGGTTGCGTTCAAACATTAAAGATATCAACTTTCATTTGTATAACTATGCTCAAGAAAATCCAGATTATCATGGTATGGGTACAACACTCGTGTGCGCTATTGTTTATGACAAGCAAGTTGTGGTAGCAAATGTTGGAGATTCTCGCGCTTATGTTATTAATCAAAGACAAATAGAGCAAATTACAAGTGATCATTCCTTTGTTAATCATCTCGTTGTCACTGGTCAAATTTCTAAAGAAGAAGCTTTTAATCATCCACAAAGAAATATCATCACTAAAGTTATGGGGACTGACAAACGCGTGTCACCTGATTTATTTGTTAAAAGAACTAACTTTTATGACTTCTTGTTATTAAATACAGATGGATTAACAGATTATGTTAGAGATTACGAAATCCAGGAGGAGCTTAATCAAGATGACACAATTGAATCACATTGTGAACGTCTAATGCGTTTAGCGATGTCCCATGACTCCAAAGATAATGTAAGTTTCATACTGTCATCGATAGAAGGTGACAAAGTATGATAGGAAAGATGGTTAATGAACGCTACAAAGTAATTGATAAACTTGGTGGCGGAGGAATGAGTATTGTATATTTAGCAGAAGATACAATACTTAATCGTAAAGTCGCAATAAAAGCTATTTCTATTCCACCTCGTGAAAAGGAAGAAACCTTAAAACGCTTTGAACGAGAGGTACATAATTCTTCTCAGCTATCACATGAAAATATAGTGAGTATGATTGATGTAGATGAAGAAGACGAATGTTTCTACCTAGTAATGGAATATATTGAAGGCCCTACATTAGCTGAATATATACATAGTCATGGTCCTCTAAGTGTAGAAACAGCAATAAAATTTACCGAGCAAATTTTAAGTGGTATCAAACACGCACATGATATGAGAATTGTGCATCGTGACATTAAACCACAAAATGTATTAATAGATAAAAACAAAACATTGAAAATCTTTGATTTTGGTATAGCTAAAGCGCTAAGTGAAACATCCTTAACACAGACGAATCACGTGCTCGGAACAGTACAATATCTTTCACCAGAACAGGCAAAAGGTGAATCAACTGATGAAGGTACAGATATTTACTCTATTGGTATAGTGCTATATGAAATGTTAGTAGGTGAACCTCCGTTTAATGGAGAAACTGCTGTTAGTATTGCCATTAAGCATATTCAAGATTCAATACCAAATATTACTACTGATAAACGCGAAGAAGTACCACAAGCGTTAAGTAATGTTGTGCTACGCGCTACTGAAAAAGATAAACATAATCGTTATCATACCGTTCAAGAAATGTGTGATGACTTAACGAGTGCTTTACATGAGAACCGTGCGAACGAGGAAAAATATGAACTAGATAAAACTAAAACAGTTCCGCTCACTAAAGATGAACTCAATAAAAAGATAAATGATACTCATAACGATGATGATTTAAATAAAACAATGCAAATCCCTATTGTTAACGAACCTGTACGTCAGCAAGAATTTCAATCGTTAGAAGGTCGCTATTCACCACCACCTAAGAAGAAACACTCTAAGATGAAAATCACTGTCCTATCTTTAATATTTGCGTTATTGTTAGCGGGATTAGTTGGTTTTATAGGTATGGGTGTTTTTGGTAGTAAGTATGAGGAAATGCCAGATTTATCAGGAAAAACTGAAAAAGAAGCAGAGCAAATATTAAAGGATCATCATTTGACCATGGGTGACATATCTAGGAAATATAGTGATAAATATCCTGAAAACCAAATCATCAAATCTGAACCCAATAGCGGTGAACGGGTAGAAGAAGGAGAAGCGATTGATATTATTCTTTCTAAAGGTCCTCAAAAAGTAAAAATGCCAAATCTTGTAGGACTGCCTAAAGATGAAGCAGTTAAAAAGCTGAAAAATTTAGGTTTAAAAGATATTGATGTTGAACAAGCTTATAGTCACTCAGTAGACAAAGGTTTAATTTCAGAACAAAGTGTTGAAGCAAATAGTGAAGTTGCTCTAAATGATCATCATATTAAAATCTATGAGTCACTAGGTGTGCGTCAAGTTTATGTGAGTGATTTTGAAAATAAATCTTATTCATCAGCCAAAAAAGAGTTGGAATCTAAAGGATTTAAAGTACAAGCTACTCAAGAAAATGATGATAAAGTTAAAAAAGGAAATATTATATCTCAATCACCTAAAAATAAATCTGTAGATGAAGGTTCTATAATTAATTTAACAGTTTCAAAAGGCAAGTCAAATGAGGACGATGATGACAGTGATGATAGCGATGTGAAATCAACGTCTGAAACAGTTAAAGTGCCCTACTCAGGTAGTAAAGGTAAAAGCCAAACAGTAGAAGTCTTTATAAGAGACAAAGATAACTCTGGAAATTCCGCATCTCAAACTTTTAAAATTACTAAGGATAAAACAATAAGCATACCTTTAAAAATAGAAAAAGGTAAAACTGCGGGATACACTGTACGTGTTGATAATAAAATTGTTGCCGATAAAGATGTTGGCTACGATGACTAATAATAAAATATGAAATGAGCCCCTTTCAACTTTTGAAAGGGGCTCATTTGTATTATTCTGTATTTATTTCGCTTTCGTTTGTTCAATAGTTGTTTGACTACCTGCTTTCGTTCCGAATAGAAGAATGAGTAGTGAAGTAACTAATAACACACTTAGTGAAAGTGTCCAGTTATGCGTGATATCGTGGAAAATTCCAAATAAGAATGGGCCAATAGCAGCTAATAAGTAACCAATAGACTGTGCCATCCCAGACAATTTCGCTGCTGTTTGTCCACTTTCGGTACGTACAACAAATAATGTGTTAGCTAATCCAAATGCTAGACCACTTGCTACACCTATGAGTATGATGCCTAACCATACATATTTGTAATCAACGAATATTAAACAAAGTACACCTATCATGAATAGAACGCTCGTTAATAATGTTAAGGGTACTTGTGATTTCATTTTTGTAGCAACAATAGGTGTGATGAAAGTTAAAGGTATAATAGCGATTTGTAATATTGATACGTAAATACCTGAAGTTTGTATAGATATGCCATGATCCGTGAGTAATTCTGGTAACCAATTAATAATTGTATAAAAGATCAGAGATTGTGCTCCCATAAAAATGGTTACCCTCCAAGCCAATAAAGACTTCCAAATGTTGATTTGACTATGAACAGAGTTGGTAGCTTTAGGCGGTTGTTGCTTCAGTTGAAAAGTCCAAATTATAATTGTGAATAATGTAATAATAGACATTAGTCCTAATGCAATTGCATAGTTATAACGTGAGGTTAACGGACTTATGGCTGAAGAACTTAAACTTCCAACTACATTCATTACTACGGTATATAGCCCTGTCATGATACCAATATGAAAGGGAAATCGTGTTTTGACTATGGCTGGTGCTAATACATTGCCAAAGGCAATACCTATGCCAATGAGTGTTGTGCCAATATAAAGCCAACTCAATCCAATTATTGACCGTAATAAAATACCTATAAATATAAAGATTAAAGCTCCAAATATTGTTCGTTCTAATCCAAATGTATTGCCTATTTTTGAAGCAAAAAATGATACAACTCCAAATGCTATTAAAGGTACTACAGTCATTAAACTAAGCGCACTATTAGTTGTATGTAATGTATCTTTAATTGAAGGTAACGCCACGCCAACAGAGGTAATGGGTGCTCGTAAGTTTGCTGCTACCAACATGATACCAATTAATAATAAAAAATTAATGTGCCTGTCTAAATTTTGCTTAGGCATGACTATCCCTCCTTTTTCACAGATGTAAAAATCGTATCACTTGCTTAGAAAAGTGACAAGATAGTTTTATCGATTTTTAATCAAAGTATATACTATTGAGAAACGAAGTTATACGTATTATATTTATAACGATTTTGATATACTATGAATAGAAAAAAATCTAGAGAGGTGTCGATTTGAAGACTGGACGTATCGTCAAATTAATTAGTGGTGTCTACCAAGTAGATGTTGATGGTGTTCGATTTGACACTAAGCCACGAGGATTGTTTAGAAAGAAAAAATTTTCTCCAGTAGTAGGAGATATCGTCGATTTTGAAGTTCAAAATGAACAAGAAGGCTATATTCATCATGTTCATGACAGAGACAATGAACTCAAACGACCACCTGTCAGTAACATTGATGAGCTTGTTATTGTAATGAGTGCTGTTGAGCCTCAATTTTCAACTCAATTACTTGATCGTTTCTTAGTCGTAGCACATTCTTATGATTTAGAACCTCGTATATTAATTACTAAGAAAGATTTAACGACACAGGATAATCAAGAATATATTCAAGCTATGCTAGACCTATATCAAGATATAGGATATCCTACACAGTTTATTAGTAAAAATGATGATAGGGTCTCTATTGTAGATGAGTGGAATCATGGTTTAATTGTTTTAAGTGGACAATCAGGTGTAGGTAAAACTACTTTTCTTAACCATTATCGCCCAGAGTTAAACCTTGAAACAAATGATATCTCTAAATCATTGAATAGAGGTAAGCATACGACGAGACATGTTGAATTATATGAGAGAAATCATGGATTTATTGCTGATACGCCAGGATTTAGTGCGCTTGATTTTGATCATATTGAAAAGGATGAACTTAAAAATTACTTCGTTGATATTAAAGACGCGGGACAAAATTGTAAATTTAGAAATTGTAATCATATCAAAGAACCTAAATGTAATGTTAAACATTTAGTTGATGAGGGGAAAATTGCTCAATTTAGATATGAGCATTATTTACAGTTATTTAATGAAATCTCTAATAGAAAGGTACGATATTAATGGTTAAGGTTTTACCTTCACTTTTATCCGTTGATTTTTTAAATTTAAAAGAGGAATTAGATCGTTTAGAAAAAGCGAATGTTGATGGCTTACATTTCGATGTGATGGATGGGAAATTTGTACCTAATATTTCGATAGGTATACCACTTTTAGATGCAGTACGCAGTTATTCTAACCTACCAATTGACGTACATTTGATGATCGAACAGCCTGAAAACTATATTCAATTATTTGCAGATCATGGCGCAGATATGATTTCAGTGCATGTTGAAGCTACACCTCACATACATCGTGCAATTGAAGAAATTAAATTACTTAACAAGAAAGCTGGAGTTGTAATCAATCCAGGCACACCTGTAGAGTCCATTTTACCTGTGTTAAGTATTGTAGATTATGTTTTGGTTATGACAGTTAATCCTGGATTTGGTGGGCAATCATTTATTGAACAATGTATTAATAAAATCGAACAACTTAACCAAATAAAACATGAGAATAATCTTACATTTGATATTGAAGTTGATGGAGGCATTAATGATTCAACAAGTAAATATTGTGTAGAGCAGGGAGCAACAATGCTTGTTACAGGTTCATACTTTTTTAAACAAAATGATTATGCAAAGGTCACTAATGCATTGAAAGGCTAATTTATTATGAAAATTAATTTGTTATGTTCGGATCGATTATTGCCCACTCAATTATTTAAGTTAGAACAACAATCACAATGGGCCGGTATTGATAGAGGTGCATTGATACTAGTTGAAAATGGTATAGAGCCTGTATTTTCAGTAGGAGATTTCGACTCGGTTAATGAAGAGGAACGTCATATATTAAAAGATCAATTAAATATTCATCCAGTAAAAGCTGAAAAAGATGATACTGATCTCGCACTAGGCGTGCAAAAAGCCGTTCAACAAGGATATTCTACAATAACTATTTACGGAGCAACTGGCGGGAGATTAGACCATTTTATGGGTGTACTTCAAATTTTACAAAAGCCTGAATATTTAGAGCGTCATATTCATCTTCGAGTTATAGATGTTCAAAATGAAATTACATTACTTAACGAAGGTGAACATCAAGTTAAACAAGATAGCACCTATCCATACATTTCATTTATTCCATTAAATGATGAAGTAAGTTTGTCTTTAGAAGGGTTTAAATATAATTTGAGCAATGAACATTTAGAATTGGGGTCAACATTAACTATTTCTAATGAAATTACAACAAAGGTTGCAAAAGTCAATGTGGAAAAGGGCACTGTCTTACAAATGAGAAGTACTGATTAAAATTTTTATAATAATAAAAAAGACCTTAGAGGCAAATTGCCTTTAAGGTCTAAAAATGTGCTCCTCCACATAAGGACATTTTTTGTGCATTATATTTATTAAACTCTAGTAACTTTACCAGATTTTAAAGCACGTGCAGAAACCCAAACTTTTTTTGGTTTTCCGTCTACAAGAATTCTAACTTTTTGAAGGTTAGCGTTCCATCTGCGTTTGTTCGCATTTAAAGCGTGTGAACGATTATTACCAGTCGAAGCTTTACGACCTGTTACGTAACATTGTTTACCCATGAAAGTACCTCCTTTAATAAATATAAATACACATTACTACTTACATACTTTATTAAGATAACACATAAAGGGTAATTGAGCAATAAATATTTAAGCTAATTAAAATCTAATACGCTATATCTGTCATTATTATGGTATAATTGTAAGCTGTGGAGTTATATAGTATGATACTGTAAAGCAATAGTTGAAATTATACAATTAAATTATAATTTAGGTAGAATGATAACGAAATTGAAACGTTTAGTAATTGTTAATTTTTTACAATTGCTCTATTTTTTAGAAATTTTGAATTAATGAATTTAAAATATTAAGATAAAGCTTAAACACCTTTAACATAAACCATGAGAATTCCAGGAGGAAACAAAAATGACATTAGAAATTTCAAATGATTATGGCAAAATTGATATTTCAAATGAAGTGATTGCATCTGTAGTAGGTGGTAAAGCCGTTGAAAGTTATGGCATAGTTGGTATGGCATCTAGACAACAAGTAAGGGACGGTATTGCTGAAATTCTAGGACATGATAACTATGCTAAAGGCATTAAAGTAAGAGAAGAAAATGGCACGATAGATGTAGATATGTATATTATTGTGAGTTACGGAGTGAAAATTTCTGAAGTAGCAAGTAATCTTCAATCAACAGTTAAATATACACTTGAAAAAACACTTAATGTAAAAGTCAATTCTATTAATATTTTCGTACAAGGTGTACGTGTAAACGATACAGGCAAAAAGGTTTAGGAGGACATCGTGAAATGATTAGCAAAATAAATGGTAAATTATTTGCCGATATGATTATACAAGGGGCTCAAAATTTATCAAATAATGCAGATTTAGTAGATTCATTAAATGTATATCCTGTACCAGATGGAGATACTGGGACGAACATGAATCTAACAATTACTTCTGGTCGTGAGGAAGTAGAAAATAATTTATCTCAAAATATTGGTGAATTAGGAAAGACGTTCTCTAAAGGATTACTTATGGGGGCACGTGGTAATTCGGGCGTAATTCTTTCTCAATTATTTAGAGGTTTTTGTAAAAACATTGAAAATAATGATGAAATCAACGCACAGCAATTAGCTGAGAGTTTTCAAGCAGGAGTAGAAACTGCATATAGAGCTGTAATGAAACCAGTTGAAGGAACAATTTTAACTGTAGCTAAAGATGCAGCAGCTGCATCAGTTGATAAAGCTCAAGATACAGAAGATTGTATTGAACTTATGGAACATACTATACAAGCTGCCAAGGAATCATTAGACAATACACCTAATTTATTGCCAGTGCTTAAAGAAGTAGGAGTCGTTGACAGTGGTGGTAAGGGATTATTATGCGTTTATGAAGGATTTCTTAAAGGTCTAAAAGGAGAAAAAGTAGAAGCGCAAGCTCCTAAATTAGATACCGAATCACTTGTCAATGATGATCATGATTTCCACGGTGTTATCAATACAGAAGATATTGTCTATGGTTATTGTACTGAAATGATGGTTCGTTTTGGTAAAAATAAAAAACCGTTTGAAGAACAAGAATTTAGAAATGATATGAGTGAATTTGGTGATTCATTACTTGTAATCAATGATGATGAAATTGTAAAAGTTCATGTTCACACTGAACATCCTGGCGATGTATTTAATTATGGTCAACAGTATGGCGAATTAATTAAACTCAAAGTTGAAAATATGAGAGAGCAACACAGAGAGGTTATCCGCAAAGAACAAAGCGGACAAGAACAAAAGGATAATGCAGATGAACCTAATACAGTAGAAACAGCTGTGATTACAATTTCTATGGGTGAAGGTATTTCTGAATTGTTTAAATCTATGGGTGCTACACACATTATTAGTGGCGGACAGACAATGAATCCTTCAACAGAGGACATTGTCAAAGTTATTGAGCAATCACAATGTAATCGTGCAATTATCTTACCTAATAACAAAAATATTTTAATGGCAAGTGAACAAGCAGCAAATATCGTTGATGTTGATACTGTAGTGATTCCAACTAAATCGATACCTCAAGGTATTACTGCTTTATTCCAATATGACGAAGAATCATCTCTTGAAGATAATAAGAATCATATGGAAACAGCACTTGAGGCAGTTCAATCAGGTTCAGTGACTTATGCAGTACGTGATACTAAAATCGATGGTATTGAAATTAAAAAAGATGAATTTATGGGTCTAGCAGAAGACAAAATTGTAACAAGCGATGCTGATCAATTAACAGCAGTAAAAGGTCTATTAGACAAATTACTTACGGACGATAGTGAAATTTTAACTATGATAAGTGGGGAAGAATCTGATCAAGAAGTCACAGAACAATTAAGTGAATGGATTGAAGAAACTTATCCAGATGTAGAAGTTGAACAACATGAAGGCGGTCAACCAATTTATCAGTATTTCTTTGCAGTTGAATAGCAATTTCATACTTTTTATATAACAGTAATTTCTATTTTAAAGAGATAGGAATTACTGTTTTTTATGTTAAATTTTGTTTTGGAAAACTAAGTTAAAAAAGTATAATAAGAATTTTCATATAATTCCCAATTTAGCTAATATTGTGCGTGTTTAATATTGAGATTAATAGCTATAAGTCAGGGTATGCGAATAGTGGATAAAAATTTAAGTAAAGGGGTATTCTTAATGATTTTTGAAACTATGGAGCAAAAAGACTATGAACAACTTGTCTTCTGTCAAGATGAAGTAACAGGATTAAAGGCTATCATTTGTATCCATGATACTACATTGGGACCAGCTTTAGGTGGATGTCGTGTTAGAAATGATTATGAATCCGAAGAAGAGGCCATTGAAGATGCTATGAACTTAGCACGCGGTATGACATATAAAAATGCAGCTGCTGGATTAAATCTTGGTGGTGGAAAGACTGTAGTTATGGGCGCACCTGACAAACAGAATGAAGAGGCGTTCTACAGAGCATTAGGTCGCTATGTTAATACATTAAATGGACGTTATTATACTGCAGAAGATGTTGGTACTTCTGAACATGAAATGAATTTAATATATAAAGAAACACCATATGTATGTGGAACTAGTAAGTCATTTGGTTCAGCAGGTAATCCAAGTCCTATGACTGCCTATGGTATTTATATTGCATTGAAACGCACTGTAGCAGAAAAATTTGATGGAGATAAACTTGAAGGTAAGACAGTGGCTGTTCAAGGTGTGGGCCATGTATCATATGAGTTATGTCGCTTATTAAATGAAGATGGTGTGAAATTAATTGTCACTGATATTAATAAAGACAATGCACAACGAGCTGTTGATGATTTCGGTGCGGAATTTGTAGAACCTGATGATATATTCTCAGTAGATGCTGATATCTTTGCACCTTGCGCATTAGGTGGTGTCTTAAATGATGATACAATTCCACAATTAAAAGTAAAAGCTGTGTGTGGTTCTGCTAACAATCAATTAAAAGATGAAGATAAACACAGTAAAATGTTAGAAGAAAAAGGTATTCTCTATGCACCAGATTATATTGTTAATAGTGGTGGAGTTATTAATACTGCAGATGAATTGAATGGCTACAATGAAGAGAGAGCTAAAGAAAGTATTGAAAATATAGATCAAATTTTAAAACATATCTTCGACATTTCAAGTGAACACAATGAAACACCACTTGAAGCCTCTCAACATTTTGCTGAAACTAGAATGAAGCAAATTTCTCATATTAAAGATATTAGAAAATAAGAGAATAAACTTTAAATAATTTTTAGCACGACAATGATTGAATGTGAAACAATCATTGTCGTATTTTTTATAAATATATAATTAAATATTATAGGTATGGATAAGAGAGTTTTACAGAATTTAATATAATGAAGCGCAACGATATACAATATTATTTTATTTTAAGTGTTCTATTTAACTTAAAAAGTTATGACAAAAATTAATAATATAAACACTATTTACAAAAAATATACACTACTCTAAATAAAAATGTTATAGAATAAATGTATATTACAAATAAAAGAGGTGTGAAATGGAATCAATGATTCTCTTATCGATTCTAGTTATTTTTTGTTCAAGTTTTATATTTGTTCGAAAATATATGTCACAAACATCTAGTTTAAAATTCAAACGTGTCTTCTCACTAATAGCTATATTGGCTATTGTATTTTCAACATTAGGGCAAACGCTTAATGCACAACAGGCACATGCAGCTAATGGATTACATAAAGAGAAAGCAACTTTAGTTAAAGTGATTGATGGCGACACAGTGAAATTAAATTATAAAGGTAAAGTTTCAACGTTTAGACTATTACTTATTGATACACCAGAAACGAAAGATCCTAGAAAACCAGTTCAAAAATATGGTCCAGAAGCAAGTGCATTTACTACAAACATGATGACTAAAGCTAAAAAAATTGAAGTAGCGTTTGATAAAGGACAAAGAACTGACAAATACGGAAGATTATTAGCTTACGTGTATGCTGATGGGAAAATGGTTAACAATGCGGTTGTAAGACAAGGTCTTGCAAGAGTAAAATATGTTTATCCGCCAAACAATACGTATGAACAATTAATCAGAGCAAGTGAAGCTCGAGCTAAAGCTGAAAAACTTAATATTTGGAGTGAGTCCAACAGTGTAAAAACTTCTCTAACTTCAACTAAAAAAACTCATAAAGTAGTAAAACCGACATCAGCTAAAACAACAAGTTTACATCATTATTCAAAAAAATCTAAGACACCATCCAAAGCTAAGAGTACCACTAAGAAAGAATATTTTAAAAATTGTACTGCTTTAAGAAAGAAATATCCACACGGTGTAAAAAAAGGACATCCTGCTTATCGAGCTAAACTTGATCGAGATAAAGATAACTATGCTTGCGAAGTTAGATAAATGTAAAAGACAATTCTTTGAAAGCTATTAACATTTTCAAAAATGTTAGTAGCTTTTTGTATGCTGACTAAGAATAATATTTAGGATTCATTTTCAAAATAAATAACGCGTGTGAATCAAATAATTAGGATGAACATGATAGAATATACAATGACTATTGGAGAAAAACATTATAAAGTTTTAGGTGATGGATCATGACAAAAGTACATTTAATCGAAAGTCCTTACACTTTAGACAAAATTAAAGGAATTGGTCCGAAACGATTAACTATATTAGAAGAATTAAATATAAACACTGTAGAAGATCTTGTACTCTATTTACCTACACGTTATGAAGATAATACTGTGATTGACCTAAACCAGGCTGAAGATCAATCGACAGTTACTGTACAAGGAGAAGTATATTCGACACCAGCGGTAGCTTTTTTTGGTAGAAATAAGTCTAAATTAACCGTTCATATAATGGTGAACAACATTGCGGTTAAGTGTGTCTTCTTCAATCAGCCTTATCTGAAAAAGAAAATTGAATTACACGGTACCGTGACTGTCAAAGGCAAGTGGAATCGTGCTAAGCAAGAAATTAATGGGAATCGTATGTTCTTTAATGAACAAACAACTCAAGATGATGTTCAGTTAGAGCCTGTGTATCGTATTAAAGAAGGTATTAAACAGAAACAAATTCGAGATAACATTAGACAGGCATTAGAGGATGTCACGATACATGAGTGGTTATCAGACGATTTAAGAGAAAAGTATAAATTAGAAACATTAGAATATACACTACGCACTTTACATCACCCTAAGGATAAACAAAGTCTTTTAAAAGCACGTCGCACATATGCCTTTACAGAACTTTTTATGTTTGAATTACGCATGCAGTGGTTGAATCGTTTAGAGAAGTCATCAGATGAAGCGATTGAAATCGATTATGATATATCTAAAGTTAAACAATTTATCAATCGCTTGCCTTTCGAACTCACAGATGCACAAAAAACAAGTGTTAATGAAATATTTAGAGATTTAAAGGCACCTATTCGAATGCATCGTTTACTTCAAGGAGATGTAGGTTCTGGTAAAACAGTAGTCGCGGCAATTTGTATGTACGCATTGAAAACAGCAGGTTTCCAATCTGCTTTAATGGTACCGACAGAGATATTGGCTGAGCAACATGCTGAAAGTTTAATTGAATTATTTGGAGATACGATGAATGTCGCACTTTTAACTGGCTCGGTTAAGGGTAAGAAACGACGCATTCTGTTAGAGCAGTTGGAGAATGGCTCAATTGATTGTTTAATAGGGACACATGCACTCATTCAAGATGATGTAGTTTTTGAAAATGTTGGTTTAGTGATTACAGATGAACAACATCGTTTTGGTGTTAACCAGCGTCAAATGTTGAGAGAAAAGGGTGCTATGACGAATGTTTTATTTATGACAGCAACACCAATACCTCGAACGTTAGCGATTTCAGTGTTTGGAGAAATGGATGTTTCTTCTATTAAGCAATTACCTAAAGGTAGAAAGCCTATCATCACAAGTTGGGCTAAACATGAACAGTATGAGCAAGTCTTAGCACAAATGACGAGCGAATTACGTAAAGGTAGACAAGCATATGTCATCTGTCCATTGATAGAGAGTTCAGAGCACTTAGAAGATGTTCAAAATGTGGTTGCGCTATACGAATCGTTACAAGAATATTATGGCGCTGAAAAAGTTGGATTATTACATGGTAAACTAACCTCTGATGAAAAAGATGAAGTGATGCAAAGATTCAGTGATAAAGACATTGATATACTTGTTTCAACTACTGTAGTTGAAGTCGGCGTTAATGTTCCTAATGCTACATTTATGATGATTTATGATGCAGATCGTTTTGGTTTATCTACGCTACATCAATTACGTGGACGTGTGGGAAGAAGTGAACATCAAAGTTATTGTGTACTTATTGCTTCTCCTAAAACAGAGACAGGTATAGAGCGTATGAAAATTATGACTCAAACTACAGATGGATTTGAACTAAGTGAGCGAGATTTAGAAATGCGAGGTCCAGGAGATTTCTTTGGAGTCAAACAAAGTGGACTACCAGACTTCCTCGTGGCAAACGTAGTAGAAGACTACCGCATGTTAGAAGTAGCAAGAGACGAAGCAGCCGAACTCATACAATCAGGACAATTCTTCCAACAACACTACACACAACTCAGAAACTTCATCCAAAACAACCTCCTACACACCAGTTTTGATTAGGGGCCCCCAGCACAGAGACTTTCGAGAGCGAAAGTCAACAGACAGTGCAAGTTGAGGTGTTCCCTACACAGAGCATTTCGTAAAGAAATGCAACGGGCCATGAAAGTAGGAAAATATATTAAAACTAAATTGCACTATGGTGATTATTGATGTTGTATAACCTTAGTTAATAATTTATTTCTAGAAATCGGTGATAGATATTCTTAATGAATTAAAAGCCACGTTGCAGTTATTTGTTGAGGAATTGAATAAGAAAGTGTTATGATATGTTAGGAATATTTAAGACTTGGTACTAAAATGAGGGGTGAAAGTTTGAAACTAAAGAAAGACGAACGCAGAATAGCTATTCAAAATGCAATTGATGCTAACCCCTTTATTACTGATAATGAACTTTGCGAAAAGTTTGGAGTGAGTATTCAAACAATTCGCTTAGACCGTACGCATTTAAATATTCCTGAGTTACGTAAAAGAATTAAGTTAGTGGCAGAACAAAATTATGGCCAAATTAGATCGATTGAAGCTAATGAAATTATTGGAGATTTAATACAAGTTGAGCCTGATATTGAAGCACAGTCTTTAATAGAAATTACTGAAGATACTGTCTTTGCTAAAACTCAAATTGCTAGAGGACATATTCTCTTTGCCCAGGCTAATTCTTTGTGCGTGGCATTAATACATAATCCAACAGTTCTGACACAAGAAAGTCAGGTTGAATTTATCGAAAAAGTGAAATTAAATGATACGGTAAGAGCAAAGGCTCAAGTTATAGATAAAACATGTAAGCACTATATTATAGAAGTTAATTCATATGTGAAAGATAAATTAGTTTTTAAAGGGAAATTTAAAATGTTTTATATAAGTGAGGATGAATTCAATGGTTAAAATTGCAGTTGATATGATGGGTGGAGATGATGCACCAGGTATCGTACTCGATGCAGTTAAAAAGGCTGTAGAAGATTTTAAAGATTTAGAGATAATTCTTTTTGGAGATAAAGAACAATACAACTTAAATCATGATCGTATTGATTTTAGACATTGTTCTGAAAAAATTGAAATGGAAGATGAACCTGTTCGTGCAATTAAACGTAAGAAAGATAGCTCAATGGTGAAGATGGCAGAAGCTGTTAAATCTGGAGAGGCTCATGGATGTGTTTCAGCCGGAAACACTGGAGCATTAATGTCAGCAGGATTATTTATTGTTGGTCGTATAAAAGGTGTTTCAAGACCTGCATTAGTAGTAACTTTACCAACAATGGATGGAAAGGGCTTTGTCTTTTTAGATGTAGGAGCTAATGCGGATGCTAAGGCAGAACATCTATTACAATACGCACAATTAGGTAATATCTATGCTCAAAAGATTCGTGGTATAAAGAATCCTTCAGTGTCACTTTTAAACATTGGCACTGAAGCAGCTAAAGGTAATTCTTTAACTAAAAAAGCTTATGAATTATTTGAAAAGGATCATTCATTTAATTTCCAAGGTAACATTGAAGCTAAAACGTTAATGGATGGTAATACAGATGTAGTTGTTACCGATGGTTATACTGGAAATATGGTATTAAAGAATCTAGAAGGTACAGCAAAATCAATTGGTAAAATGTTAAAAGAAACTATTTTAGGTAGTTTTAAAAATAAAATTGCGGGTGCTATTCTTAAGAAAGACCTAGACGCATTCTCTAAGAAAATGGACTACTCCGAATATGGTGGTTCAGTACTTTTAGGTTTAGATGGAACTGTTGTAAAGGCACATGGTAGTTCAAATGCTAAAGCATTTTACTCAGCCATTAGACAAGCTAAAATCGCTGGAGAAGAAAATATAGTTCAAACAATGAGAGAAACGGTAGGTGGTAAAAATGAGTAAAACGGCAATTATTTTTCCAGGGCAAGGTGCTCAAAAAGTTGGAATGGCAAGTGACTTATATAATGAAGAAACATGTTCAACTGAAATCTTAAATCAAGCACAAGAAGTACTTGATTTCGATTTATTAGAAACAATGTTTACTGATGAAGAAGGTAAACTAGGTGAAACTGAGAATACTCAGCCAGCTTTATTAACTCATAGTGTGGCACTGTTAGAGGCGTTACAAAATTTAAATGCTGATTACACAATGGGACATAGTTTAGGTGAATATTCAAGTTTAGTAGCTAGTGGAGTACTTTCATTTGAAGATGCGGTTAAGATTGTTCGTAAACGTGGACAACTTATGGCTCAAGCATTTCCTAATGGTGTAGGTAGTATGGCTGCTGTACTTGGATTGGACTACGAAGAAGTTGATAAAATTTGTAAAGATTTATCTAATGAAGAAGAAATAATTGAACCTGCCAACATTAATTCACCAGGACAAATTGTTGTTTCAGGTCATAAAACTTTAATTGATAAATTGGTTGAAGAAGGAAAAACTTTAGGCGCTAAACGTGTACTTCCTCTAGCAGTTTCAGGACCATTCCATTCATCTATGATGAGCGTGATTGAGGAAGATTTCGCTTCTTACATTAATGAATTTGAATGGCATGATGCCAAATTCCCTGTTGTCCAAAACTTTAACGCACAAGGTGAAACGGACGCGGAAGTGATTAAACATAATATGGTTAAACAATTATATTCACCTGTACAGTTTATAAAATCAACAGAGTGGTTGATTGAACAAGGTGTAGATCACTTTATTGAAATTGGTCCAGGTAAAGTATTATCAGGATTAATTAAGAAAATTAATAGAGACGTTAAAATTACTTCAATTCAAACACTTGAAGATGTGAAAGGATGGAATGAAAATGAGTAAAAGTGCTTTAGTTACAGGTGCTTCACGTGGTATTGGACGTAGCATCGCATTACAATTAGCTGAAGAGGGCTATAATGTAGCTGTCAATTATGCAGGTAGTAAAGATAAAGCAGAAGCTGTTGTTGAAGAAATCAAAGCTAAAGGTGTAGATAGCTTTGCTATTCAAGCTAATGTGGCGAATGGCGACGAAGTGAAGGCTATGATTAAAGAAGTTGTAAGTCAATTTGGTTCTGTTGATGTATTAGTAAACAACGCGGGTATTACTAGAGACAATTTATTAATGCGTATGAAAGAACAAGAATGGGACGATGTGATTGACACAAATTTAAAAGGTGTATTTAATTGCATTCAAAAAGTGACGCCTCAAATGTTACGTCAACGTGGAGGCGCGATTATTAATTTATCAAGTGTTGTTGGTGCAGTGGGTAATCCTGGCCAAGCAAACTATGTAGCAACTAAAGCAGGAGTGGTTGGTTTAACTAAATCATCTGCTCGCGAGTTAGCTTCACGTGGTATTACTGTTAATGCAGTGGCTCCAGGCTTTATTGTTTCTGATATGACTGGTGCTTTAAGTGATGAACTTAAAGATCAAATGTTAGAGCAAATTCCGTTAGCACGCTTTGGTGAAGATACTGATATTGCTAATACAGTTGCATTCTTAGCTTCAGATAAAGCTAAATATATTACTGGTCAAACAATTCATGTTAATGGTGGTATGTATATGTAAAGTAACACTTCTTTCACGAAGTGAAAGTTAGTGTTACTT